>CAUJJW010000380.1 GCA_963205105.1 Verrucomicrobiota bacterium | reverse complement strand
GCGGTCTTCAAGCTCAACGGTGGTTTGGGAACAGGCATGGGTCTGGATCGGACCAAGTCGCTGCTGCCGGTCCGTGATGGCGAGACGTTTCTCGATTTCATCGCCCGCCAGATTCTTCATTTGCGTGGGCAAACTGGGGAGGCCACGCCGCGTTTCGTGTTGATGAACAGCTTCACCACCCGCGACGAGACCCTGGCTTTTCTGGCCAAGTACCCGGCGCTGATGTCCGCCGGACCGGTGGATTTCCTGCAAAGCAAGGTTCCCAAACTTTGGGTCGATACCTGGGAACCCGCACTCTGGCCGGCGGATCCGGACTTGGAATGGTGCCCCCCGGGGCATGGGGATTTTTACCCGTCCCTGCTGAATTCCGGCATGTTGGAAATGCTTTTGGCGCAGGGTGTTCGCTATGGATTCGTGTCCAACTCCGACAACCTGGGGGCGACCGTGAATCTGCCATTGCTCCGTTATTTTGCCGGGAGCGATCTCTCCTTCGTGATGGAAGTGGCGGAGCGCACCGCCGCGGACCGAAAGGGGGGGCACCTGGCGCGCCGGGTGTCGAGTGGGCGGCTGTTGCTTCGCGAATCGGCGCAATGCCGCAAGGAGGATGACGCGGTGTTTCAGGACATCGCCCGTCACCGGTTCTTCAACACCAACAATCTGTGGGTCCGGCTGGATCACCTCGCCGCGGCGCTCCAGGAGCAGGGGGGAGCCATGCGTCTACCGCTGATCACCAACACCAAGACCGTGGATCCCAAGGATCCGGCGTCACCCAAGGTGGTTCAGCTCGAGTCGGCAATGGGCGCGGCGATTGAAGCCTTTGAACACACCGGCGCGGTGGTGGTGCCGCGGTCCCGTTTTTCGCCGGTGAAATCGACCAGCGACCTGGTCGCTTTGCGGTCAGACGCCTACGAGACGACGCCCGATCATCGACTGGTCCTGGCGCCCGCCCGTCGGGGTGTTCCGCCCACGGTGGATTTGGATGCCCGGCACTACCGGTTGCTCGCCGGGTTCGAAGCACTGTTTCCCGGCGCCGCGCCGTCGTTGGTTCGGTGTGACGCACTGAACGTGGAAGGCCCGGTCCGTTTTGAGGGTGGCGTGGTGTGCGAGGGCACGGTCACGTTTCGGAACACATCGGCGGAACCGCGGACGGTTCGGCCGGGGATCTACCGCAACACGACAGTGGAGGTTTGACGGGGCGAGGTGGGAGGGATAGCAAGGCAATGCTTCCCTATGAAAACCTCCTGGTCGCGTCGTCATTTTCTCAAGGCAACCGCAGGCACCGGCGCGGGCATGGCTCTGCGCGGCGCGGGCACGGCGGCTTTGGTGTCGGCGACCGGCTTTCCGCAGGTGGCGCTGGGCGCGGAAAGCCCGGCGGTCCTGGGGGGAAAGCCTGTTCGGACTGCGCCGTTTTCCCGCTGGCCGGTGATGGATGCGACGGACGAGCAGGGATGGATGGAAGCCTTGAAGAGCGGTCGATGGTTCCGGGGTTCCGGCGATCGGGTGAACCGTTTTGAGGAAGCCTACGCCCAGCTCACGGGATCCAAGTACTGCGTGGCCACCGCGAATGGGACCAGCGCCTTGTTTGCGGCCATCGGGGGACTGGACGTGGGTCCGGGCGACGAAGTGATTCTTCCGCCGTACACCTTCGTGGCGACGCTGAACGTGATCCTGCTCCAGTACGCTTTGCCGGTGTTCGTGGACTCCGATCCGGAGACCTTTCAGATCGATGCACGCCGGGTGGAGGCATCGATGACGGATCGGACCGCCCTGATTTTGCCGGTGCATCTTGGGGGCAGTTCAGCGGATCTGGACGCGCTGCTGGAAATCGCCCGGCGACGGAAGGTTCGACTGGTCGAGGATGCCTGCCAGGCGCATCTCGCCGAGTGGCGGGGGAAAAAGGTGGGCACGTGGGGTGACGCGGGGTGCTTCAGTTTTCAGGCCAGCAAGAATCTCAACTGCGGCGAGGGTGGGGCGGTGCTGACTCAAGATCCTGAAATCGCCGAGCGCTGCCATGCCTTCCACAACAACGGTCGGGGGCGCGGGATCGGCGGTTTTGATGCCAGCCTTTCCGGTTGCCGAGGCGCCAACCTGCGTCTGACCGAGTTCCAGGGCGCGCTGCTCATGACCCAGATGGCGCGGGTGGAGGCGCAGTCCAGAACCCGCGAAGCAAACGCCGCCTACCTGACCCGGGTATTGTCGGAGATCCCCGGCATCCGTCCGGCGCGCATGTATGCGGGGTGCACCCGCAACGCCTATCACTTGTACATGTTCCGGTATGACCCGGCGGCGTTCGCGGGCCTGAGCCGGGCCGCGTTTCTGAAGGCGTTATCCGCCGAGGGCATTCCCGGTTCGACCGGATACGCCCCCTTGAACAAGGAGGCGTTCATCGAAGCCACGTTGAAGAGTCGCGCGTACCGGAAGATTTACCCTCCCGAAGTCCTGGCTTCCTGGGCGGAACGCAACCAATGCCCGGCGAATGACCAGCTGTGCCGCGAGGCGGTTTGGTTCACCCAGACCATGTTCCTGGGCACTCGCGATGACATGGACCAGATCGCCGCCGCGATCCGCAAGATCCAGACCCACGCCGCGAAGATCGCCGCGGCGTAACCGAAGCGATTCGGCATCACCGCGGATAGGCGGGCAGGGTGGCGAGCAGGATGTCGCGGATGGCGCCCCGTTCGGCGGCGGGCAGATGGGCGAACTTGGTGGGCGGATTCTCGGCGGTCAGAATTCCGTCCAATTGGCGCAGCACGTTGTGTTTCAGATCGGCCGGGAGGGATTCGAAGGCTTCCGAGTAGATCATGTAACTGCACCGGAACCTGAACAGCCGGGTGCGCAGGTCGAAGTCCTTCAGACTGCGACCCGCACCGTCAGGGCGCCGGTTCTTGGCGAACGCCTTTTCGAAATCGCCGGCTCCCTGGATGCCGGAGTCGGGCAGCTGGATTTCGTCGGCAAACAACAGGGCTTCGAGAATGCGGTCGGTTTCGTGGGTGAGCACACGGAGGGCGGTTCCGACCGGGTGATCGGCGATGGGTTCGCCCATTTCCTTCTGCAACTGACGCTGGTAGTGGGACCATTTGCGGACGCGGAGGGCGCCTTCGCAGAGGCGATTGTGCATGAGAACCTGATGCTCCAGCACCATCAGCGCCACGATATCGCTGTCCGGCCGGAGGTAGTTCCCGGTGGGAAAGAACTTCTCCAACGAAGTCAGGTTCGCGCCGGCCTCGCGATCCAGGATGGCGTCACGGCCACCGTCGCGGGCGGTCACGTTGCCGAGGTGGCGGGTGTCCCCATGTTTGCCCGTCACGTACCAGCCGCCCCAACGCTGTTCGATCGGGGTGTCGTGAGTGACCAGGGTGGAACCCGCGGAGGTGATGGGTTCTCCACGGCCATCCGGGTAGACCGAGCGAATCATCAGGCCCGGCCAATTCCGGGTCATGGACCCGCCGTGGCAGGACAGGCAATCCCCGTCGCGCTGGAAACGGAGCGGTGCCTCGGTGTCCCGGGAGTCCAAGGCATAAAACACCATGCCGAGCTTGGGGTCGGTGACCGTGACTTCCATGAGCCCGCCAGGGACCCAGCCGAGGTAGAGATCGTCGTTAAAGTAAAGGGATCGAGGTTGGCGGGGGGTGATCAGGTCGCGCTGGAGGCTGGTCTTGGAGAAGACAAGCACCTGCGACTCGACGGGCACGCCGGTTTCCTGGAGCAGCCAGCGGAGGAACCGGCCCTCGTTGATCGGAGGTCGGCTGGCATTGAGTTGGGCGGTGAGTCGGGTGATCCGGTTGGAAGCCTCGGTGGTGCTGTATTCAATGGGCGGCAGCTCATAATCCGGGCTGCCTTGGGCGAAGGCCTCAGGGACGGAGGCGAATCCGCCAACAACTGCCGCGGCCAGGGCGGTCAGGAGGGATGCCAAAGGACGCACCGGACGCAAACGGTCCGACGGTACGGAAGTGGATGGTAGGAGCATCAGCACGGGCGATCGGAGCACAGGTTCGGCGATCGTGGCCTTGACGCAAATCAGAACTTTTTCGCGCGGAGGTTGTGCAAGGGCTGCGTGCTGACGGGGTAAAGGCCCGGGCAACAACCGAACTGTTCGTGGAACGCCTGGCTGAAGTGGCTGACGCTGGAGTACCCGACCTCCATGGCGGCTTCCGTGACATTGAAGCGGCCGGACCGCAGCAGTTCAGCGGCTCGTTCCAGACGGACTTGTCGGAGGAACTGTTGGATGGTCAGGCCCATCTCCGACGAAAAGGTCCGGCTGAGGTAGAAGGGACTGCAACCGACCAGGCGTCCGAGTTCTTCCAAAGGGGGCGGTTCCGCCATGCGCTCGCGGAGCAGGGCGACGACCTTTTCAACCCGGTGATGAGCGATGCGTTTGGCTCGGGCGCAGAACAACTCGCGATCGCCGGGAGGTTGGAACAGCAGTTCGACGACGAGTTCGATGGCCTTGGAGCGGTACCAGAGCACCTGGGCTTCGAGCAGCACGGGCGGGTTGCGCAGGCTGGCGAGCAACTCCTGCTGTCGGAGGGTGAGTGGCAAGGTGTTGCCAACCGCCGAACGGGCGTGGTCGTGGTCGAGAATGGCGGTGACCACCGGGTGCAGCCAGGTGCGATAAGCCTCCAGGTTCTCGCGCAGGAACGGGCGGGCGAGTTCGACGGTGATGAAGGAATGGTGCTGATGGGCGCGTCGACGCGCCTGAAGGGGTTCGGATCCGCGCGCGTAGAATCCAGCCATGCGCGGGCGCAGTTCGATTCGGTCGTCTTTGGCGGCGACATGACCTTCGCCGGCAAAGTTCAGGCAGATTTCGACGCTGCTCTCATGGAACGTGCAGCCCCAGTCGACGTCCTGGTCGGGTTTCAGATCATGCCATTCGAAGCTGAAACCGTGCCGGCGAAAGCTGCCGCCCAGCTGTTTCCACTCGGCCCCGACCGCGGCCCACAGGCGATCCTCGCGCAGGGGCGGCGATGGATTGGCTCGGGTGGAGACGCTTGGCATGGCGTTTGCAGTGCCGGAGCGGGAAGGCGGATTTCGGTGAGCGGGCGGAAGTGTTGCCCGATCGAAGGGATTGCCTTCGGCGTCCGCTAATGGGCGGGTTGGCGGATGACGATGTCGCCGTCGCGGACCTTGACGCAGCAGGTGAGGCGGAACTTCTCGGGGTCCTTGTTCCACTGGTCGAGCACGTCCAGTTCCTCGGGCGAGGCTTCCTCGAGGTTTTCCATGCCTTGGACGACCTCCACCACGCAGGTGCCGCAGGAGCAGTTGAAGCAGCCGGCCTCCATGTCGACGCCCGCAGCCTCGCCTCCCTCGATCAGAAGTGCGCCGGCGGGAACTTCGGCGGAGACGTCGGCAGGTAGGACGGTGACTTTGGCCATGGCAAGATGAGGTGACGCAGACAGCGGACGGCGAAAGCTATGCCGTGATTTCGAGGGGGGTCAAGGTGCCCGGCGGAAGCCGGAATCGGGCGTATCTCCGAGTTGTGGAAGGGAGATCCAAGCATCGGAGGGTTTTGGACAGGATTCACAGGATGAACAGGATGCTCAGGATCCCAAGCGGAGCGGCATTTCATCCTGTTCATCGTGTTCATCCTGTCAAAAAGGGGGCCGTGTCCTCCGACAACACGGAGATGCGCCCGGCGGAAGCTCCGAAGCGGGATTCTGCTTGCTTGGCCGGGCCAAGGATCAAAATCGTAGTTCTCGTGACGCCGCCCGACCAATTGCAGGAACTGTTCCGGATGCAGAAGGCGCTGAATACGCGCATCGGAGTCCAAACCGACGGGATGTCGGACGAGGACAAAACGAAGTGGATCCTGAACTACTGCCGGGCCATGTCCCAGGAATTGGCGGAACTGACCGACAGCGTGCCCTGGAAATGGTGGGCGAAGTACCAGAAGTTCGATGAGCAGAACGCCCGGGTCGAGGTTGTGGACCTGTTCCACTTCCTGATCAGCATGGCCCAGGTCCTGGGCATGAGTGCGGACGACGTCTACCAGGCCTACCTCAAGAAGAACGAGGTGAACCTCCGTCGTCAGGACACCGGCTACGCGACGAAAGACGACAGTGACTCGCGCCATATCTGACCTACCCTAAAGCCATCGAACCGCGTTTGGTGAGGAAGGATGCCAGCGTCCATGCAACCGCCCCGATTTCCAGCAGCGATGATGTGGGTTGTGGCGCTTTGGTTCGGCTGGGCGTCGCCAACCGCCGAGGGCGCTTCGCCGCTGTCCGCCGCCGAAGCCCGTTTGCTCGAGCAAATGGCTCGTGAAGGCACCAACGTCACCCTGCTGTATGCCCTGGGGGACACCTGTCACGACGCGGGCGTGGAGGGCGACAAGCCGGCGGTCGGCCGGGCGGAGGGCTACCTTCGGCAACTGCTGACCATCGCACCCAGCAACGCACCGGCTCTGGCGCTGCTCGGCTCGGTTTACACTCTCAAGGGGCGGGATGCCTTTTGGCCCACGACGCAACTCAAGCTGGTCCGGGAAGGCAACGAGTACATGGATCGTGCCGTTCAACTCGATCCACAGGGGCTTCGCACCCGGTTGACTCGCGCGTTCAACAACGCCCACATGCCCGATTTCCTGGGTCGAAGCGAGGTCGTGATCGCCGATCTCCAATGGCTCTGGGTCAAAGTGGAAAAGGAGCCCGACACGATGACCGCGTCCCAGCGTCAACAAATCGCCCTCCATTGGGGACGGCGCCTCAAACGCCAATCCAAGGCCGACGAAGCGAGGCGGGTGTTGGACACCGGCCTCGCCTTCGCCCCCCAGTCTTCCCTGGGCCAACAGATTTCGGCCGAACTGGCCAAGCTGCGATAGGACGAAAGGGAATCATGCCGAAGTCGCCCGCACCTCCACCTCCACCACTGCCGATCCCCGCCGTCTGGAGATCCGACCTGGATCGGATTCTGCTGACCCCGGACCAGATCGCTCAGCGCGTCGAACAACTGGGACGCGAGATCCGCCGGGACTTTGCCGGACGGGATACGGTCGTGGTTGCCATCCTGAACGGGACCGTTCTGTTTCTGGCGGACCTGATCCGGCATTTGGATTTCCCGCTGAAACTCGATTTCATGGGGGTGTCCAGTTATGGCGGCGGTACCACCGCCGGCGAAAGCCTCCTGACCAAGCAGACCTCCGCCGATGTGCGCGGCAAGGACGTGCTGGTGGTCGATGACATTCTGGACACGGGCAAAACGCTGGATCGCGTCACCTTGCATCTGCGCCAGTTCAAACCACGCCGCCTGCGCACCTGCGTGTTGCTCGACAAAAAGGCGCGCCGACAGATCAAGATCAAAGCCGATTACACGGGTTTTCAGATCCCGAACGAATTCGTGGTCGGCTACGGCCTGGATTTCGCCGAGCGCTACCGGAACCTGCCCTTCATCGCCGTTCTCAAACCGGAGATCTTTCTGGCCGGGGAGGTGAAGCGTCCGGCGCCGCGCCCCACGAAAGCCGCATGACCGTCTCGGTACGCTACTGGTCCTGGTTCAAGGACCTCGCCGGCGCGGACCACGAAGTCCACGAATTGGCACCTGAAGCCTGCCTGGGCGATCTGCTGGAGCAAATCCGACATCAGCACCCCGGGTTCGAGCAGGTGCGTAAATCCACCCTGGTGGCGGTGGGCCTGGAGTATCAGAACGCGGATCACCGATTGAAGAATGGCGATGAAGTCTCGCTGTTCCCGCCTGTGCAGGGTGGTTGATCCCGACACCAGCATCCCCATGCGACGCGACCTTCAAGTGGTGCGGGAACCGCTGGACGAAGACGTTCTGCGACGCGGACGTTCGGCTTCCGCCGGAGCCGGCGCGGTGCTGCATTTCCTGGGCATTGTCCGAGGAACCGAGGGTTCGGATGCGATTCGCGCCCTGGATTACGAGGCGTTTGAACCAATGGCGGTGCATCAGTTTGGGAAGCTGTTCGATGCGCTGGAGCAACGTTGGCCGCGGGTGGAGTCGGTCCGGTTGGTGCACCGGGTGGGAATCGTGCCGGTAGGCGAGGCTTCGTTGTGGGTGGAAATCGTGTCGCCGCACCGGGGCGAGGCCTTCGAGTCGTGCCAGTGGTTGATCGATGAAATGAAGCGGGTGGTGCCCATCTGGAAGAAGGCGGTTCCGGGTGGATCAGGGTGACAGCTGGGTTGGCCAAGCGGCAGTGATCACGGTGGCTTCGGTCCTCGTCATCATGCCAGCGTGCGAGGTCGAACTTCCGGCTTCCCTCGATGCCTGCGGTGGTGCTAGCAATGATAGCAGATATCGCGAAAAGAGTGTCATGGCACAACTTCTGGTCCGACAGATTGAGGAAAAGCTCGTGCGAAAGCTGAAGCAGCGGGCCGGCGAGCACGGGGTTTCGATGGAGGAGGAGCACCGTCGCATCTTGCGGGAGGCATTGTTGGGTTCCTCGGGGAAACGGCCGTCTCTCAAGGAGTACCTGCTCGCGATGCCAGATGTGGGATCGGACGAGGACTTCGCCCGGGACCGTGATCTGGGCCGCGAGGTGGAGCTGTGAGCGGCTTCCTCCTGGACACCAACGTCGCCAGTGAGCGGCGCAAAGGAACGCGCATGAATCCCGGGGTGGCCGCCTGGTTTGATTCCGTCGCGGACGACGACCTTTTCTTGAGCGTTCTGGTGCTGGGCGAATTGCGAAAGGGCGTCGAACGAGCGCGATTCCACGACCCCCTCAAGGCCGGCGCGTTGGAACGTTGGCTGGCGGGATTGGATCAGACGTTCGGCGATCAGGTCCTTCCCATCACGGTGGCGGTCGCGGATGTGTGGGGTCGCTTTAGCGCGATCCGTCCCATCTCCACGGTGGACGGATTGCTGGCGGCAACCGCCGTCGTCCACGATCTTACCTTGGTTACCCGCAACGTGTCCGATGTGGCGCACACCGGGGTCAGGTTGTTGAACCCGTTTTCGGCTGAATGACGCCCTGAACCCGTTGTCTTCACCAGCGCCAACGGCGCGCGGCCATATCAGCCTGGGGCACTCGCCCCAGGACCCAGAGCCCAAACCGCCTCAGGGCTGAAGGCCCGATCCAATCCATACCTTGTCGCAAAACTGGGTCTCCTCATCCCTCGGCGGTTGTCTCATCCATGGAACGGGCCGTTGGCCCTTGTGACAACTGGGGTCACGGTCCTTGGGCGTTGCCCAAGGCTGGAATGAATCCGGGCCCTTGGCCCTCAGCGAGGTTCCAGTGGGGTCGAGTCCCGACATTTACATTCCAGCTGTTGCTTTGCCCCACTGAAACTTTCCAGGACAGCAGAAAGCCCGATGGCTTGACCCATACTTAAAAGGTCTTTAAAAGGATATCCACGAATGAAGCTGATCGCCATCAAGGATCTCAAACAGCCGCGACAGCTGAAGCAGCGGCTGCTGGCAGAAAAGGAACTGCTACTCACCAGCGATGGCCAACCGGTCGCCATTCTGGTGAGCGTCGATGCGACTGAGGACCCGGAAAACGTCCTTCGGGCAATCCGGGATTCACGCAGCCGGCTTGCGCTGAGCCGCATCCGTGAAACCGCTTCAGCCAGCGGCGCCAGTCGGCTTCCGCTGGCCGAAATCAATCGCGAAATCTCTGCGACGCGGAAGGCCCGGAGCACCCTTCCCGAATGATTCGCGCGGTCTTCGATACGAATGTGATCGTCTCGGGCTTTTTGTCACCCGCAGGACCCCCGGGGCGCATTGTCGAGTGGCTCCGTTCAGGCGCTGTCCAAGCGGCCCTCGATGATCGGATTGCGGCCGAGTACCTCGAAGTGCTGCTGCGTCCAGCGTTCAACCTTCCGCCCACCGAAGTCACACTGGTCCTGACAAAGATCAGCAGCCAAGCCTTCCGGATCGAAGCTCCGCCCAAGCCTGCCGCAGTGGATCTGCCAGACCCAGATGATCTCCCATTCCTGGAGTGCGCTAGGGCGGCAGGCGTCCCGCTGGTGACAGGTAACCTGCGCCACTTCCCCAAGCGCGTTGTCGGGACCACTCCCCTTCTGACGCCGGCCCAGTTTGTCACGCTCGCGAGAAGCGAAAGCACCCATCCGACCGCGCCTGACTGAATATCTTGGAATTCGCCTGGGTTCCAATGGGTTCGAGTCCCGACATTTACATTGAACCGAGTGTTCGAGAGACCGCGGAGGCCTTGGACCATTACGAAGAGACCGTTCTGCGACGGATCGACCGTCGGCTGTTTCAGGGATTCAGCGTGCTCCGTCACCTCCCTTCATGCCTACGCGCTGCCCTTCTGCGTGCGCGTCATGCCCTGACTTGCCAGTCCAGTATCCGGCCTTATGGTGCGCCGCTCATGTCGCCCCGCATCGTTCAGCGCCTCGGGTTGTGTGCCCTCCTTGGAATCTTCCCATGGCTCCGCCTGTCCGCGGCGGAACACGGCGTCGCCGCCAAGCCCCAAGGCCCCCGGGTCGCCGCAGCTTCCAACGAAGGGGTGGAAGCCATTCGCAACTTCCGAATTCCCAAGGGATGGAAGGTGGACCTCATCGCCGCCGAACCGGACCTGGCGAACCCGGTGGCGTTCAGTTTCGACGAAGAGGAAAACCTCTACGTGGTGGAGACCTTCCGGCATTCGGACGGCGTGCTCGACATTCGCGGTCGCACCGAGTGGCCCAGTGAAGGCTACAAGAAAGGGGTCACCCCCGAACGATGGTCCCGGATGGCCGACGAACTGCTGGACGCCGACCTCGCCAACCGAACCGTTGAGGATCGCGAACGGATGCTGCGGCATTACTTCGCCGAGAACGCGTCGTTGCTGGAACAGTTCTCGGAACGGGTGAAGCAGATCCGCCGCGGTGCCGATGGACGCGCCACGTCTTCCACCGTGTTCGCCGACGGCTTCAACCTGCTCGTCGGCGGTTTGGCGTCGGGGGTGCTCGCCCGGGATGGAGAGGTCTGGTTCACCGACATTCCCTACCTCTGGAAACTCCGGGACACGAACGGCGACGGCGTGAGCGACGAGCGGGCGGTGTTGAGCCGCGGGTTCGGGGTGCGCGTTGGTTTTCTGGGACACGACCTGCATGGGCTTCGGTTTGGACCGGATGGACGGCTGTATTTCACCGTGGGGGATCGCGGGGCGGACGTGGTGACGCGCGAAGGCCGGCGGTTGTCGGTTCCCGACACCGGTGCGGTGTTCCGCTGCGAACCCGACGGTTCCCAACTGGAAATCTTCGCCACCGGCCTGCGGAATCCCCAGGAACTGGTGTTCGATGACCTGGGCAATCTTTGGACCGGCGACAACAACTCGGACGGCGGCGACCAGGCGCGTTGGACCTACCTGGTTGAAGGCGGCGACTCCGGGTGGCACATCGGCTGGCAGTTTATCGAATCGCCCAATGCGCGGGGTCCCTGGAATTCCGAAGGCATGTGGCGTCCAAAGGAGGCGCCGAAGATTGGTTACCTCATCCCGCCGTTGGCGAACATCGGGGCAGGGCCCTCGGGCATCACCTACAACTCCGGCGTGGGGTTGCCCGCGGACCTGGCTGGCCGCTTTTTCATGACCGACTTCCGCGGAGCCGTTGGCGGCATTTGGAGCATCGGCGTGGAGCCCAAGGGAGCCGGCTACGCGGTGACCGAGGCGAAAGAACTGCTTTGGAACATGCTGCCCACGGATGTCGAAGTGGGACCGGATGGCGGGCTGTATTGGAGCGATTGGGTTCAGGGTTGGGATAAACCGGGCAAGGGTCGCATCTACCGCGCCTACGACCCAACCGTGGTTCAACTGCCGGTCGTCGCCGAGACCCGTCGTTTGCTGGGCACTCAACCGTTCGGACCCGACTTCATGGTCGAGGGGAACCGAAGCCGCCGTCGATCGGGGCAGGGATGGGCCCCGCTGCTGGCTCACCCCGATCAGCGCGTGCGGCAGCGGGCCCAATTCGCCCTGGTGGACCAGGGCAGGGCGGATCTGCTCGCGGCGGTGGCGTCCTCCGGCCAGGAACGATTCGCGCGCCTGCACGCCGTCTGGGGTTTGGGGCAATTGGCGCGGCTCCGGCCGAGTGGCGCCCGACTTCTGGTGACGCTGCTCGATGATGCCGACCCCGAAGTGCGCGCTCAGGCGGCCAAGGTGCTCGGCGATGCCGGTTTTGCCCGGGCCCGCACCGCGTTGGAGCGGCGGCTTGCGGACCCCGAACCGCGCCCGCGTTTCTTCGCCGCGATCGCCCTGGGACGCTTGGGCGATGGTCGATCCGGCCAGGCGTTGGTCGACATGTTGCGGGCGAACAACGACCAGGATCCCTATTTGCGACACGCAGGTGTCATGGGTTTGGTGACGACCCATACGGCAGTGGAACTCGCTGCACTCTCGGACGATGTGTCCCCGGCTGTCCGGCGCGCGGCGGTGGTCGCGTTGCGTCGTCAGCAACGTCCTGAGGTGGCCGTTTTTCTCAAGGATCCGGACGCCTCCGTCGTGCTCGAAGCAGCCCGGGCGATCCATGACCTGCCGATCCCGGCCGCGCTTCCCGCGCTGGCGAGTTTGAGTGGATGGAACGGCATGGAACTGCCCCTGGGTCGGCGCGTTCTGAGCGCCAATCTCCGCGTCGGAGGCGCCGCTCAGGCCCGAGCGTTGGCGGAGTTCGCGGCGCGGTCCGAGGCCTCCGAGGCGTCGCGCGTGGAAGCGTTGCATCATTTGGGGGTGTTCCCCGAACCGCCCGGGCGGGATGCGGTCACCGGACTCTGGCGGCCGGTGGCGAAGCGTGATCCCGGCGCGGCGCGCGAGGCGGTGGAGGCTCGGTTTCCTCAACTCTTGAAGGGTCCCGATGCCGTGGTGGTGGCTGCCGTTCAAACCGCTGGTCGTTTGGACATTCGTTCGCTGGCGCCTTCGATCCGTGCCCTGGCTCGGAACACCGCGGCGGGAGTGTCAGCCCGCGTGGCTGCGCTCGCCGTTTTGGGTGGTTGGCGCGATGAAAGCCTGCCTGTCGTGTTGGGCGAGGCGTCGAAGGACGCCCAAGCGCCGGTGCGTACGGAGGCCATGCGGTGGCAGACGCGCTTGGGGATCGGCGATGTGCTCGTCCCCATTCAAACCGCCCTCGCCAGCGGCAGCCTTGCGGAACAGCAGGGGGCACTGGTGAACCTGGGTGGCTTGAAATCCGAGGACTCAGCGTCGTTGCTGGCGCAGTGGTTGGACCGGGCCGCCGCAGGGAAAGCGCCGCGCGAGGTGGAATTGGAATTGCTGGAAGCCGCCCAGCGCCGGGATTCCGCCGTGGTCCGCCAGGCTTTGGCCCGTTTCGAAGCGACGTTAGTCAGCACCAATCCGGTCGCTGCCCGGCGCTACACCCTGGTGGGCGGCGATCCGGTGGAGGGAGAGAAGGTCTTCTACCAAAAGGAAGCGGTTCAATGCCTCCGCTGCCACAAGGCCGGCGACGACGGCGGAGTTGTCGGGCCCAACCTCGCGAAGATCGGCGCCGAAAAGCCCCGGGAATACCTGCTTCAGGCCATTCTGGAGCCCAACGCCTTCGTCGCGGCGGGGTTCGAGAACGTCATGATCGAACTGCGCGATGGCCGGGAGTTCGCCGGCACGCTTCAGAAGGAGACGGAAACCGACCTGGTGTTGAACACCCCCGATGCCGGGGTGCAGACCGTGAAGAAGTCGGACATCGCCGACCGCCGGCGCGGGCTTTCGGCCATGCCGGAAGGTTTGGCCGACATTCTCACGCCCCGGGAGTTACGCGATCTGGTGGCCTTCCTCGCCAGTCTCAAGGGTCCTTAGCGGGACGATTCAGTTGGATCTCACGCCAAGACGCGAAGACGCAAAGAAGGACCGTCCACGGAAGAGGCTCGCGCCAAAACGGACCTGCGAACGAAACAACTCGGGTGATTGCAAGGTTCCCGATCCCTCGATTTCATGGCTTTCCTTGGCGTCTTCGCGTCTTGGCGTGAACTCCATCGATTTCAATTGGATCCGTCAGGTTTAGCAGGATCGGTCGCCAGGAACTCGCTCTGGAGGTAGCGCATGAAGGTGTCGACCCGGGTGAGCAGTCGGCCGCGTCGGCGTGAGATCTCGGGGCCCTGCTCGAGATCAATGGGCAACGCCATCACCGCGGCGTAACGCTCCAACAGAGGCTTGGAGGTGTCGGGGTTACCCAGGGCCGCTAGATCTTCTTCGATCCGCCCGGCCAGCATCAGGGCGCGTCGGATGTGTCGGCGAGCGGTGCGCG
>CAUJJW010000379.1 GCA_963205105.1 Verrucomicrobiota bacterium | reverse complement strand
CTTGCTCTGTTCGTCGGTCGCCTCGAATTGGGCGGAGCGCGCGGCCCGGAGGTAGAGTTCCGCGTCGTCGATGAGCTTGGCGATGATGAGGTTCAGGACTTCCTGTTTGTTCATGGCAGGGAAATGGGTCAGCCGATGGTGGCGAAGAGCGGGTGGGTGACATCCTTGGGAAGTTGTCGGGGGCCGCTGGGATGGTGCGCTCGATGTCGGGAAGGGTTGGACCGTTGGGGATCAACGCTTGGTGTGGGTCGAATTGACTTGGGAGGGTTGGGCTGAGTCAAGGCAGGTGTAGGAATCGGGACAGAAAACCGGTGGCGTCCTGGTCGGGTCCGCCTAGAGTGGCCGGACGATGACGACACTGGAAGCGTCGAAGGTGGCGCGCCCGAGGTTGCCGGAATGGCTGAGACTGCCGCTTCCCACGACGGCGGCGTTTTCGAAGACTCGGAACCTCTTGCAGGACTTGAAGTTGCACACCGTGTGCGAAAGTGCCCGGTGCCCCAATCACTGGGAATGTTGGAGCAAGGGAACGGCGACGTTCATGATTGCCGGCGATCGTTGCACGCGGGCTTGCGGGTTCTGTGCGGTGAGCACGGCCAAGCCGCTGGCACTGGAGCAGGACGAACCGGAGCGGGTGGCGGAAGCGACGGCGCGCATGGGCTTGAAGCACGTGGTCATCACGGCGGTGGCACGGGATGACCTTCCCGATGGTGGCGCCGAGCATTTTCGGCGGACCATTGAAGCGGTTCGGACCCGGAACCCGGGGATCGTGATCGAGGTGTTGGTGCCGGATTTTCAGGACAAGAACGACGCCATCGAGTTGGTGCTGTCGGCGGAACCCGAGATCTTCAACCACAACCTGGAAACGGTGCGGCGGTTGACGCCGTCGGTGCGGCATCGCGCGACCTACGACCGTTCGTTGACCGTGCTGCGCAAGGTGAAGGATCGCAGGGGCGACCGGATGCACACCAAATCAGGCATGATGCTGGGTTTGGGGGAGACGACGGAGGAAGTGTTGGAGGCCATGCGGGACCTGCGCGCGTCGAGCTGCGACATCCTGACCTTGGGACAGTATTTGCAGCCGACGCTGAAGCATTTGCCGGTGGTGGAGTTTGTTCCTCCCGCCCGGTTTGCCTGGTTGGGTGAGCAGGCCGAGGCGCTGGGATTCGTCCATGTCGCAAGCGGCCCGATGGTGCGGAGTTCGTACCATGCGGACGAGTTTCAGGTAGGGAACGCCAACCCCGCGGAATCCAAGCCGGCATGCTGACCCAGCTGGCCATCCGGGGATTCCAGGGGCTGATGGTCGGGCTTCTTGGGGTTGTCGGGATGGGTTCCGTCCCGGCGTTGGCGGCGGAACAGGAGGCGGACACCGAATGGTTTGATTTTCGGCCTGCCAGCTCGGGCGTGGTGGCGGGGAGCGCGCTGGACCTGCGGGGATTGAACGAGCGCGTGGCGGGCGAGCGGGGACGCGTTCGAGCCCGGGACGGCCGATTTGTTCATGAGAAGACCGGTGACCCGGTGCGGTTTTGGGCGGTGAATGGACCGCCGCACGGCGTATCCGGTGAAGCACTGAAGTCATGTGCCCGGATGTTGGCAGGACGCGGGGTGAATTTGGTGCGGGTCCACGGCAGCGTGTTCGACGAGGCCACGGGCGAGTTGAAACCGGACCGGGTGAAGCACCTGGCGGAGGTGGTGGCGGCGATGAAGGAAGAGGGCATCTACAGCCATCTCTCGATCTATTTCCCGCTGTGGTTCAAACCCAAGGCCGGGCTGTCGTGGCTGGAAGGTTACGACGGCACGAAACATCCCTTCGCCGCGTTGATGTTTCACCCCGGGTTTCAGCAGCAGTGGGAATCCTGGTGGCGCGCGGTGCTGGAGGCACCTCTGCCGGGAGGGGGTACCCTGGCGAAGGAGCCCGCCCTGATGGGGGTCGAAATTCAGAACGAGGACTCCTTCTTTTTCTGGACCTTCAGCGCGAAGAACCTGCCCGAACCGCAACTGCGGAGGCTGGAAAGCCAGTTCGGGAGCTGGTTGACGGCGAAATACGGTTCACTGGACAAGGCCGTTGCCGCGTGGGGCGGGGTGAACGATGCCCGGGATCAACTGACGGAAGGCCGCATGGGATTTCGGCCGTTGTGGGACATGGCCCAGCGGAAGACGGTTCGTGACCAGGACACCGCGGCGTTTCTGTACGAGACTCAGGCGGCGTTTTACCGCCGGGGAGTGCAGTTCTTCCGGGATCAGGGATTCGACGGGTTGGTGACGCCCTCCAACTGGGCGACGGCGGACCCGGTGGTGTTCGGGCCGCTGGAGAAGATGAGTTACACGGTCGGGGACTTCGTGGATCGGCACGGGTACTTTGGCTGTCGGAACCAGGGACCCTTCTCCGAATGGAGTCTGCGGGACGGGAACACCTACGTGGATCGTTCGGCGCTTCGTTTTGATCCGGAAGAGCCGGGCAAGGGGTTGCGCTTTGACCATCCCGCCATGGACATCGAGTACGGCGGCAAGCCTTCGATGATCTCGGAGACCACCTGGACGCGGCCCAATCGGTACCGATCCGAGGCGCCCCTTTTCTATGCCGTGTATGGAGCGTTGCAGGACACGGACGCCATCGTTCATTTCGCTTTGGACGGCGCGGAGTGGCGGGTGAAACCGCAATTCTGGATGCAGCCGTGGACCCTGATGGCACCGTCGCAGATCGGTCAGTTCCCAGCCGCGGCGCTGATTTACCGGTTGGGGCTGGTGTCGGCGGGGGAGGTGTTGGCGGATGTGGTTTTGGACCCTTCGAAACTGCTGCGTCTGGAGGGAACGCCGATGCCCCAGGAGGCGGCCTTCGACGAACTCCGGATGAAGGATGTGCCGGTGGGGACGGAGTGGAAGCCGGGTCAGCGGGTGGATCCCCTCATTCACTTCGCTGGGCGGACCAAGGTTCGCTTTGAACCGACCGGGTCGGGCACCTCGCGGATTTCGGATCTGTCGAAGTGGGTGGATCGGAAGGCCCGCACGGTGGTGAGCAGCACGGGGGAAGTGCGTCTCGACTACGGCGCGGGCTTCATGACCTTCGATGCGCCTCGGGCCCAGGGGGCGAGTGGGAATTTGGGGAAGGCGGGTCGGATTCGATTGGGCGCGGTGGCGATTGAATCGGACATGGACAACCTGCACGTCGCGGCGGTGGCGTTGGATGGTGAACCGCTGGTGCGTTCGCTGCGCATCCTGCTTCAGGTGCTGTCGGAGGAACAAAACAAGGGGTGGCGGGCGACGCAGCAGAACGGGGTGAACCGCATCGAGAGCCTCGGGGGTGAGCCGTGGCAAGTGCGACGGATGCGCGGCGAGGTTCGGCTGTTCCGACCGGATGCGGCGCACATTCAGGTGACGACCCTGGACGCGACGGGAGCGCGCGGGGAGGTGGTCGGAACCGCGGAGGCGTTGAAGCTCAGGCCGGAGTGCTTGTATTACCTGTTGGAACCGACGGTGCCACTTCCGTGAGAGCCTTGGGGACCCGCCGGAGGTCGACCACGCATTCGACGTGCTGGGTTTGGGGGAACATGTCCAGCGGCGTCACCCGATCGACCCGGTAGAGGTTGTCGGCGCAGAGGGCCTTGAGGTCGCGGGCGAGGGTCGCGGGATGGCAAGACACGTACAGGATCTGGGCGGGTTGGGTTTCGCGCAGGGCCTGGATGAAGGGTGGGGCGCAACCGACGCGGGGCGGGTCGGTGATCACCAGGGTTTGGTCCGCGGGGAATCGCTGAAGCAGCGCCGGCATCCATTGTTCGGCGGCGCCGGCGACGAAATCGCCGTTGGTGATGCCGCGTTGCTCCTGGTTGAGCCGGGCGGACTTGATCGAAGTTTTGTCGATCTCAACGCCGGTGAAGCGCTCCACGAGTGAGGCGCATTCGAGGGCGAAAAAACCGATACCGCAATAGGCGTCGATGAGAAACCGGGCGCCGCTGTCGCGGACGGCGTTGCGCACGGTTTCGACCAGGCTGGGCAGGAGGTGGAAGTTGTTCTGGAAAAACGAGTCCTGAGGAAGCTGCCAGCCATCGGGGGCGATGCGCAGGGTGACCTTGATGCCGCCTTTGGGGGGAGGATTGGCACGAACGCGGGTGAGTTGTTCGTTCAGGGCGGGTTCGGCGATCGGGCATTGATCGATGTCGACGACGAGTCGGTTGTCGTGGCGGATGAAGCCCATGATCAGCTTCTGGGCGAACTTGTCCCACTGACTGCGGACCATGATGCGGTTGCGGTAGCCGTAAGGCGATGGGCAGGGCACCACGGGGTCGACGCGGAGTTCGGAAAAGCCGCCGAGACGGCGCAGGAGGTTGAGGATCTGATCGTGCTTGATGCGAAGCTGGGCGGGGTAATCGACGTGCTGATACTGGCAGCCGCCGCAATCGCCGAAGAAACGGCAGACGGGTTGGGTGCGATCGGGGGAGGGCTGGAGGATGTCGACGATCCGGGCCCGGGCGTAATTCTTCTTCACCTCGGTCAGCTCAATGAGCAGCCGTTCGCCGGGGATACCGAATGGGGTGAAGATCACGAAATCGTCGACACGCCCGACGGCATCGCCTCCATACGCGATGGAGTCGACGGTCAGTTCGAGTCGGTGTCCGACGGGGTACGGGGTATCGCCCTTCATGAGATCCGGGGGTGGGGAGTTAACCCGGAAAGAACGGGTGGAACCACGGAAATTTCCCCGGTGTTTGCCGTTGGTAGGGTCGTTGCTACGGTGGACCGGTGATTCGGAACGTGATTTTTGATTGGTCGGGGACGCTGGTGGACGATCTGCCGGCGGTGCTGGAAGCGACCAACCATGTGTTGCGGCAGGCGGGATGCGAGCCATTGACCCGGGATCGGTTTCGGGCGGAGTTCCAGCTCCCGTTCACCGGGTTTTACGAGCGGTACACGCCGCATGTTCCGATGGCGCAGTTGGAGGAGTGGTTTCATGACCGCTTTCGGGAAGTTCGAGATTCGGTCGAAGAACTGCCGCACGCGCGGCGGTTTCTGGAGTTTTGCCGGGCTTCGGGTCTTCGAACGCTGCTGCTGAGCACGGTGCATCCGGACCATTTTGCGGTGCAGACGCGGGAGAATCGGTTGCATGAGTTCCTGGAGCACCGGTACCTGGGGGTCTGGGACAAGCGGAAGAAGATCCACGAAATCCTGACGACCCACGCGTTGGCGCCGGACGAGACGGTGTTCATCGGCGACATGGAGCACGACGTGGAGACGGCCAAGGCCGGGGGGATTCACAGTGTGGGCGTGTTGACGGGCTACAACCGGCTCGAGCAACTGCGGAATGCGTCACCGGATCTGATCGTGGAGCACCTGGGCGAGTTGGGCGATGTGCTGCGCCGGAACGGCATGCAGTTGAAGCCTGGCACGGAGAACCTGCGAAGGGCACCGATCGTGACGGTGGGTGCGGTGATCTTCAACACGGCCGGTCAGGTGCTGATGATCCGGACGCACAAATGGTCCGGCCTGTGGGGCATACCGGGTGGCAAGGTGAAGTGGGGCGAAACGAGCGAGGCCGCACTGCGGCGCGAGTTGTTGGAGGAGACGGGATTGCAGGTGGACGACGTGCGCTTCGTGGTGGTCCAGGACTGCATCCGATCGACGGAGTTCTATCGGGACGATCATTTCGTGCTGTTGAACTACCGGTGTCAGGCGGTGAGTTCGGGTCCCGTGGTGTTGAACGAGGAGGCGGAGGAATTCCGGTGGGTTTCGATGCCGGAGGCTCTCACCATGCCGCTGAACCAGCCCACGCGTTTTCTGCTGGAAACGATCGCCGGCGAGTCGAAAGGCGGCGCGCGATGAGCGGTTCCTCGAGGGATGAGATCCGGTTGGTGGACCTGGAAGTCTTCTACCGGGTGGGGGTGCCGGACGCCGAACGGGCCAATCCACAGCGCCTCCTTTTGACGGTGACGATGTTCCGCGACGTCAGCGCCGCGGCAGTTGCCGACGATCTGACCCAAACGATCGACTACTTTCAGGTGTCGCGGCGCCTGCTCGCGTTGGGGGAGGGGCGGGAGTGGCGCCTGATTGAGACGCTCGCCGTCGAGATCGCGGACCTGGTTCGGCGGGAGTTTGGCGCCGATGCCGTGGCGGTGGAGGTGAAGAAGTTCATTCTGCCGGAGACTCGTTATGTGAGCGTCCGGGTGGAACGTGGATGAGGGCGGAAGATCAGGGTTCGACGACCGCGTGGGCGGTGTTGAGCTTCGGATTCTCGATGCGTTGGCGATGGCCGTTGGGCCAGAGGATGTCGACGTGGTCGATTTTCGCCGCCTTGCCTAGGCCGAAGGTGACCGGCAGCTCCGATTGGGAAAGATAACTTCGGGTGGGCATGACCTGTCGGGATTGGGTCATGCCGTCGGCAGTGACTTGAACCCATGCGCCGATGGCGTCCCGATTTGAGCGGGTGCCGCGGAGGAGGAACCGAACCCAGGCATGGCCGGTGGCCTGATCATTGCGCAGGAGCAGGGGTGGTCCGTGGGCCTGGAGGAGCAGCGCGTCGAGATCGCCGTCACCATCGATGTCGGCGTAGGCCGATCCGCGGCCGACGAGAGGCTTGAAGAGGTCGGAGCCAGCCAGGTCGGCTTTCACTTCGATGAACCCGCCTCCCTTGGGTGTGCCCCCGGCGTTCCAAAACAATTGGGCGGGCTGACGGTAGTGCTGGCTCTGTTGGATCTTGGAGATTTCTTCCTCGAGATGTCCGTTGGCCGTCAGGATGTCCAGCCAGCCATCGAGGTCGTAGTCGAAGAACACGAGGCCGAACTTCAGCTGCAACCGGCTCGCCGGCCCGATGGCCTCGGCGATGGCTTCGTCGGCGAACATCCCGGCTTTGCCCTGGGTGACATAGAGCGCGGTCATTTCGTTGGCGAAGTTGCCGATGCCGACCGCGAGAGCGTCGTCGTTGCGATGCCGGCCGATGTCGATGCCCATCGCGCCGCGGGCATTGCCCATGGAGTCGAAGGCGAGCCCGAGAAACGCGCCGGCTTCACCGAAGGTTCCGTCATGGCGGTTGGTGAACACCAGGTTTTGCACGGTGTCGTTGGCCACGACCCAGTCGATCCAACCGTCGCCGTTGAGGTCGGCGGGGGCGATGCCCAGGGATTTGGCGGCGGGAACGGAGGTGGATGGGTTGCGGACCTGGACGCCGGACGTGGCGGAAATGTCGGTGAACCGTCCCTGACCGTCGTTGCGATACAGGTGGGGAAAGGTTCCCTGGAAATTCATGGGCGGCCCGTACGCGCGGGTCTTGCCGTCGAGGGAAAAGCCGACCTGGAAATCGATCTCCCGCGACCAGCGAACGTAGTTGGCGACGAACAGGTCGAGGTCACCATCCCGATCGATGTCCATGAACGCGGCACTCGAACTCCATTCGTCAGTGCTGCCCGCGACACCCGCCGAGGCGGTGATGTCCTGAAACTTTCCCTCGCCCAGGTTTTTGAAGAGCAGGTTGGTGCCCACGTTGGCGATGAAGACGTCGACGAGGCCGTCGTTGTCGAAGTCGCCACAGGCCACGCCCATGCCCTGGGAGCCGACGTCGAGTCCGGAGCCGGCGGTGACGTCCTGGAATCGGCCGGAGCCGTCGTTCTTCAGCAGGGCGTGGGTGGGTTTGGGGGAGGGCGGGGATTTGGCCCAGGGCCAGGCGGTGCCGTTGATCAGGAGGAGGTCGGCGTCGCCATCGGCGTCGAAATCCAGGAAGGCACCGCCGCCACCCATGGTTTCGGGAAGGAGCTTTTCGCCTTCGGCCGCGTTGAACCGGCTGAAGGTGAGGCCCGCGGCGTCGGTGATGTCGGTGAACCGGACCGCGGGCGCCTGGGCGTTGGGGGTGGGAGCGACCGGGGCGGCGAGCGGGGTGATTTGAACGGGACCGGGCGCGGGTTTGCGGTTGAACCAGAGAGCGCCGCCGACGATGGCTCCGACCAGGATCACGAAGAGGGCGATCGACCAGCGGGCAGCGCGCCCGATCACGGCGTCGTCGGGTTGGACGAATTCGTCGGGGGCTCCATGGGGAGAAGAGGGTGACGGGCGCGATGGGCGTGAGTCGTCGGGCTTCATGGGACGGGCGAAGATTGCGGGAACTGGGAGACTTCTACCAGCCGGCAGCGTCAGCGCGATGGGGATCGGGATTGAAGGCGGGGGTGGGGTGGGGAGAAACTCCGCCCATGTTCAGCGGCATCGTGGAGGAGTCGGGGCGGATCGGCTCGATTCGGCGGACCAAGAGCGGCATTCGCATGGTGGTTCAGGCGCGCCGGGTGGGAACGGGCGTCAAGATTGGCGACAGCATTGCGGTGAACGGGTGCTGTTTGACACTGGTGAAGGCGGGTCGAACCAAGGCGGGACGCACGCTGCAGTTTGATCTGTTGGAGGAGACCTGGCGAAAGACCTGTTTCGAAGGGCTGTCGGAAGGTTCCCTGGTCAACTTGGAACGTTCACTTCGGGTCAACGACCGGTTGGGCGGCCATTTTGTGACCGGCCATGTGGATGGCACGGGGGAGATTCTGCGGTGGGAGCAGTCGGGAGCGGATTGGGTGCTGGAAGTGCGTCCGCCGGCGGAGATGATGCGGTACTTCCTCTACAAAGGTTCGGTGGCGATCGACGGGATCAGCCTGACGGTGGCGGACGTGCTGCCGAAGGCGATCCGGGTTTGGATCATCCCGCACACCTGGGAAGTGACGAACCTTCGGGAGCGGAAGGTGGGTGAGCAGGTCAACCTGGAGGCCGACCTGCTGGGCAAGTATGTGGAGCGGCTTATTTCAGCTCGGGAGACAGGGTCTGCACCCCAGCGGCCTCCTTCGAATAAGGCTCGATGACGCGGACGCGCATGGCGGGGATTTCGACGATCTGTCCGTTGCCGTCCTTGTAGACGTACTTGCTTTCGATGCGTTTGGGTTTGGAGGGCGTGATGATCTTCGAACCGTTGGTGGTGGTGATGACGTAGCGGCCCGAGCAACCGGTGAGGAGAAACGAAGCGGCGAGCGCGAGCAGTGCGGCGCGGCGAGTGCCGGCTTGCAGGAAGTTCATGGGTGCATGATTGCGCCGAGCCTTGGCCCAAGCTCAATGCGAAAGGCGGGAAGGTTGGGGACCCCAAACCGGCCTAAGCCGGAAGTATGCAGTCGGGAGGGAAGTGATGGCGCAGCAGATTCTTGGGCAAGACGAGGAGTGAGCGAGGCGCGCATCGGAACGGAGATGCGTCACGAGCAAACGACGAAGCTCTTGCCCAAGAAGATCAAGCCAGCTCGACCGATCTGACTGCATGGTTCCGGCTAAGGACTGGCACCAGGCTCATCGGTGGACATCGAACCAGCCTGTTCCGAGCCGCTTCAACCGGAGGTTTCGGGAAGTCGGGATGTCGCAGTGGGGAACCGTTGGAAGCAGCTGAGGCTTCGAGGTGAGGCATTCAAGAAACCCATGAACCAGCGTGATCCGAAAACCGATCGATATGGTGCGCACGGCAGGACTTGAACCTGCACGCCTTACGGCACTACCACCTCAAAGTAGCGCGTCTGCCAATTCCGCCACGTGCGCGACCGGCCCGCTTGTTATGCTTTGGGGCGTGGGGTGCATGCAAGAGGGTTTTCGACCGGTTTTCGGAGTGGAACTTCCGGCCCCGGACGATTCAGTCTTTGCCTCGTCATCCCATGCGCACTTCCTCCCCAATGAATTCCATCGATCCTACCTCATCCCCAACACCCACAACCGCCTCGCGCCGCTCATTTCTCAGGTGCGGGGTGGCGACCTCGTTGCTGGCCTGGACTGGCTTCGCCGCGCACGGCGCCGCGAAGGAGCCGGCCGTGGTCACGCCCGGAGCCACCTTCAGCCACGGCGCACTGCCTCCTGCAGATGCGGTGGTCTTGTTCGATGGCAAGGATTTGTCGGCGTGGCAGACCAACGACGGCAAGCCGCCGGCGTGGAAAATCGAAAACGGTTACGCCGAGGTGCGCGCCGGCGGGATCACCACCAAGGAATCGTTCGGTGACATTCAGTTGCACCTCGAATGGGCGTCGCCGTCGGTGGTGGTCGGCAAGGACCAGGGTCGCGGCAACAGCGGCGTGTATTTTCAGGGGCGCTATGAAATCCAGGTGCTGGATTCGTACGAAAACCCGACCTACCCGGACGGGCAGGCGGGGTCCTTCTATGGCAATGCCGCGCCGCTGGTGAATGCGTCGCGCAAGCCGGGTGAATGGCAGACGTATGACATTGTGTTTCATGCACCGAAGTTGGGGGCTGACGGGGCGGTGATTCCCGGATCGTTCACGGTGATTCATAACGGCGTGCTGGTGCAGGACCATGTTCCGATTAAGGGCAACGCCACGACCGCTGCTCCTGCCAAAGGGGTGGTGCCGACGGGTCCGCTGCATCTCCAGGACCACGGCAACCCGGTGCGCTACCGGAACATCTGGCTGCGCAAGCTGAACTGAGCGGGGGTAGGAACCATGGCCAGGAATCGAGGTGAGGTTCACCACGGAGGCGCGGAGGCACAGAGTTAAAAACGGTCGGTCTCATTTCTCTGTGCCTTTTCGTCTCCGGGGGGCGAGACGCCCGCCGCTACGGAGGCTGGGATTAGGCCATGAACCGGGGCGCTAGGTGTGGAGCGGGCGGCCCTCATCCCGGCCTTCTCCCGGAGGGAGAAGGAGAATCGTTACCACGGGTAGTGGAGGGTTGAGGCATTCGTTTGCTGGAACGAGTCGAGGCGGCTCGTGCGAATGGGGTTGTGGCCTTCCGCAGAGGTAGGAACGCGACTCCCTCTCCCTCCGGGAGAGGGTTGGGGTGAGGGAGCCCGGTTCAATCCTCGCGATGGGTTGCATGGGAAGGCGCCTGTTCGAAATCGACCTGCTCACGTCCCTGGAACCGGGGATTCCGGGGGGCGGGGGGATTACGATTAGGAGTAGGAGTACGATGACGAGGGGAGGGAAGGTTCCTGGGCAGCCGCTTCCTCGCAGGCGCTCTGCTTGCTGACCCTGCCGGGGTCCTGACCCGGCAACCGCTCTCGGGGCCGCTCTACGTCGATTTCGCCCGTTCGGCCAGGGCGCGGGCGAGTTCGGCGGCTTCGCCGTGATTGAAGTCGGCGATGTGCGTTTCCAGTGATGCAAAGTCCTGGTCTTCGCTGAAACGGCCGGCGGTGGATTTCAGCGTTTCCAGGGCTGTCTGAATGGCGTCGAGGTCGCCGTTGTCGAGGTGTTCGGCAAGTGTCAGCAAGCGCTGGCCGAGTTCCGACCCATCCGGTGCTGGGGTGGGGTTGGGGTGCTGGGATGATTTCGTGGCGGCGGCTTGTTGTTTCGCCTCAGCGTGGGAGGACCGGAGTTCGGCCAGGAGATCCAGGCCCTGAAACACCCGGGTCGCTTCCTTGTCGAGCTCGGCCAGCATTCCGGGAAGGTTGCCCTGACGGAACTTCACCGCGAGTTCGATGGTCTTCGCCAACCGTCGCAGTTCGTGCGCCGACAAATTGCCCGCCGCGCCCGCCAGGGAGTGGGCGAGGCGCCGGGCTTCTTCCGGGTCCTCGTTTTCCACCGCCGCGCGCAGGTCCTTCATGATGCGTCCCTGACCTTTGGCGAACTGGAGGAGCATGGTTTCGATGACCTCGCGCGGCAGGCCCAGGCGTTGGGTGGCGTCCTCCAGGTCAATGCCGGGAAGGCGACCCGCACCGACCATTTCCCGCAAGGACGGTTCGCTGGCCGGATCGGCGGGTGGGAGAAGATCGAGTTGTGGACTCGCTGGACGGGATTCCGGCGGTGGGGTTTCGGCGGGGGGACGTCGTCGGGTGCGGCGTCGAGGGCGAGGAGGTTCCGACGCGCCGCCGCCGGGTGGAATCCCGGGATCCGCCGCGGGTTTTTCCGAATCCTCGGAGGGCAGGATATCGAAGGGAGGCGCGTCCGGATCGATCGGGATGGGGACGGGTGCTTCGAAGTCGGGAGAGGGACTGGGAACGATGGGGGAGGCAACTGGGGCCACTTCGGACAGGGCGAATGCCGCCGCCACGGGAGCGACATCGGGTAAGGCGGGTTGGGGGTGTGCGGAGACGACCGGCTCCTGGCTGGGTTCCACCTCCGGTGGGATCGATGGCGGGAGGAGAGCGGTGGTGTCGGGGGCGG
>CAUJJW010000378.1 GCA_963205105.1 Verrucomicrobiota bacterium | reverse complement strand
TTCTGGAGGGCATGATCATGGGCAAATTGAACAAACTGGCGGTGGTGGCACCGGGACTGGCGAAGCCACGGGCGTCGCTCGCCCTGGTGGACCGTTTCTTGGCGGGCTTCCCGGACGACGGCGTGATTCGGGGCCGCGCCGCGGTGGGAGTGAGCCTCTTTTGCCCCGGAGCCGAACCGGAGGCCATGGCGCGTCGGCAGAAGGACTTTGGCTTGATGGTGGCACCCAGTCCTGAAGCCGCAGTGGCGGGTGCGGATGGCGTGGTGGTGGTTCCCGCGGAAGGCCATCCGGCGCCGGCTCCCGAAGACCTGACGCGATGGTTGAGCCTCATGAAGGCGGGTGGCGCGTGCTGGGTGACGGGCCTATTAGCGGCTCGACAGGCGGATGCGGCGGCGGCTCTCACCTTGTCGAAGAGCCTCGGTGTCCGGTTGGGTTCGGGCGATCTGCTTTCGGTGGCGTTCAAGTTTCCGGAAATCCCTCGGCTTCGCAATGAGCGCTGCCGGGAAGCGCTGATCGTGGTTCAAGGGGACGATTTTCGGGCGACGCTGGACGGCTTGCATGGACTCAAGCCCGAGGCCGACTGGATGCCGAAGGCAGGGGTGCCGGCACGCATGTACGAGAACGACGCGGTCTGGCGGGCCGCGGCGAACGGGGAATGGTCGTGGGATCTCCTGGCGGCAGCGTTGTCACGGTCCAACAACCCCCAGGGCGATGCCGTGACGGATGGGCGCACGCAGGACCTGGTCGGTTTGGGTATTGTCCAGCGTTTGGCCCAGCGGCCTCGGGCCTGGGTCACCGATCACGAGGGCGGCGTGCACGCCACGATCCTGGCTTTGGACGGTGTGGTGGGGGACGTGAACCTTGCCGTTCGCGATCGGTCCGGTGGTATTCATTCCGCGCAACTGTATCGGCCACCGGCACCCAACGAAGCCGGGTTCCATCGACTGGCGGGTCGGGTGATTGATTTTCTGGAGGGCGGCCCCTTGCCCTGGACGGAGGTGCGCGACGTGGAGCTGGCGGCCTGGTGGGAGGCGATGGCATGACGGCCCGGCGGCTGTTGAGTGCGCTGTTGTGGCTCGGCTTGGCCGTGCACGTTGTGGCCCGGTCCGCTTCGGGTCCCTGGGACATGCGTGCCCTGGGCGAAGTGCCACACGCGGATTGGGGCGTACGAACCGGGTTGGTCCAGGAGGTGTACTACGCCGGGGAACCGTTTGAGGGCCGACCGACACGTATCTTCGCGTATCTCGGGCGTCCGGCGGCATCGTCGGTACCGGGTACCCAGCGGTTCCCGGCGATGGTCCTGGTGCATGGGGGTGGGGGAAAGGCCTTCAAGGCCTGGGCGGAACACTGGGCTCAACGCGGTTACGTGGCCCTGGCCATGGATTTGGCCGGCAACGGACCAACGGGACGTTTGCCGGACGGCGGCCCGGACCAGTCGGATCCCGTGAAATTCCGCGAGTTCGGGGTGGGAGAAGAACGGGACATGTGGTCGTACCACGCGGTGGCCGCGGTGATTCGCGGTCATTCGTTGGTGAGGAGCCTGCCCGAGGTGGACCCCGAACGGGTGGGGCTGACAGGCATCAGTTGGGGAGGGTACCTGACCTGTCTGGTGGCGGGCGTGGACCCTCGATTTCAGGTCGCCGTTCCGGTGTACGGGTGCGGTTTTCTCGGAGACAACAGCGTCTGGAAGGACAAGTCGCTGGCCGCCATGTCCGACGATGCGCGAGGGCGGTGGCTCTCGCTGTTCGATCCCGGTCAGTACCTGGGTCGGGTTCGCTGTCCGATCCTGTTCCTGAATGGCTCGAAGGACTTCGCTTACCCGCTCGACAGCTATCGCAAGTCCTACCAGCAGGTTCCCTCACGATTCCGACACGTCTCGGTGGTGGTGGATCTGCCGCATGGTCATATTTGGTCCTTCGCGGAAGTGGACACCTTCGTGGACGCCGAACTGCGGGAGGGGGTGGGGGTGCCGCGACTTGGTGTTGCCAGGTTGAGCAGGAATCTTCTAAGCGCCCGAGTTCGAAGCGGGTCCCCCGTTCGGGAGGCGCGATTGTGTTACACGACCGATTCCGGCCCCTGGCAGAAGCGGGTCTGGAAAACCCAACCGGCTCACCTGGAACGGGGGAGGGTTTGGGCGGAAATCCCGTCGGAACGCCCTTGGGTCGGCTTTCTGGCGGTGACGGATGATCGTGGTGTTCGGATGAGCAGCGAGCATTTGGAATTGGGGGTCCAGTGACCCCGGTGATCCGCCGATAATCGTAGTTGAGTTGAATGCCTTTGTTCGAACACGTGCGATGCGGCCCACCCCTGAAACCGGGGTCCCATCGCGAGGTTCGTGTTCGTTGGAAGGAATCAGCGAACACGGTCTATGAAGCGCGGAGTTGCTGCTGGTTGGGTCCTAAGTCTCTTGCTGGGTTGTGTTTCGCCGTGGACGGCATCGTCCTGGGGTGCCGAAACGGATATGCCGGTGGCCACTCAGGAGGTTGAGGTTGAGGTCGAGGGGAGAGGGGCAGGGGTGGGGACCGAACCGAAGGAAACGCTGTCACCCTTCGAATCGGAGGACGCGATCGAAGGTGGCACGGAACACTGGGGCCACGTCGTGGTGGTGCCGGATGCCGGTGGCACGATTCATCTCTTCAGCCTGGGCTTGGCGGCGCTGGCCGGCATTGGTTGGGTGCGTTGCCGTGCGGATTCCGTTCCGCGCTGAATCCGAACGATTCCTTGAAGCCGTTTTGACTGGAGACCGAACGAAATCTGTCAGGAGCCGAAAACCTCTTTGACAAGT
>CAUJJW010000377.1 GCA_963205105.1 Verrucomicrobiota bacterium | reverse complement strand
CCCGGAGACTTCGTCCCAGCAACCACGGATCACCCATACCTTCCGCCGGGCAAGATGCCCGGCTCTACGGCAGGCGAGACGCCCGCCGCTACGAAGTCCGCGAAAAGGCAGGCCTCCGCCAACCCTCCCGTCGAGGTTCGCGCTCCCATCTCCGGCCAGGTGCTGCGTGTGCCCGAGGAAAGTGCCCGCGTGGTCACTCCCGGGACGCCATTGCTTGAACTCGGCGATCTCACGGATCTTGAGGTGGTGATCGAAGTCCTCTCCCGGGACGGCGCCGCCATCCGACCGGGTGCCGTGGTCGAACTTCACCATTGGGGAGGCGAAACACCGCTCGAAGCCAGGGTTCGCCTGGTGGAGCCCGCCGCCTTCACCAAGGTCTCCGCCCTCGGCGTCGAAGAACAACGCGTCAACGTCATCGCCGACCTCGTCACCCCACCCGATCAGCGCCCTGGCCTGGGCGACCGCTTCCGGGTGGAAGCCCGTATCGTGGTCTGGGAATCCCCGCGCACCCTCAAGGCACCCACCGGCGGGGTGTTCCGCAAAGGCGCGGACTGGGCGGCCTTCACCCTGCGAGACGGGAAAACCGTTCTGCAACCGGTCAGGATCGGGCGCAGCAGCGGAACCGAGGTCCAGATCCTGGAAGGCCTGAACGACGGCGAAGAAATCGTGCTCTATCCCGGGGACCGCATCCGCGAAAACGTCCGGGTCCGGCCGGTGGTGATATCGCCTTAAACGCACACCCTCAGCCGGCCTCGAAACACGCAGCCCCCGGGATGAGAGCACCTCCCGGGGGCTGATGATGAACCGCAATGGGGCCGGGCCTTATTTGACGTTCGTGACCTTCTCCCACCGGCCGGTCTTCCCTGACTTGAGCACGGCGTCGCAGATGTACTGCGTTTCCAAGGCTTCCCGGAAGCTGGGCGAGCACGGATCGTTCTTCTCCAGCGACTTCACGAAGTCGGCGAACTGGTGGGTGAACGTGTGTTCATACCCGATCTGCAGACCCGGCACCCACCAGTGCTTCATGTACGGGTGGTCGCTGTCGGAGATGTGCAGGTTCCGCCAGCCGCGCACCTGGCCTTCGTCCTTGTGGTCGAACCATTGCAGCCGGTGCAGGTCATGCAGATCCCAGGCGATGGAGGCGTGTTCGCCGTTGATTTCGAGGGTGTAGAGCGCCTTGTGACCGCGGGCGTACCGGGTGGATTCGAAGGTCGCCAGGGAGCCGTTCTTGAATCGTGCGAGAAACGCGCAGGCGTCGTCGATGCCCACCTTCTCGACCTTGCCGCTCAGGCTGTGCTTGCGCTCCTTCACGAAGGTCTCGGTCATGGCGTTGACCTTTTCGACGCCGCCGTTGAGCCAGATCGCGGTGTCGATGCAATGCGCCAGCAGGTCCCCGGTCACCCCGGAGCCGGCCACCTTGACGTCCAACCGCCAGAGCCCGGCTCCGCCCTGGGGCAGTTCGGGGTTGATGGTCCAGTCCTGGAGGAATTTGGCCCGGTAATGAAAGATCCGGCCCAAGCGGCCTTCATCGATCAGTTTCTTGGCCAGGGTCACGGCCGGAACACGGCGGTAGTTGTACCAGACGGAATTCGGCACGCCGGCCTTCTCTACGGCGGCGACCATCTTCTTGCCCTGCGGGCCATCCATGGAGAGCGGCTTTTCGCACAGGATCATCTTGCCCGCCTTGGCCGCGGCGATCGCGATGTCGGCATGGACGTTGTTGGGCGCGGCGATGTCGATGACGTCGATGTCCTTGCGCTCAATCAGCTTTCGCCAATCGGTCTCGATTCCCTCGTAGCCCCAGTTGTCGGCGAACGCCTGCGCCTTGGCGGCGTCGCGGGCGCAGACGCACTTCAGCACGGGCTCGTACTGGAGATCGAAAAACTTGGAGGACTGCCGGAACGCGTTGGAATGGGTCCGGCCCATGAACCCATAGCCGATCAGGGCGATGTTGAGCTTCTTCATGTTTTGAAAAGGGACGGCGGAAGGCTAGGCAGCCGCCGCGCGGCGTCCAAGCCTTTCGTGAAGAAGCCCCGCCATCACGCGGTTTCCCGCCCCCGAACCAGCGCCACGATCACCAGCATCCCCACGAATCCGCCGGCCAGGATCAGCAACTTCCAGCCGAAGGACACCGAGTGTGCCGAGGTCGCCTCAATCCGAAGTCGCAGTTCGCTCGAAGCATCGATTTCAAGAGGCCGTGAGAAGACCAGCTTGCGGCCTTGTTCCGGCAGCGTGGCCCGGATGGCGGCGGGACTCGACACCGCGGCGTCCTGCTGCTGGATCAAGCGCTCGGCCAACCGGGTTTGAAGGGCGTTGTCCTCGGCCGAATTGCGTTCGAGGAGCTGTTTCGCTTCGCCCTGGGTGTAGTTGGCGAGGGGGCTGTCACGAAGGCCCTGAGGCATGGCGGCCATGGCGCCGCTTCCCCCGGCCACCCGGGCATTGCGAACATTGATGCCGACCACCGCCTGTTGAACCTTCAGATTGTTCAACTGCACGCGGGCGTCTTCATTGAACGCCTGATCGTGCTGGGAAAGTCCATACGCCGCCTTGAACGCCCGGCGCGCCTGCTGGGGATCGCCCTGTTGCAGGAAGGAGTTGGCGAAGTTGAGCACCTGCTCCGCTTCCTTGGTCTTCGCCTGCTGCATCTGGGCCTCGTTCCGCACATAGCTGTCGATATCCAGCACCACCGGTTGAACCGACACCTCCTGTTCCTGAAGCCTGAGCGACCCACTCCAGTCGTTCAGCTGCCATTTTTCGTTCAGGAAGACGGTCCAGGTGATGTTCTCCAACGGCAGATCAATCCGCGGCCCGGGCAACGCCACGTCCAGGCTGCCCCGTCCGCTCTGCCCCGCCACACCCGAGTAGTAGAACTCCACCACGCATTCCTCCCCAGTGCGGGAGTTCTGTTCGAGCGGGATCAGCACCTGGTTGGTCGCCTGCCAGGGCCAGACGCTGTTCTGGTTCACAAAGGCGAACCAGAACTGGGCCTCCTTCGGCAGCGAGATGTGCAGCAACCGCTTGTCACCCGGGATCAACCGCAGTTTCACCTCGGTCAACGTCGCCCCATCGTCGGAAATCACCGAGGTCAGCGCCACGCTGTTCACCCGCGCCGGCAACAGACGCGCCGCCTCGTGCCGCACCAGTTTCACCGGCAACCGGAACGCCGCATCCACCAACCGGTAGGTGAAGTTCGCCGAGGGCGCCGAAATGTCCTGCTGCAACGCCCGCGGAATCACCTGCCAATCCGTCGGCTGCAAGGTCGACGGAGGCTCGATGCGCACCTGCAACCGCCCCCCCGCCTGCACCGTCACAAACCCACGTTGCAGGTTCACCTCCTGCGCCTGCACCCCGTCCACGGTCACTTCCCCGGCCTGCTCCCCGATCGGCAGGGTGTACGCCACTTGCAGGAGGTATTTCCCGATCAACCGCCGTTCCAGTTTCACTTCCCAATCGCGGAACGCCGTGTTGGTCGAAGCCGGGCGGGCCAGAAAATCCCCCACATGCTCACCCCGAAAACGAACCCCGTCCGCCGCCGCGGGCAGGCGCACCACCAGGGCCTTCACCCCGGTGTTCTCGATCTCGTACTGCAGATTCGCCGACACCTTCATCTGCGCCTCGGCGAACGCGACGTGCTGCAGGCTGGTCACCTGAATCCAGGCGTCCACTTGTTCGAGATCCAGCACCACGTTCCAGGCGTCCTGCAGAATCCGGAACGCCTGCACCCCCCGCTGGCGGACCCCCGCCTGTTGCGGGTCCAACTGCGTGACACCTTCCCGAACCGTCACTTGAAGGCGAAGTCCCTGCTCCGGCACCACCAGCAACTGCCCACGCTGCTTCGCCGCCTCGCGCAAGGCCAGGCGCGGCACCACCCAACCCTTCGTCGACTTCACCCCCTGCCCCGACAGCGACACGTTGAACCGCTGCCTCCCTTCGGTCTTCCCCTTGAGATGCAGCGTAATCACTCGCGACGCCTCCGTCTTCAGCTCCGTCCAATGACTCATCGCCCCGCCGGTGATCGACTCCACTTCCAAACCAGCCGGCAGCGCAAAGCTCAACTTGAAGATGCCCGCCCGGGTCACGTCCACGTCCAGGTTGCCCGCCAAGACCACCCGATCTTCGCTCAACGACAGCGTCAGCTGCGATTCCACCCGGACGTCGGGTTCCACCGCCGACGCCTGGACGGTCAGCTTGGCTCCGGCGGCCGAATACCGGTACGCCCGACGCAACGCCAACCCCGCCACCTGCTGCTGCACCGGAGCCAGTGCACTGACCGGAAAATCCTCCAGATTGATTGCCGCCACCCCTTCCACCCGCACGTCGTCCAATTGAACTTCCGATCCCGTCGCCACCCCGACCAACCCGATCTGACCGGCCGCACCGCGGACTTCGATCAAACCCACCGCACGTTCGAAGGGCAGCGGGGTCGAGGCCACCTGGGATCGCACGACCACCGTGAAAGGCTTGGATTGCGCCGGAGAGAAGCTGGCCCGCAAGGCACCCGTGTCAGGGTCAAATCGCCACAAGGTCAAGGACGGCGATTGCACGTCGGTGATGGTCATGCCGGTCGGCACCGCGAACACCAGCTCGGCCACCTCGCCCTGGGCCGGGCGCACTTGAACTTCGTGCACTCCCTCCACCACCCCGGCGCCAGGCACAAACACCTGGGCCCATTCCGCAAAGAAAACCGCACGCTCCCGACGAGTGTCACGCGTCCGGGGTCGCCATCCGATCCAGGCGTCCTGAACCGGTGACAACACCAGGTCCACCACGGTGTTCGACACCGCACCGCCGTCCGCTTCCCGTCGCACCAGCACCGCCTGGGGCGAAAACACGTCGACATCCAAACCCGGCAGGGTCAGGTGTGCCCGATTCACCAGGCCGGGAAGCACCGGCATAACGAAGCCACGTTCTCCATCCCGCTGGGTCACCCGCACCTGAAACTCGATGGGGAACTCCAACGCTCCATTGGTCTCGGCAACCAACCCATGCACCCGTCGACCTTCCCGCATCACTTGGACCAGACGGGCCGACGCCGTCGGATGCCCGGAACGCAACAGAACCCCGGGTTCCGTGAACAAGGGAAGCACCGCTCCGGTCGTTCCCTGCCAGCGCACAGTCGTCCGGCCGGTGACATAATCGTCGATCACCGTCAGCTCGTGAACCACCGACTCGGCGGGTACTGCCGTCAGGCCACTCCAGCCCGTCTCGGCGGCCGAAGCGCGCGGTGCGCCGCTCAGCGCCAGCCCTAAGCCGAGCACACCGATCAGCGCCGTGGTGGAGACCGCCGGTTCCGTTCGGCCGGAATTCCTCCACCAACGGACCAGCGCGGGGAACAGCACCTGCACCACGATGAACACCGCCAGTACGCCCACCGCCGCCTGAGGACCCGAAGGTGCCCGAAGTGCCGCCCACATCAGCAGACACCAGCCCGTGGTGATGCCCAGAGCCCGGTTCCAGGAAGTCGAGGCGAGCAGAGAGCCCACCCACGCCACCAGGGCAACCGCCGCCAACAAAACGCCGCCGAAGGTTACCCAACCGGCGGGTGAATGCTCCAGATTGGCAACCTCCACCTGCCAGGCCGCGTCCCCCTGTTGAATGGGAGCCACGAAACGCAAATCCGACGGAAGGGTCAGTTCACCCTCCGCCGCGATCCCCGCCAACCGCACCACCATCAGCAAGGCTACCGCCGCCGCCGCCATTCCAAGCACGCCCGCCGACAAATGGCGCAGCCCAAGGCGGGGACCCGAGCCCAGCCGCCCCGACCAGATCCAGCCGGCAAGCACGGCCGCCACCGCGAGAATGACCAACCCAGTGATCACCTGGAATCGGTGTTCCGAACCAAGCAATCGAGACAGTCCCGCGAACCCTGAAGGGTCCAACTCACCCACGGCTGGCGTGAGGGTGCCGTTCCGGTACACCAGTCGCCGTCCTGTGGCCGGTTCGATGTGCCATTCCGCCAGGAGCACCGGCGCCGCCACCACCGGCGCACCGACCGTCACACGGCGCGGATTCTTCGCCCGACTCGCCATCTTCACCCTCAGCTCGGTCAGCACATTGGGATCCGGCCGGTTCGGCAGCGGGATCAGGTTGCCGGTCTCATCCTTCACCGGCACCACCGCCGTGCCATCCACCGTCACCGACCACAACTCCGCGTCCTGAGGCAGGCGCAACCGCAGATGCGGGGCCCCCTTGTTTTTCACGAAGTACCGGGCTTCGGTCACCACCTGGCCCTCCTCGGAAATCCGTGTGGTGATGGCGGCCCGATCGACCACCTGGCTCACCACTTCCGCCTGCGCCAAGGGCTTCAACTCCAGTTGAAGGTTGAAGGGCCGCGCCGTGTACCGGTACGCCGCCAGGATCGGAGCATCGAAGAACAACCGGTATTCCGCCGGCACCTCGCCCGTCTCCAGCGGCGTGAGCGATCCGGTCACGGTGACCGGCACCACCTGGAACTGGTTGGCGCTGATCACCAGCGTGTATCCCTGCTCGGTCTGTGCATCCATCGGGCGCACCCCGGTGAACGACAACGTCTCGCCCTGCGCCTTGAACGGTCGTTCGTAGGTGGCCAACAGCGTGTACGCCCCCGACACCGGTGTGTGCAGTTGAATGCGAAAACCGCGATCCGTCTTCTGCCAGTTCCGCACGTTCTTGCCCGTGAACTCCACGTTGAAGTACTCGGCCGACAGCTCGGTTTCCAACACCGACACCGGCGCACCCGACACCACGAAGTTCATCAGACTGCTCCCGTAGGCGATCCCCTCCCCCACCGAGAACAAATGAAACACGTCCGCCTGGATCGATTGCGCGATCCGTTCCACCGACAATCCCGCCTGCCAGGCCGGATCATTGAGCCGGAATGCCACCTGCAACCCCACCACGCGTTTCGGAAAGAAGGCGGTCGCCTGTTCGGTCAGTCCGCTCGTGGTCGCCGCGGTCAGCCGAAACCCGGTGTCAGCGGAGGCGCCCAGGTTGCCGCGCACCGACCGCGCCCGAAGCACTTCGATCCTCGGCAAATCCCAGCGCGGACCGCCCAAGGGCTGATTGCGTTCGAGCCGGAGTTGCACCACCTGCCGCCCCATCACCGGCGCGCCATAGACGAGTCGCAAGGTCGCGTCAGGTTCCCCCGCCGGCTCGGTCAGAAAGTGATCGCTCAATCCCTGGGCCTCCACCTTCGCCAGTGTGTAGCCCCGGGGCACCCGGATCACCATTTCGCGCAGCGGCGCCTCCCTCACATCCACCTCCAACTCGGCCTCCAAGGAGAGATCCGTTTCCCCCAGGTGGTAGGACAGGATCTGCGAAACGCTCAGTTCCGGGAGGATGTTGTCCGCTTGTACCCGCAGCCGCACTCCGGCCCCGGCAAAACGGTAGGCAAACACCTGGCTGGCCTGTGGCGGCATCCAGGATTTCACCCCATCGCTCTGGATGAATTGCTCGGGCGAGATCTGCGAAAGGCCGGCGGTTTCGAGGACCTCCAGTCGAACCGCACCCTCGTTCACCACCCGCAGGTAGCCTCCCACCCGCGTCGCCCCATCGGGAATGGGTTGAACCGCTTCAAACGACAACGGAAACGCGCCAAGCGCTTGCTGAATCTGGATGTGCACCGACGCCAGCTCCCGTTGCGGCTGGTTGAACTGCACCTGAAGTCGACGCTCGCCGGCGACTGCCCCGGGTTCCACGGTCCAGGACAACACCTGCGGTCCCTGCACGCGCGTGACTTCGCCCTCGCCTCGCAGCAGCACGGTCACCCGCGTCATCTCGCCCTGCATCACCCGCAGATCCAAAAGTGACGCCTGCCGCAGCAGGCCGGGACTCACCGCCACCTGGGTCACCGCCTCCGCCGAGTAAAACAACCGCCCTTCCGCCTCCGGCCGCGCCTTGCGCCAGGCCGCCTCCACTTGCCCGCTGGCGGGAAGGAAGCTGGTGAAGGTTTCCCCCACTCGTTCCGGCCGCGATGCCCCCGCCAGTTCCAGGCTCGTTTCCGCCGCCAACCCACGCAACACCACCGGCGCCAACACCCCCGCCGCCACCCGGAACCGAATCCGATTCCACTCGTTCGAAGCCCTGACCCCCGCCTGAAACCGCAGCTGGATCGGATACTCGCCCGCCTTCGGAAACACCGCCACCAACCGGCCATTCTCGGTCAGCAACCGCCACCCCTCCCGCTCGGCCGGCTCCGACAACGCCACATCTCCGGACAGGATTTCCAGCCGCCCTCCCCGCGAGTCCTTCACCCGCGCGGTCGCCGTCAGTTGAAACGCAGCACCCCCTTCCGCCAGATCGCCTTCCAGTCGAAACCCCGTCAACGACACCTGCCCGGCCTCCGGATCCGCGGCCGTCACCCGCACCGGCAGCGAATACGCGCTGCCCAGAAACCGATAAGCCTTCCGTCCACCAGCCGGGGCGTCGGCCGCCGGACGCATGGCTTCGGGTAGCAAACCCACCTCGATCGGCACCAGCCCGGCCGGTTCCACCAGCTCGACGCCATACTCCGACGGCCACTCCAAAGCCAGTGATCCATTTCCCAGAGCCGCCTGCTCCGCCGCAAAGGTCAACCCCTGAACCACCGAGCCCAACCCGTCCATCCGCGTCTCGCCCATCACCGTCGCCGTCAATGCCGTCACCGGCTTGTCGCTCGTTTTGACGCGCAGCACCAGCGACCGCGCTCCGGTCGAGTCCTTGCGCACACTCCAGTCTTCCAGCAGCGCACCAGTGACACTCCCAATCTCGCCGTCCCCGGCCAGGGGAAGCACCAGTTCCCGGAGCGCACCGCGAATGGCGGTCACGTTCACAACCAGGAAATGCTTGAGATACGGACGCTGCACCGTCACCCGGTGCTGGAAGGTCGCGCTCCAGAACGCCGGTTCCTGAACACCCGGCAGTCCGCCCAGATGCGCCTGGAACACCAGACGCGCCGTGTCCCCATCGAAGCTCCCCTCGACCTTGGCATCCTTCACCTCCACGGACACCGGTTCGGCCGCGTCCGCCGCGGAAGCGCCTGGAATCCCCCCAAAAAAGATCGAGCACACCGAGCAAAGCACCCAGGCCAGCACGGTGCCCGCGGAACGAGATCGCGCGGGCGCATGCGCTGTTCCCGGTTCGCGCGTGGTGCCCTTGCGATATTCCTGCCAACCCAGGTCCGTGTTCTCCGTGCTTGCCGTGTTCTTCAACGCCGGTTCTGGCTTCATAGCGGTCTCCAAAAAAGTGTGGGGAATCAACAGACGGTGGTTATCGGCCCAGAATGGACTGCGCTTGCCGCACCATGTTGAGCAGATGTTCGGGACGCGGATCGGGACTGAAGTTCTCGGGAACCCCGTTGAGCAGAGCGATCAGACGGTCGTTCGACACCTCGCTGGCGTAGGGACTCGCGGACAACATTTCACCAAATGCCGCGGCCGCGGTCGCCAGGCGCAAGGCGGGACTCGACTGCTCCAGAGGCAGCGCAGGGCCCTCGTACGGGACGGTCCATTCCTGCTCGGAATAGAGGCCGGAGGCGGGATCGCGGAATCGCACCCGCACCGTGCCGATCGGCCCCGTGCCGCGGGCATTCGGCTCAATCACGTACAGTGCGTTGCCGGACTCAGCGGCGCCGATTTCCGCGGCGTCCACCGTGTTGTCCCGGAACTGTTCCTGGGTCAGTTGGTGTTTGGCGTAACCGATCTGCCGCCAGCGCTGAACGCGTTGGGGATTGAACTCGACCTGAACCTTCACATCCGCCGCCGCCACTTGCAGTGCTCCCGCCAACTGATTGGCAAAGCCAGTGGCCGCTTCCTCCGGCGAGTTCACAAACCCGTAGCGCCCGTCGCCGTTGCGTGAGAGCGCCTCCAGGAGGTCGTCCTGGTAGCCATCGAACCCGACGCCGAAACAGTCCAGCGCCACCCCGCGCTTGCGGTTGGACTCGACCATCTCCCGCAAGGCTTCCGCCCGGAGTTCGCCGAGATTCGCGGCGCCATCGGTCAGCAGCACCACGCGGTTCACTCCTTCCGGAGAGAAATGCTTGCGCGCCGTCTCATAGCCCACCCGCAGCGCCTCCTCCAAATGGGTCCCGCCTTCCGGGGTCAACTCACCCACCCGATCCGCCAGATTCGATGCCTGATCCCCCGGCAGTCCATCGATCCACAGCCGTGCCGTGCGCGCAAAGCTCACCACGCTCACCCGATCCTGCGGCATCATCTGGTTTCCCAGAACCTTCAACGACTCGCGAATGGTGGAAACCCGGTCCGCACGTTCCATCGACCCTGAGGAATCCAGCAGCAAAACCACATTCAAGGGGCGGTTGGCTTCCCGCCCGACCGCACCCGTTCGCACCGAAAGCCGAACCACGTCGCGCTGTTGGGCGAAGGGAAACTGGGCGCGTTCCCAGGCAAACGCCACCGGTCGACCCGGAGCCGGATCCGGATCCCGGTAGTGAAAGGCGTTCAGGAATTCCTCGGTTCGAACCGTCGAAGGTCCGGGAAGTTGACCGTTGTCGAGACTCGCCCCGGCCAGCTTGAACGAGACGTCACTCACGTTCAGGGAGAACGTCGACACCGGGTTCTTATCGGCGTCGACTTCAGGCTGAGGGACCGGAACCGGCGGTGCGACGACCGCTGGGACCAGGGCCAGGGCCAGGGGCACGTCGTCCGTTTTGCGCTTGGACTGATCCACCATCGACAGCGCCAACGGTGTCAGCGGCTTCTTGCCCGCCTGCTCCTCGACCAAGGCTTCGGACGAACTCGTCGCAGCCTGGATCTCGCCGGTGTCTGGCTTGGCGAAGAATGCCAGATTCGACTTCGCTTCCACCGCCATCGCCTTGTCCTGATCTTCGGTGGGCCGGCTCAAGGCCCTGCCCAAGGTTGGCTCATCCCCCAACACCACTCGACCCGCTGCCACACCACGCCGCGGGTTCGCTTCGTCGGCGGGTGCCTTGGCCGCGGAGGAGATGTCCTTGCGATCCAGATCCCAGACCTGCCCCAGATTCTGCGCGTACAAATCCTGCAACGGTTGCGCGCGGTTCGTGGCAACCGGTTGCCCGAGTTGCACACCGACCGCTGGTTCGCTCCTCGTAACGACCGTGGCATATCGAAACACCCGTTGCAGGTCGGGCGAAGGAGCCGCCGGAGCCTGGGTCGCATCGCTAAGGTTCGCAGCTTCCCGGTCAGCGACAGCCTTGGGTGGAGTGCTGGAGTCGCCCGCCTGCGACGGTGTGGATGGAGCCGACCCCGCCGCTGTACCCGCCAAGCGTCCGTTGGACGGCGCCGTGGTCACCCCAAACGACGACGCGAGGCTGTCCTGATGCCCGGGCGCTGGGAGGGCCACATCGAATGCCAGATTCACCGAAGGCGAGTCGCTCAGCCGGTCCACGCCACCACCCTCAGTCTTTTCGGCCAACGCACGTCGATGCAGCCGGACTTCGGGCCGCTCCGGCTTCGCCGGAGCAAAATCAAACGTCGCGCCGACCGCTCCACCCGCACCACCACCTTCGCCACCGCCGCCAAAGCTGTTGGCCATGAACCGGTCTTCGGTAGCGGCGGGCGCCCCGCCTGCCGTAGTGGAGGGCCCCCCGCCCCTTGGAATGCCTCCAGATCGTCCGCTCGTGACCACGGCATTTCCAAACGGGCGGCTCTCCAGGATTTCGCCCCGCGATTCCGCGGGAGCCGGTGCGTTGGCTTCGGCCAAGGTCTGGAGGGCGGGCACGGAAGCATTCGGTTCGGTCGTTCCACGACTGAACCGGACCATGCGCTGGGAGGCGGGCTCGCTGGGACCGGAAGTCTGGACCGGACCGTTCGCGGCACCGCCCAGGCCCCCTTCGCGGCTCGGGCCACTCACCGCCTCGGCCTCGGTCAACCGACTCGACAGACTCGTCGACCTGGCAGTGGGCTCCAGTCGGGAAGCTCCGGCTGGAGCCGAAACCAGGCCGTAACGCCGCAGCAATTCGGGCTGCATCATTTCGGGCCGAACCCCGGGCGGAAGGGCTGCCGACGGCGGAGCCACGGGCGTCGACGGCTGGGACGTATCACGGAACAGCGCATCGGCAGCCACGTCTTTCCCGAAGTCCGCCTCGGGACGGCCTGGAACCGGCGACATCTCGTTGACCAACCCGTTCGCGAAACCATCGACCGCCAGGTTGCGGCGATCGATGGGCGCACCCGCTGGTGCGGCACTGGTTCCCTTCACAAACCGTTCCAGGGAAAACTCCGGGCCCGGCCGCCCGCCCCGGGGCAATTCCATCGAGGAAAACGACGCCAATCGGGCCTGCATGCGCGGCTGGAGATCGAGCAACACCGCAGCCGCCAGCAGCAGTCCCACCAAACAAGCCGCAAGCGCGAGCCAGGAACCACCGCGCACGGGGACGGTCGCCGGTTGCCCCTGCTCCGGGGGGAATTCCACGGCGATGACCGTCCTCGTTCCGGAACCCACTTCGGACTCCCCGGCAACTCCGGTAGCGGAGGACGATCCAGCCTTGCCCCGAAGCTGTTCCAGCAACCGCTCCCGCCGGCCCGGCGACATACGAGGCAACGGCGTGGCTCCCAAGGCAGGCCCGGCCGGATCCGCCGCCACTTCCCGCACATAGCCAATGGTCTGGCGGAGGCGTTGTTCGAGTTGCGCCAGCCGCGGATCCGCCGCCACGGCCTGATCCAAGGCCATGGACTCCGCCTGCGAAAGCTCACCGAGCCATCGTGCGGTCAACCGTGCCTCCCACCCTTCCTCGGGGGGAGTCGACTGCTTGCCAGTTTTGAAGTCGTCACCGTTCATGGCAGGAGGCCGGCTTGGGTCAGGTCATCGGCCAGGGATTTCAACGCGTGATGCAGGAGGTAGCCGACATGTCCGGTGGTCAGACCGGTGCGCCCGCTGATTTCCTTGTAGGACAGATTTTCAGAAAACTTCAGGTGAACGAGTTCCCGGCTGCGCGAGTCGAGTCCCTCCACCCCCAACCGAACCCTTCCGATCGCCTCCCAGCGCGCCA
>CAUJJW010000376.1 GCA_963205105.1 Verrucomicrobiota bacterium | reverse complement strand
GGTCCTGGGTGGCACAGGTGCGAGCCGAACGGTGACGGTGACGCCGCTGGCCAACCAGTCAGGAACGACGGTGGTGACGGTGACGGTGAGCGACGGTGCTTCGACCGCGAGCGATACCTTCACGGTGGAAGTTCAGGCGGTAAACGATCCGCCGACGATTTCGGACATCCCGGACCAGAGCGTTCAGGGAGGCACAGGCACAGGACCCATCACCTTCAACATCGCGGATCTGGAGACTTCGCCGGACGGATTACGACTAACTGTGGCGACGTCGGATGCAGCTCTCGTCCCATTGTCGGCCATTGTGCTTGCCGGTAGCGGCAACAACCGGACGGTTACCGTTACGCCGGTGGGGACCCAGGGCGGATCGGCCACCCTCACGGTAACGGTGTCCGACGGAGCCCTTGTGGCGAGCGATTCCATCGTCGTGACGGTTTCGTCGACAGTTGTGGCACCGAAGATCGCCGGGGCACCCGAAAGCGTGGAGGTGAACCAGGGGGAGACAGCGACGTTTCGGGTGGCGGTGACGGGAACGGCGCCGCTGAGGTACCAATGGCTTCTCAACGGACAGGAACTCCCGAACGCCACCGAGTCTTTGCTGGTGATCCGCAACGTGCAGGTGGCGCAGGAAGGCCAGTACACTGTTCGTGTGAGCAATTCTGCCGGGACGGTCACCAGCCCGGCAGCATCGCTGGCTGTCGTGCGCCTTGATTTTGGGGATGCGCCGGAGTCCAGTCTCGCGGTGCTCTACCGAACCCGGGCGGCCAGCAACGGCCCCCGGCATCGGATCGTGTCGGGCTTTTTCCTGGGAAAATCGGTCGATGCGGAACCGGACGGTCAGCCCAACGCGGATGCAACCGGGGACGATCTCAGCGGCGGAAATCAGGACGACGAAGACGGCGTGGTGTTCACCTCGGCGCTGGAACCTGGGAAACCCGCGACGCTGATTGTGACGTGCTCGAGCCAGGGTGTCCTGGATGCCTGGTTTGATTTCAACCGAACGGGTGGGTTCGAATCGGGGGAACGGTTCATTCAAGCATTCGGACTCGCACCCGGGCCGAACACGATCGTAGTGAATGTTCCGGCGGGGGCAGTTCCGGGGGTGAGCTTTGCCCGATTCCGGCTCAGCCGGACGGGAGTGGAGACACCGGACCATTTGAGTTCCACAGCACCGGCGCCCGAGGGCGAGGTGGAGGACTACCAGATCCGGATCGTGGAGACGGCCGTGACCTTGGACTTTGGTGATGCGCCGGAAGCCGCTGCGGGTACGGCGGCGTTTGGCTATCCGACCCTGCTATCCCGCAACGGTGCGCGACATGTGATCGTGCAGGGGTTGCATCTGGGCAAGACGGTGGATGCCGAATCCGACGGCCAGCCGAATGCCTCAGCCACTGGCGATGACCTGAACCCGCAGGCGCTGGACGACGAGGACGGCGTGGTGTTCCTGGGGCCGTTGATCGCTGGGGAGTCAGCGAAGGTTGAGGTTACTGCCTCCCAGACGGGCCGTTTGGACGCCTGGATCGATTTCAATGGAAACCGTTCCTGGGCCGATGCGGGCGAGCAGGTCTTCGAGAGCACGGTGCTGGCCGGTGGGGTGAATACGTTGAACTTCCCAGTTCCAGCCTCGGCTCGCGCCGGTGTCACCTTTGCCCGGTTCCGTTTCAGCCGTGATGGCAAACTAGGCTTCGTGGGGCAGGCCCGGGACGGGGAAGTGGAGGATTATCAGGTGCGCCTGCAATCGGGGTCGCCCTGCGATGCGAACTACAAGGGCACGGAATTCTGGCTCACCTTTCCCGGCAACTACCCGCAAAGTCCGGATGCACCGCTTCGGCTGACCTTGTGCATCGTGGGTCCGGAAGGGATCACCGGCACGGTGACGATTCCCGGGCTGCGATACTCCCGGGACTTCACCATCCCTGCCAGCATGGTGGTGGATGTGCTTCTGCCGGACGCGGCGAGTCTCGGGGACGAGGTGGATGTGGTGGAATCCAAAGGCATCCACATCGAAGCGAGCCAACCGGTCGCGGTCTATGGGCTGAACCGTATTCCTTACAGTTCGGATGGATACCTGGGTCTGCCGCTGGCTGCGCTGGGTCGTGAGTACCTGGTGACCGGCTATCCCAACGTGTTCTCCGGTGTGTCGGCCCTGAACGGAACGCAGTTCGGTCTCGTGGCAACCGCCGACGAAACTTCGGTCACGATCATCCCCTCCCGCAATGTGCTGGGGCATCCGAAAGGGGAACCCTTCGTCGTGCAGCTGAAACAGGGACAGACCTATCAACTCCGAGACCCCAACGATTCGACGGCCGACCTCTCGGGAACCGAGGTCATGTCGGACAAGCCGATCGCGGTGTTCGGCGGCCATCAGTGCGCCAATATCGAATCTCCGTCGCAGATGTTCTGCGATCATCTGGTGGAGCAGCTGCTACCCGTCACGGCCTGGGGCAAGATCTTCTATGCTGTGCCGTTTGCCACGCGCCTCAACGGAGACACGTTGCGCATCACCGGCTCCAAGGATGACACGCAGCTGTTCTTGAACGGGGCCGCAGCCGGGACCATCGATCGAGGGCAGGTTCGACGTTTCACCCTGGCCGGAGTCACCCGTATTGACGCCAATCGGCCGGTGTTCGTCTCGCAGTTCGCCCGGAGCTCGGACTTTGACGAGGTGGAGAATGCCGACCCGTTCATGGTGACCGTCCCGCCCGTTCGTTATTACACCCGGGACCACATGCTTTGCACGGGCCCCGCAAGTCTGGCGACGCACCACATCAACATCGTGGCGCCATCCAGCGCGGCGGGCGTTCTCACCCTGGATGGCGTGATTGTCCCTGCAGGAGCCTTCAGCCCGATCGGCGCCAGCGGGTTTTCATCGGCCCGCCTGACGGTTTCCTCCGGACCTCACGCGCTTTCAGCTCCCCAACCCTTCGGCACCACGGTGTATGGCTATGGACCCTATGAGGGCTACGGATGGCCGGGAGGCATGTTCTTTGGCGATATCACGCCACCTGTCCTGACGTGCCCCGACGATTTCACGGTCAACACCGGCGTCGTGGGTGGAACCACCAGTGCCCTCAAGTGCGTCGCTTTGGTTCCAGACCTTCGCGACAAGGTGACGGTTTTCGACAACTGCGAGGTGCCCACCCAGCGTGCCGTCACCCAAAGCCCGGCTCCGGGCACTCAAGTGGGGGCCGGGAAATACGTCATCACCCTGGTGGCTCATGATGCGGCAGGGAATGAATCCGAATGCCAGGTCACCATGACGGTGGTCGATCCCGGCCCGGCAACGATTGTTTGTCCCAAGGATTTTACCGTGATCTGCAACAAGGGCGCCGGGGCATCGGTGGCGTACCAGGTCATTGCCAGGACCGAGTGCGGAACGCTGGTTCCGGTGGAGTGCATTCCAGCGTCCGGAGCGGTGTTCCCGCCGGGGGTCACGACGGTTCAATGTCGGCTCAAGGATTTCCCCAACCAGACCTGTTCCTTCAAGGTGACCGTGGTTTGTCCTGATCTTGGCAAAAACGGGGTGATCGTTCGCAATCTCCCGACGCTTTCCTGGACTGGCGTTGCCGTTCTGGAGACTGCGCTGAGTCCGGACGGACCCTGGACGCAGGTTCCCGAGGCGGTCTCCCCGTTCAGCCCTGCCGCGATCGGCGAGCAACAGTTCTTCCGGTTGCGAGCGGAGCAGGGAGAAACAGCGCTCCACTCCCGCACCCCGGCTCCCGTCCTCAACTACAACTAGGCGTGTATCTTTAGTGCAGCGGGCTGAAGCAACGTTCCCATCGTGGGACGTATCCTCGTGAAGCATCGAGCGAGCCCACCACTCCTACGGCTCGCCCGAGGATGGCCTCGCGTTCAACGGTGCCGAAGAAACGGGAATCCAGACTGTTGTCCCGATTGTCGCCCAACATGAAATAGCGGCCTGCGGGAACTTGGATCGGTCCGAAACTTCGCAAAGCCGGCCGATCCAGAGATGCCATGACGGGATGGGATGGGCGCCGTCCGTCCGGCAATTCCTCGCTGGCAAAGGAGCGTTCGCCTCGTTCCGGTTGGGGGATCGCGTCCACGAATGACTCCTGCAAGGCCCCGTAGGTCAGCGTCTGGCCATTCAAGGAGAGTCGGTTGTTCGTCATGGACACAATGTCACCCGGCAAGCCCACCACCCGCTTGATGAGGCGCTGGCCGTCCTTGGGCGAATAAAACACCACGATGTCGCCGCGCTCCGGACCCGACCATTCCGCCAAGTGCCACGTCGTGAACGGAATTTTCAAGTCGTAGGCCATGCGGTTCACGAAGACCCGGTCTCCCTCCAGAATGGTCGGTTGCATGGATCCGGTTGGAACATGGTTCCAGTCGGCGACGGCGGATCTGAACCCGAAGACGACGAGGGCCACCGAGGCGAGAGGACGAATGGTTTCCTTCCAGCATCGGAGCGCCCAGGCCTGAACGGGACCAGTTGAACGTGGATTCTGCGATTTCACTGGGCCTTCGAGGTCTGGCCGAAGTCGCCCGTTCAATCATCGTGTTGGACTTGTGCTGACGGCTGAAGAATCAGGTCGCGTAAAATTGACCGGCCCGAAACAAAGGCGTCTTGGACCTTCGTTGGTCCGTGCCTACGATGGCTCCATGTCGAAGGGATCATTCGCCCCAGGAAAGCGCTTGAGACTGCTGGGCCTTGTCCTCCTCGTGATCGGTCACGTCGTCCGCGCCGAGAATCCCCCCGAGCCGTTCACCCGGGCACCTTACCTCCAGTTCGGGGGGCCGAACCTCATGCACGTGGTGTGGCGCACCGCCGGACCGATTCAGGGCCATGTTCGCTACGGCAAAGATCCCCGGCAGTTGGATCAGCGGTCGCGCGCTGAGGATCTGATCATTCGGGTTGCTCTGGGAACCAATGGACAAGTGCTTCCGGATCGTTGGGCTTCCCTGGCCACCCCGGCTCATCTCGCCTTGCCCAAACTCCACTCCGCGCCGCTCGGCACCTTCCAGTACGAGGCGCGTCTCAAAGACCTCGAACCGGACACCACCTACCACTACGCCGTTTACGATGGCGACCGCCGGCTGACGCCAGAGGATGACTCCTTCCACTTCAAGACCCACCCGCCGGTGGGGACAACCCAACCGGTGCGCTTCTGGGTGCTCGGTGATGGAGGAACCGGCCGTGAACCCCAGGCCGCCGTTCACCAGGCCATGCTCCAAACCCTGGCACGCGAAAAGCATCCGCTCGACTTCTGGATCCACGTCGGAGACATGGCCTACGGCGTCGGCCGTGACATGGAATTCCAGAGCCGGTTCTTCGAGTCCTACGCCAGCACACTTCGCAACGAAGTCTGCTGGCCCACCATGGGCAACCATGAAGGTCATACTTCCAATGGCCGCACCGGGATCGGTCCGTACTATGATGCCTACGTGGTACCCACCCGCGGCGAGTCCGGTGGGCTGGCTTCGGGCACCGAAGCCTACTACTCCTTCGACTACGCCAATATTCACTTCATCTGTCTCGACTCCCACGATCTCGATCGGCGCCCGGGCGAACCCATGGCGCGCTGGCTGAGGGCGGATCTTGAAAAGGCACGGGCGGATTGGCTCGTCGCGTTCTGGCATCACCCGCCCTACACCAAGGGCAGTCACGACAGCGACAAGGAGCGGGACCTGATCGAGATGCGCCAGCACATCATGCCCATCATTGAGCAGGGAGGGGTGGACATCGTGCTCACCGGGCATTCCCACACCTATGAACGGTCCATGCTCATGGACGGGGCCTACGCCACCAACACGGTGGCGGAGAATGCCATCCTCGATGACGGCGACGGCAATCCCGCGGGTGACGGCGCCTATCGCAAGAGCGCTGGCATTCATCCCCACGAAGGGACCGTCCAAGTCGTCACAGGCAATGCGGGTGCCAATCTGGGCCGGGTCGGAACCCTGCCAGTGATGCGTGAAGTGATCGTGGAGCACGGATCGGTTCTCATCGACATTCACGGGGACACCCTGGTGGCGCGCATGATCAATCGGGAAGGCGTGGAACGGGACCTGTTCAGCGTGGTGAAACGGGGCACGGTGACGCCCACTCGACTGGCGCTTCCCTGGCAACCACCGACCTGGGTCAAGCCCACCAACCAGGTCTCGATCCCGGCTGCCCCGGCGGTGGACCACCGGGTGTTGATTCCCGAGGGCGCACCCTGGCGCTACATCTTCGACCCGATTCCGCGTGGCAGGGACTGGACCGGTCTGGACTTCGACGACCGCGGCTGGCTGGTGGGCGAAGGTGGCTTCGGCCACGGAGCTGGATCGTACAAGACCAGCTTGAATCCGATGCGCGGAAAGCACTCGCTCCTGTATGTGCGCGCGGAATTTCAGATCGAACAGGCCGATCGGATCACGGAAATGGGTCTGTGGATCGATTACGACGACGCATTCATCGCCTACTTGAATGGCCGCGAAGTGGCCCGGGCGGGGGTCGGCCGAAGCAGCGGTCGCAATGCTCAAAAGGTCGCGACGCGCGGCGATTCGTCACCAGGCCCCAAGTACATCGTGCTGAAGGACGCCCACAAACATGCCCTGGACGGGACCAATATCCTGGCCATCGAGGTGCATAACGCGTCCCTGGAGAGCAGCGATCTCCGGCTCAATCCAGTCCTGATTCTTGAGGATTGAGAGCGTGGCACTGGCGCGTCCCCGGTAAACGTTTGCAACTCAGCGCGCGGTGCCGGGTTGAAGCAGAGGCTGCGAAGGCGGCCACCTTGACGTGAAGACAATCTGTCACCAGGTTGAGCCTCAACTTCAGAACGTATCTGAAGGCTTGTTTCAACGACAACATCCCATCCACCGTCGCCCCATGAACTTATCGCATTTCAAACGCATGGTCTGGGCACTGGTTGCCATACCGCTGGTCCTGGGGGGGGGCCTTGCACACGCGGCCAATGCGGTGGTGCGCGACCAAGCCGGGTTCTTCTCCGAATCTGCCAAATCGGCCGCGTCACGCGTGATTTCGGACATCCAAACCACCCTGAAAAGGGACATGGTCGTCGAAACGTTTCGGGAAATTCCCGCCGAGGTCAGACGGGGTGTCGATCTCCAGAACAAGGCAGCGGTGAACCAGGTCTTCGAAACATGGTCTGTGGACCGCGCCCGTGAGCTCGGGGTTCAAGGGGTCTACGTGCTTCTCACCCGCGAGCCGGCCCACCTGCAAGTGGCGGTCGGCAATCAAACGCAGCGCCAAGCGTTCACCCTGGCCGACCGCAACGCCCTCGCCAATCGCATGCTGGAACAGCTCCGTGCGAAAAAATACGACGACGCGTTGATTGCCGGTGTCGGTTTCGTGCGCGACACCCTGAGCGCCCATGCCGCACCGGCGACCAAGAGCAAGGCCCCTTCCGCGACCTCCAACACCTCCGCCCCCTTCACCCATGCGCCGGTGGGTGTGCCCACGGAAGCACCCACCCGGGGCGGATCGATCTGGTCGATGCTGGTGCCGATTCTACTCATTGGCGTGGTGGTGCTGGTGGTGATCCGCATTCTGGGACGTCTCTTCGGCCGAGGCGGCGGCGCGGGTGCAATGCAGCCGGGATTTGGGGGCGGCGGCGGATTCCTGCGCTCCATGCTCGGTGGGCTGTTCGGTGCGGCAGCCGGCATGTGGCTCTTCAATCAGTTCAGCGGCATGGGCAGCGCCTGGGGTTCGGACGCCGCATCAGGATCGCAGGAGGGTGGCGCCGATGACGCCGGGGGGCAGGACACGGATTATTCGAGTTCCGGCGGCGATTTTGGCGACTCCGGAGGCGGTGATTTTGGCGGTGGCGACTTCTAGCCGGGGTCAGCCGTGGCGGCGACAGGACATCGTGAGAGACCAAGCTCAACCCGTGTCGGTTCCATGGGCCATCGGCACCCGCTTGGGGGTGCTGCTCCTCCTGGCTCACATGGTTCTCACGGGGCCGTCTTCCCTCTTGGCTCACGAAGGACCGGAGCATGAGATCGAGGAACTCAGTGCCGTGATCGACGCCGGGGGGGCGGATTTCGAGACCTACATCGAGCGGGCCATCGAATACAGGGTTCTCGGCCGCCTTGCTGAAGCCCGACGTGACCTTGAACAGGCCATTCGCCTGAACCCAGCCGCGCTGCACGCCTTGCGGGAGTTGGCACGAATCCAATTCCTGGACGGGAAAACCGAGGAAGGCATCGCCACCGTCAACCAGGCGCTCCGGTTGAACATCGAAGAGCCGGCCGATCACGGGAGTCTTTTGGTCCAGCGCGCTGAGATGTTGCGGTCTCAGCGCAACTACCGACGAGCCCTGAAAGACTGCGACGAAGCCCTCCGTGTCCACGGGGGAAATCCCGAGTGGTACCTGCTCCGAAGCGATCTCCAGCGTCGGCTCAAGCAGCATCGCCAGCGCATCGCGGACCTGGACGACGGTCTGAAACAGACGGGCGCGGGCATCCTGGCCATCGAGAAGATTGAGGCCCAGCTCGATGCCGGCCAGTTCAAGGCCGCCTTGAAAGTCATTGAACCCGAACTCGCTTCCGCACGCTTACGGGCCGGTTGGCTCG
>CAUJJW010000375.1 GCA_963205105.1 Verrucomicrobiota bacterium | reverse complement strand
AGATTCACCGCCCCCTTGCCATCCAGCGCGGCGCAGGTGGCGATCACCGAGCCGTCCGGGCTGTAGTCCACGCCGAAGATGCGGCCCTCCATTCCCGGGAATTTCCGCAGCAAGGCGGCGTTGTCCCCGATCTTGCGGGCGGCCTGGCGGAACACCTGATAAATCTGCGGCACTCCGTCGGCGCCTCCCACCAGGACTTCATCGCGCTGGGGGTGGCGGGCGATGCTTTGAAGCCCTCCGCGCAACGCGCCCGGGGTGATGGACGTCAGGTTGTCGACGAAACGTTGGGTGGGCACTTCGGTCAGTTTCGCGGTCATGTCGCGCCCGACCGAAATCACGTGGGTGCCGTTGGTGGAAAAGACGGTGTCCAACACCCAGTCCTCGTGCGCCATTTGTTGAAGGATCTGTTTGCCGGTGGAGGCTTCCATGGCGCGCACGGTTTTGTCGGTGCACCCGAAGGAGACCCAGCGTCCGTCCGGCGACCAATTGACGCCGTACACGGTGTCGTGGCCGATGGGCACCGAGACTTTCAATTCGCGGGCGGCCACGTCCCAGATCTGGATTTCGCCCAGGCGTGAGGGCTTGCCGCCGGCGACGGCGAGGAACCGGCCGTCGGGCGAGAAGCGAAGAGACTGGATGCGTTCCGAAAGGCCGATGAGCCGGGCCACGACTCCGTCGCCGTTCGCGTGATGCAACAGGACCTCGTGGAAGCCGGCGACGGCGAGCAGTCGGCCATCGGGCGAGTAATCGATGGCGTTGATGACCGGGGGGCGCGAGTACCGCGGGGGATGGTCGGCGTCGTAGGCCTGCACGGTGGACGGCGGCGTGTCGTTCAGCGCGCCCTCGGCGATCCACCGGCGGATGAGTGCGATCTCTGGTTCGGCGAGTGGGGGACGTCCCCGGGGCATTTCAGCTTCGCCCTTCGACGGTGTGATCTGCTGCACCAGATGGCTGGCGTCAGGGTTGCCCCGGACGACGGGTGGCTTGGAGCTTTCACCGGGTGCGAGCAGCGGGGCGAAGTCGGTCATGACGTATCCGCCCTTCGCTTTGGCGGGCTGATGGCATCCCTGGCAGTGCGCCTCGAAAATGGGGCGGATCTGACGGTGGAAACTCACTTGGGCCTCGGGAGCGGCAGGTTCCGCGGCGTGCGTCAGGCCGGTGGCGATGAAGCTCCAGAACAGGCCTATCGTGAACCTCGCTAGGGGTGGGGATGCGGAACCGGCCCGGGGCGAAATTGGGGCGGATGCTGGATGAGGATGGATGGAGCGGTGCATGCCGTGAATCTCGGAAGGTCGGATCAGCCAGGCTTTGAATTGGGATTAGGCGGGTATAGCCAGATCCAGCATTCGGGAGCAAGCCCCGCGATCGGATTGGTTGGAGGCCGGGTGACCTCAGCCGAATCGATTCAGATGGATCTCACGCGAAGACGCAGAGACGCCAAGAAGGACAGGCCAAGAAAGAGACGAACGCATCGAAAGAATCGCGAACCAAAAGGTGTGGGTTGACCTAGGGCTCCCGATTCAAAGCATTCATCGCATTTCTTGGCGTCTTTGCGTCTTGGCGTGAACTTCATCGATTTCAACTGAATCGTCCCTCCAAGAGGCTGAGAAGGTCTGAAGAAGAAGATTGGGTGACGGGTCGCTTTGGATGCTGACACTGACTACGTGGTGCCACTAGTTTCCGCCGCATGCCTAGGCTAGGATGGTTCTCCATTTCAGGTCTTGGAGAGTTGCTATTGCCTTTGGTTGTTTGGGTTACGTGTGCATCGCTTGGCGTTGCGCAGACGGTTGACCGAGAGATTTTGGTCAAATTCCAGGGGACGGAAGCGGGGGCCGGGCCCCAACCCCAGACGGTGCGGCGACTTCCTGCCGGAGCCCGCGTGGTGCGATCCCTGCCGTTCGGAGGCTGGCACTTGGTCGAGTTGCCTCCGGACCTTCCGAACCGGCGAGCCCTGGATTGGTTTCGTGGGCGGCCCGAGGTGGTGGCCGCGGAGCCGAACCAGCGTTATCAGGCGCACCGGGCGGCCAACGATCCCGAGCGGAGTCGGTTGTACGGGCTGGAGCGGATTGGAGCTCCAGCGGCGTGGGACGTCACCCAGGGAGATGCCGGGGTGGTGGTGGCAGTGTTCGACACCGGCATGGATCTGACCCATCCGGATCTGGCGCCGAATTTATGGAAGAATCCGCAGGAAGTGCCGGGGAACCGGATCGACGACGACGCGAATGGCTGGGCCGATGACGTGCATGGGATCGACGTGGTGGATGGCGACGGGGATCCATCGGACGACGCGGGGCACGGCACGCATGTGGCGGGGACGATCGGGGCGGTGGGCGATAATGGGGTGGGGGTGGTCGGGGTGGCGTGGCGGGTCCAATTGATGCCGGTGCGGGTGCTGTCGGTGGATGGGTCTGGAACGACGGTGGAATTTGCGAGCGCCTTTGACTACGTGGTGAGGCTGAAGCGGCGCGGGGTGAACGTGCGGGTGATCAACTGCAGCTGGGGTGGCGGCTTTCCCAGTCTGGCGCTTCGGGAAGCGATGGAAGCGGCCGCGGCCGAAGGCATTCTCATGGTGTGCTCGGCGGGCAACGACCGTGCCGACCTGGATGCGCGCCCGACGTTTCCGGCGGTGTACGACCTGCCGGAGATTCTGTCGGTGGGCGCCTCGACGAGTTGCGACGAGCCGAGTTCCTTCAGCAATCAGGGGCGGGTGACGGTGGACTTGGCGGCGCCGGGCAGCGGCATTCTGAGCACGTTTCGAGGAGGCGATCGGTACGCGGTGCTTTCGGGCACGTCCATGGCGGCGCCGCATGTTTCGGGAGCGGCGGCGTTGTTGTTCGGGATGCGGCCGGAGGCCCGTCCGGCTGAAATTCGCGCGCTGCTGCTGGGCACCACCGATGCGATGCCGTCGTGGGAAGGGCTGAGCCGGACGGGAGGGCGGCTGAATGTGGGGCGTGCGGTGGAAGCGGCACGGGCGAACCGGATACCTTCCGAATTACCGGAAGTGGACCGGTCTGGGGCGCGGATGACGGGGGTGAGTCGAACGGCGAATGGGCGTTGGGGATCGGGGCGAAGTTTTCAACCGTCGATCAGCGCCGATGGTCGCTGGGTCGCGTTTGTTTCGGCGGCGACGAACCTGGTGGCCGGGGACACGGAAGGTTACCTGGATGTCTTTCTCATGGATCGCGCCAGCCGGACGGTGGAACGGGTGAGTCAGACACGTGCGGGGGCGGGGGGGCTGGGGGACAGCGAAAGCCCGTCGGTGAGTGCGGATGGGCGGTTTGTGGTCTTTGCCTCCTCCGCAGCGAACCTGGTCTCGGGTGACGGGAACGAGTCCCGCGACGTGTTTCTCTGGGAGCGATCTTCGCGCCAGGTGGAACTGGTGAGCTTGCGGGCGGATGGCCGTTCCTCCGGCAACGGGCTGAGTGAGGTTCCGATGATCAGCCGGGATGGGAACCTGGTGGTGTTCGCGTCCGACGCGACCGATCTGGTGTCGGGCGATGGGAACCAGGTTCGCGACGTGTTTGTGCGTGATCGCTCACGGAGATCCACCGAGCGGGTGAGTGTGGCGAGCAATGGTGAGGAGGGATTTGACTGGAGTGATGCGCCGACGATCAGTGCGGATGGTTCCACGGTGGTGTTCCACTCGGCGGCACCCAACCTGGTGGCCGGGGATGTGAATCTGAAGTGGGACGTGTTTGTCCGTGACCGATCCCGCGGCCGGACGGAAGCGTTAGTGCGCGATGTGGTGGGCG
>CAUJJW010000374.1 GCA_963205105.1 Verrucomicrobiota bacterium | reverse complement strand
TTTTGTGAAAACCCTCCGGGCGACGGGTCTTTTCGGCGAGGCCTTCGTTGGCTCAACCGTCACAGCCCGCTGCGGGGATGCTCCGGTCTCGCCGCCTCGGCCTCGCCCAAAATCCCTCGTCGCAGGGCCCATCCCATTTTTCAGTCAGGCTCTAAGAAGCCATCGCATGCTTGCCCCGGCCCAACGCCGGGGTAAAACAGCCGTCCTGTTTCGGGAGTCCACCTCCCCAAACAGGACCATCGACGACCGACCCCAGACCATCATGGCTTACACCACTTGCACCGTCCCCGCCGGCGAGAAGATCTCCATCAGCCAAGGCAAACTCCAAGTCCCCAACCAGCCGATCATCCCGTTCATCCGCGGTGACGGCACCGGCCCCGACATCTGGGCAGCCTCGGTCCGCGTCTTCGACGCCGCCGTGCAAAAGGCTTACGGCGGCACCCGCAAGATCTCCTGGATGGAGGTCTTCGCCGGCGAAGAAAGCTTCAAGAAGTTCAATTCCTGGCTGCCCGACGACACCGTCGAAGCCTTCAAGGAGTTCCTGGTCGGCATCAAGGGCCCCCTCACTACCCCGGTCGGCGGCGGCATCCGCTCCCTGAATGTCGCCCTCCGGCAGATGCTCGACCTCTACGTCTGCCTGCGGCCGGTCCAATACTTCGCCGGCGTCCCCAGCCCGGTGAAACACCCCGAAAAAGTCGAGATGGTGATCTTCCGGGAGAACACCGAGGACATCTACGCCGGGATCGAATACGCCGGCGGAACCGCGGATTCCCAAAAGGTCCTCGATTTCCTCGCCAAAGAGTTCCCCAAGGAATTCAAAAAGATCCGCTTCGGCACCCGCGAAGCTGCCGAGAGCTTCTGGAAAGCGGTCGGCGCCCCGAACATGGATTCCTCGGTGAAGGTCGGCATCGGCTTCAAGCCGGTCAGCTGGTCCGGCAGCGTGCGCCTCATCCACAGCGCCATCAGCTACGCCATCAAGTTCAACCGCAAGTCCGTCACCCTCGTCCACAAGGGGAACATCATGAAGTTCACCGAGGGCGGCTTCCGCGATTGGGGCTATCAGATCGCCAAGGAACACTTCGGCGCCGTCGAAATCGATGGCGGTCCATGGTGCAAAATCCCCGAGGGCAAACCCGGCGCCGGCATCGTCATCAAGGACAGCATCGCCGACATCACCCTTCAACAGGTGCTGACCCGCCCGGAGGAATTCGACGTCATCGCCACCTTGAACCTCAACGGTGACTACCTCAGCGACGCCCTCGCCGCCCAGGTCGGAGGCATCGGTATCGCCCCCGGCGGCAACATCAATTACATCACCGGCCACGCCATTTTCGAGGCCACCCACGGCACCGCCCCGAAATACGCCGGCAAGGACATGGTCAACCCAGGTTCCGTCGTGCTCAGCGGCGAAATGATGCTCCGCCACCTCGGTTGGGTCGAAGCCGCCGATCTCATCCTCAAGGGCCTGAACGGCGCCATCGGCAGCAAACGCGTCACCTACGACTTCGCCCGCCAGATGGAAGGCGCCACCCAAATCAAGTGCAGCGAGTTTGGCGACAATCTGATCGCCCACATGTGAGGTGATCCTCCTCGGCCGGCGGCCAGCCATGCGCCAGCCGCCACCATGGGGAGAACCTCCGTTCGATTCTCCGGGGCCCGGCCATCTGTGCCGGGCCTTTTCGTTTTCGATATTCGACCTGGCTCCTACCTACTCCGGCAACGGCTTGTCCTTCGTCTCCGGAGCCAGCCAGATCAGCCCCATCCCAATCACGTACACGAGTACGATGGTCGCCCCCGCCTTCGGATAGCTCTTGTCGAACCACGCCATCAGCGTCGGCATCTGCCACGCCCCGATTGCCGCCAGGATGCGGCCAAAGTTGAAGGCCAACCCCTGCCCCGTCGCCCGCGCCCGCGTGGGAAACAATTCCGGCAGGTACAGCGGCAACCAGCCGTAAAAGGCCGCCGTCGTCATGCCCACCAACAACGCCATCCCCAAGAACAACGTCCCATAATCGTGCAACCCCCGGAAAAGCACCGTGCACACCACCAGCCCACTCAGGCACATCCCGCAATAGATCACCCGCCGCCCAAACCAGATCCCCAACAGCGGCGCCACCAGACTCCCCACCACCGCACCCCCCGACTGCGCCAACTGCGTGAACGCCTTCACCTCCGGCCGCTTCCCACCCGTCAACTGGTCCGCCCACAGCGGAATCCACTGCACAATGCCCCAGGTCACCACCAGCGGGATGGACGCAAACGCAATCGCCAGCAGCGTTCGCGGAAGCATTTCCGGCGAAAAAATGTCCCGGAACGGGTGCGCCACCTCCCACTTCACCGACTCCTTCCAACGCTCCGATTCCGGCACAAACAGGCGGATGAAGAACGTCAGCGCCGCCGGTGCCGCTCCCACCATCATCACCCAACGCCACGAATCCGTGGTGATGGGGAATTGGATCCCGATCACCGCAATCAGGCAGTAACCCACGTTTGCCGCCGCCCCTATCAACCCAGCCATCAACGGACGTTTGGATTCCGGCCAACTCTCCATCACCAACGCCACCCCCAACGCCCATTCCCCACCCATTCCCAGCGCCGCAATGAACCGCAACACCGCCAGATGCCACGGTTCCGCCGCGAAATAGCAAAGCCCCGTGAACAGCGAATAGCACAGGATGCTCCCCGTCATCGCCCGCACCCGCCCGATCCGATCCCCCAACCAACCAAACACCAAACCCCCGGCCGCCGCCCCCAACAGAAACGTCGCCGTCACAATCCCCATCCAACGCTGCACAAAACCCTCGTCCATGATCGCGGAAACCACCTGCATCTGCTGCAGCGCCGGACGTGCGACGAGCGGAAATATCCCCATCTCCATGCCGTCGAACATCCAGCCGAGGAAGGCTGCCGTGAGGGTCATCGCCTGACGACGGCTGTTGGAGCCTGAGGGCTGCGGGGACATGCGGCGAACCCTACCGAAGCCGCCCTCGCCATTCCAAGAGCCCACATCCAATCCACGGGAAATTCCCGACACGCTTCCCACGAACCGTGCCTCCGTAGCGGCGGGCGTCCCGCCTGCCGTAGAGGGGGGCGTCTCGCCCCCCGGAATCCCCGGTTCATGGTCCGTGAGCAGGTCGATTTCGAACAGGTGGCTCTCCATGAAACTCCCCTCGTCAT
>CAUJJW010000373.1 GCA_963205105.1 Verrucomicrobiota bacterium | reverse complement strand
TTTTGTGAAAACCCTCCGGGCGACGGGTCTTTTCGGCGAGGCCTTCGTTGGCTCAACCGTCACAGCCCGCTGCGGGGATGCTCCGGTCTCGCCGCCTCGGCCTCGCCCAAAATCCCTCGTCGCAGGGCCCATCCCATTTTTTAGACAGGCTCTAAGGCTTCCGCAGGCGGAAGTAGCGGTTGGCTGGACCGGCATCCACCGTGACGGTGTTCTGACTCCCGTTCACCACCACGGCATCCGCCACAGCGGTCCATGCGGGCGCTGGAAGCGAGGACGCTGATTCCAGCGCGTAGCCCGCGGCCGAAACCGGCCAGGACAAGATTGCCTTGGTACCGTTGCGGCTCACGGCGAGGGACGGCGCGTCGCTGGCACCCCCGATCAGCAATTGATCCAGATCCGCCTCCGCATAGTTCAGTTCCAAGTCCGGGCTCGTGCTGAACAGGAACAGGTCGATGGTCGTTCCGCCCTCGCGATAGGAAATCGTCCAGTCCAACGGCTTGCCCACCATCTCCTGGGTCACGATGTACTTGAAATGCACGTTCGGCTCGCCCTGGGTCTCCACGTTGAGAAACTGGCTCGAAACCAGCCTGTTCCAGTGGAATTTCCCTTCCCAATACGCGCGTCCCGCTTCGTCTCCCAGCGATCGATTCACCCGCTCGTCGCTGCCAGGTTCCTGGATGTAAAGGTACCCGGCATCGGCACAGCAGCCTTCCGCGTACCCGCCGCGATCGCTGAGCGGCCAGTCGGTTTGTGGGTCCTTGCCGAAGTCCGGCGGCACAAAGAAGGAGTCCTCGTTCAGGTAGTTCGCCTCATTCCCGCCGTTCTCGTACATCGTGAACCGCATGTAGAGGTAGTAGGTCCCAGGCGTCGCGAACTGCACCTGATAGGTCGCCTTGTCGATGTGCTGGGAAAAGGCGGTCTGCGTCCACAACGCCCCTTTGCCGGAAGCCGTCGTTGCCGTGCCCAACACCGGATTCCCGAGAAAGCTCTGCACCGCGGCGGTGTCCGTCACCTTGGCATAACCCACCGCCGGATCCTCGTTGGACTTGGTGTTGTAGGACTCGCCTTCCAGCACCAGATAGGACCATGCGTTGGTTCCCGTGCCCACCACGTCGGCGGGATCTTGAACCGTGATCACCGGGCCACCAGGAACGAGCAGGCGATCCAGATCCGCCTCCGCATAGTTCAACTCCAGATCCGGGCTCGTGCTGAACAGGAACAGGTCGATGGTCGTTCCGCCCTCACGATAGGAAATCGTCCAGTCCAACGGCTTGCCCACCATGTCCTCGGTCACGACATACTGGAAATGCACGTTCGGCTCACCCTGGGTCTCCACATTCAAGAACTGGCTCGAAACCAGCCTGTTCCAGTGGAATTTCCCTTCCCAATACGCGCGTCCCGCTTCGTCTCCCAGCGATCGATTCACCCGCTCGTCGCTGCCAGGTTCCTGAATGTAGAGATACCCGGCATCGGCACAGCAGCCCTCCGCGTACCCGCCGCGATCGCTGAGTGGCCAGTCGGTTTGTGGGTCCTTGCCGAAGTCCGGCGGCACAAAGAAGGAGTCCTCGTTCAGGTAGTTCGCCTCATTCCCGCCGTTCTCGTACATCGTGAATCGCATGTAGAGGTAGTAGGTCCCGGCCTTCGCGAATTGCACCTTGTAGGTCGCCTTGTCGATGTGCTGGGAAAACGTCGTCTGGGTCCACAATGCCCCCTTGCCGGAAGCCGTCGTTCCCGCACCCAACACCGGATTTCCCAGAAAGCTCTGCACCTCGCCGGTGTCCGCGACCTTCGCGTACCCGACGGCCGGGTCCTCGTTGGATTTCATCTCATAGCTCTCCCCTTCCACCACGAGATAGAACCAGGCGTTCGTTCCCGTGCCCACCGTGTTGGCAGGATCCTGGATCGTGGTGGCCGCCTGGGTGGACGTGATGACCTGCGACCCGACCACCGCAATCGCGAATAGTGTCGATGACAGTCTCTTCATGGGGGCGTGTTTCGTGGGTTGGCTTCTCGACGCATACGCCGGCGCTTCGTTGGATGTCGAAGGCCACAAACCGACGCATACCATCCCCGAAAGCGGGCTGCGCGAGGACGTCAGGACCACGCGACGGACCGCCGGAACGCATCCGTGGTTCAGATGCGAATCTTTTAGGGAGATGCAGAAAGGCTAATGAAGCCGAACCGAACGTCAACGCTCAATCCCGTTGCTAAGGAAACAAACCGCGGAGGCGCTTGGCCTTCCACACCCGCTCAATGCCCGAGGCCAGCGCCGCCGTTCGCATCGTCACCCGCCGTTCGCGGCTGAACTTCAGCGTCTGCGAAAACGCCTGTTCCAGCATGCGATACAGGCGATCAATCACCTCGGTTTCCCCCCAGAAAAAGCTCTGCAAATCCTGGACCCATTCGAAGTAGCTCACCACCACACCGCCCGCGTTGCAGAGAATATCGGGCAGCACAATAATCTCCGGGCGCCGGGCCAGGATCTCGTCCGCATCCGGGGTGGTCGGACCGTTTGCCGCTTCCGCCAGCACACGACACTGGATCTTTCCTGCGTTCTCCCCGGTGATCTGACGTTCCAGGGCGGCCGGCACCAGGATGTCGCAGCGTTGCACCAACAGGTCCGCATTCGAGATAGGTGCACCCCCGGGAAACCCCGCGACGGTTCGATGGGCGGCGACATGCGCATCCAAGGCCGCCAGGTCCAACCCCCGTTCGTTGAAGACGGCACCCCCGGCGTCACCGATCCCGATCATCCGGGTGCCGAATCGTTCCAGCCCCTGGGCCGTGACTGAACCGACGTTGCCGTAGCCCTGGATGATGGCGGTCGCCTCCCGCGCCTCCATGCCCAGGGTGTCCATGGCGCGGTTCACCAGGAACGCCACCCCACGTCCGGTGGCCTCTCGACGCCCCACGGATCCACCCAGCAGCACCGGTTTGCCCGTCACCACGCCCGGAACCGAATGGCCCACATGGGTGGAGTAGGTGTCCATCATCCACGCCATCGTCTGTTCGTTCGTGCCCATGTCGGGCGCTGGCACATCCGTCTGCGGCCCAATGAACGGAATGATCTCCTGGGTAAAACGCCGGGTCAGTCGTTCCAGTTCGGCGACCGACAGTTTCGAAGGATCGCAGGCCACCCCGCCTTTCGCGCCCCCATAGGGCAACCCCATCAGCGCGCATTTCCAACTCATCCACATCGACAGCGCCGCCACCTCGCCCAGCGTCACGTCCGGGTGGTACCGAATCCCACCCTTGGTCGGGCCCAAGGTCAGATGATGTTGCACCCGAAAGCCGTGAAACACCTGGGTCCGCCCGTCGTCGAGATGCACCGGAACCGCCACGGAGATGGAGCGCTTGGGCAGTCGAACCCGATCCCGGTCCCCTTCAGGCATTTCCAAAAAATCCGCCACCAGATCGAACTGGCGGCTCGCCATACGGAACGTCGGATGATCATACGGATGCATAGGCTACCTCTCCTTCTTGGCGTCACCGTGTCGCGGGAAGTGGGAGGTTTCCACTGCTTTTTGGCCGCCAGTTCACGCCCGTCACCGCTTCCTCCCGACCGGAGTCGCCGCTAGGATCAACCCGTGTCCGAGTCGCTGGTCGTCAACGAAGTCTATCTCAGCCTGCAGGGCGAAAGCACCTTTGCCGGTCTGCCCTGCGTTTTTGTGCGGCTCACCGGCTGCAATCTCCGGTGCTCCTACTGCGACACCGCCTACGCCTTCACCGAAGGCCAGCGGACCGCCCTGACCGACATCCTCGTCGCGGTGGAACGTCTGGCCGCACCCTATGCCGCAGCCCCGCGGATCGAAGGCCACCGCGTGCCCCTGGTCGAACTCACCGGCGGCGAACCCCTTCTCCAGCCCAACGCCCGTCCGCTGATGACCGCCCTGTGCGACCGCGGCTTCACCGTGCTCATCGAAACCAGCGGCGCCCATGACATCGGCACCATCGACCCACGCGTCCGCCGAATCGTCGACTTGAAGTGCCCTTCCAGCGGCGAACTCGCCCGCAATCGCTGGGACAACCTCGCCCACCTCCAACCCACCGATGAGCTCAAGTTCGTCGTCGGCACCCGCGAGGATTACGCCTGGGTCCGCGAGACCATCGCCCAACACCGGTTGGCCGGACGTTGCGCCCTGCTCGTCTCCTGGGTCCATCCGCTCGCTCCGGAACAACAGGACCCCGTGCTGAAGAGGGTGCCACCGGGGCAAAACCCCATCTCCCGACAGGAATTGGTGGAAGCCATTGTTGCCGACGCCCTGCCCGTCCGGTTCCAGGCCCAACTGCACAAAATCATCTGGCCGCCCGAACAGCGGGGCGTCTGATCTGCGTCACCGTCCTGATCACCACCGCCGTGAACACCGCGCAGACCCTCGACCTGCTTCAACGGTACGAATCCCGAAATGTCACGTTCATCGCCCCGGATGGCTCGTGGCCCATCGTTTGGAAGAGTGCCCGAGGCTGTCATGTGCGGGACGCCGAGAACCGGAAATACCTCGACCTGACCGCAGCGTTCGGAGTCGCCGCCGCCGGCCACGCCAACCCCGCCGTGGTCCGCGCCGGACAACGGCAGATGGCCTTGCTCCTGCACGCCATGGGCGACGTTCACCCGCATGAGCTTAAAGCCCGCCTCGCCCGTGAGCTGAGCCGCCACACCTTTGAACGATGGACGCAAGGCCCCACCCACACCCACTCCCACGGCAAGGTGTTGTTTGCGAATTCGGGTTTCGAAGCCGTCGAAGCCGCCCTTAAGACCGCCCGACTCGCCACCGGTAAACCCGAAATCATCGCCTTCGAAAACGCCTACCACGGACTCGGCTATGGCGCGCTCAACGCCACCCACCGCCCCCTGTTCCGGGCGCCCTTCGAAAATCAACTCCGCGCCTTCGGCCATTTCGTCCCGTTTCCCTCCCAAACCAGAGGCCAGGACAGCGCCATCCTCGATCGGCTGGAGTCCTCCATGCGCAAGCTCTTGCGCCGAAACCCCATCGGAGCGGTTCTGGCTGAACCGGTCCAGGCACGCGCCGGAATCATCCTGCCGCCAAAAGGATTTCTGCCGCTGCTCCGCGATCTCTGCCGGGAGTTTGGGGCGCTGCTGATTCTCGACGAGATCTACACTGGATTCGGCCGGACCGGCTCCTGGTTTGCCTGCGAACACGCCGGGGTTTGCCCGGACCTGATCTGCTTGGGCAAAGCGCTCACCGGCGGATTTCCGCTGTCCGCGTGCGTCGGTCGGGCGGACATCATGGATGCCGCGTGGCCGGCGAGCGAAGGGGAGGCGATCCACACCAGCACCTTCCTCGGACACCCGGTGGGTTGCGCCATGGCCCTGGCTCAGCTGCGGCAATTGCAGATTCACCAGCTTCCGGAGCGGGCCGCCGAGGTCGGGAGATGTTTGGCGGAAGGGCTGCGCGACATCGCTCGCGCGGCTTCATCCCGCCATCTCCGTGCCTCGGCCCGTTCCATCGGGCTCATGGGCGGACTGGAACTCCGCGACCGACAGAATCAACCCGCCGGTCCCGTGGCCCTCGGCGTCGTTCAACGTCTCCTGGCCCAAGGCTTCGTGTTCCTTCCTGAAGGCAATCAGGGGGAGGTCATCAGCCTGACCCCGCCCCTCACCATCCCAGAAAAGGAACTGAGTCGTGCTCTCGCAGCGCTCGGTAAGGAGATTTCGCTTTGCTGAACGGCATCCGAACCCCTCGACGCTCCGTCCGATGCGCGAGCAATCGCAACAACGGCGGAACAACCTTGTCGTCGGAATCACCCCGTCCCGGCGGAATCGGCCGCAGTTCGATGGCCAATGCCAATGTACGTCTGGCTGTTTTCATAAGTGCGTGTTTTGAGCCAGGGGTGGTTGACCCAATCACGCGCTTACCATCTCCACAAAATGCGACAGCGCAAGGGACGGATCGCAACAATCTCGCAACATGACCCTCAGCGAAATGCGCCTACTGCTGGACGCCGAAAACCTTCGGCTGACGCGATCGTTGGGCCAGAACTTCCTCCACGACGGAAACCAACTCCGACGCATCATCGCCCTCGCCGAAATTCAACCCGGCGATGCCGCACTCGAGATAGGCCCCGGCCTCGGCCCGCTCACCGAAGCCTTGCTCCTCGCCGGCGCCAGCGTGCTCGCCATCGAGAAGGACCATCGCCTGATTCCCATCCTCCAACGCCGCCTCGGTACCCAACCCGGCCTCGAACTCATCCACGCCGATGCCCTCGACTGGCTCGCCCAATTCCCCCGCGATTGGTCCCGTTGGAAACTCGTCGCCAACCTCCCCTACTCGGTCGGTTCCCCCATCCTCGTCGACCTCGCCCAATCACCCCAGCCCCCGAAATCGCTGACCGCAACACTTCAGGCGGAAGTCGTGGACCGCATTCGCGCCACCCCCGGCACCCCCGAGTACGGACTGCTCACCGTCCTGCTCGCGGAAGCCTACCAACCCGGCCCCAGTTTCCGAATCCCAGCGTCCTGCTTCTTCCCCGCCCCCGACGTCGCCTCCGCCTGCATCCGCCTCGATCGCCGCCCCCAACCACTCGTTGCACCCGACCGCGCCCCGGCTTTCCGGTCCCTGGTCAAACGGGCATTTTCCCAGCGCCGCAAGCAGCTCCGCACCGTCCTCCGGGGACAACTGCCCGACGAACGGCTCGCCTCGGCCTGGCAACGGATGGGGTTTGCGCCGGACGTGCGCGCGGAAACCTTGTCGCCGGAAACCTTCGCCCAACTCCTCGACGCCTTGGAACCGCGCGGCTGATTGGGGAAACGGACGGCTAAGACCCATCCGTGGCGGTCAGGGTGACCCGAAGTTGCTTCGCCAACGCCTCGGTGTCGTCGCGATCCAGGAGCAGAGTCATTCCCGCTTCGATCGCCAGAACACGGATCCCGTGGGCGGCGCACACTTCCAGCGTCATGGGCCCCACGCAGGGGATGTCGAACCGGATGTCGTGGTTCTTCTTGGCCACCTTGACCGCCACCGCTCCGCCGTCGCGACCCGCCAGTTCCCCGCCCCGTGTCAGGCATTTGTCGGTGCCCTCAAAGCCTTCCACGGCCAGTACCGTCCCCTTCTTCACCACCACGCACTGACCGATCTCCAGTTGCGACACTTCCTTCGCCATCCGGTAGCCGAAGGCCACGTCCTGGATCTGCTCCGCCGTCAGCTTGGGACCGGTCTGATAGCCGTGTCCGGGCATGATCGTGCCGAGCCATGGCTTCGCCGAAATCAGTTCGACACCGTCTTTCGCGAGTTCCTCGGCGATGGCCCCAAAAATGGTGTGGGCGTTCTTCTCCTTCAGCCGCATGAGCACTCCAAGGCCACGAAGGTCGGGGCGCACATCGAACAGGTTCCTGGGCTGAATCAGGCCGAGCATCACGCACTGTTTCACCCCGCGATCGGTGAACGCTCGAATCATCTTCCCAACCTGCCCCACTCTCAGCCACACCACTTCGTCCGCGACTTCCTCGATCACCCGGTCCGTCTCCCCTTCCGCCGCAACCGCGATGATCCGCTTGACGCCGTGCTTCCTGGCCTCACGCGCAAAAATCAGCGGGAGGGCACGACTCCCCGCCACCAGCCCGATGGTTTCGATCGAAGGTGCCGACACGCCGAAACTATGAGCCGCCCTACCCTCCGGTGCCAGCCCATGGTTCATGGCACGTGGTTCACCGCAAGAATCGAGAAATCGGGTTGACGCCAGCCATCAGGCCTCGTGGCATGGAGCCCATGCTCAATCGCTTGTGTCTCTCGCTGCTCGCGGTCGTCGCCTTCCTGGGGCTGGGGTCCCCCGCCACCACCGCCGCCGATACCCAGTGCTACGAACTGCGGATCTACCACGCCGCTCCCGGAAAGCTCGACGACCTCCATCAGCGCTTCCGCAACCACACCCTCAGCCTCTTCGAGAAGCACGGGATCAAGAGCAAGGGCTACTGGGTGCCCATCCAAAACGCCGAAGACCCCCGTCTCTTCTTCCTCCTGGCCTACCCCAGCCGCGCCGCTCGCGAAGCGTCCTGGAAAGCCTTCGGTGACGACCCGGCCTGGCAGGCCGCCTTCAAGGCTTCCGAAGCCAACGGCGGCCTGGTGCAGAAAGTGGAACAGCTGTTCCTCTCCGCCACCGATTACTCCCCCGAGGTCCAAACCGGCACCACCAAAGCCCGTCGGGTGTTCGAATTCCGCGATTACACCGCGTCCCCCGGCAATCTTGGCCACCTGAATGCCCGTTTCCGAGACCACACACTGGAACTCTTCGCCAAGCACGGCATTCAAAACTGGGGCTACTGGAATCCGGCCGCCGGCGAACCCGGCGCCGACAACCGCCTCGTCTACCTTGTCACCCATGCGTCAACGGATGCCGCCAAGGCTTCCTTCGGCGCCTTCGGCCAGGACCCCCGGTGGAAGACCGCCCGCGAAGCCTCCGAAAAGGCCGCCGGCGGCTCGCTCACCGTCCAAGGCGGGGTGAAATCCACCTTCCTGGTTGCCACGGATTACTCACCCACACGCTAAGCCGGAAGTATGCAGTCGGGAGGGAAGTGATGGCGCAGCAGATTCTTGGGCAAGACGAGGAGTGAGCGAGGCGCGCATCGGAACGGAGAGGCGTACCGAGCAAACGACGAAGCTCTTGCCCAAGAAGATCAAGCCAGCACGACCGATCTGACTGCATGGTTCCGGCTAAGAGCCTGTCTGAAAAATCGGATGGGCCCTGTTTTCACAAAAAGGGC
>CAUJJW010000372.1 GCA_963205105.1 Verrucomicrobiota bacterium | reverse complement strand
AACATAGCGGAACTAGCTGTCGGTACAGATCAGCACCATCCCGATTACCAAGCATGGTCCCCAGACAAGCACCGCAAATACAGGAAGCCAAAAATACCTAAAATCATGACACCACGCCATGATCGCGGCAGCTATCATGGTGCTGCATAGTAGAAATCCGGAACGCTTCCCGTGGCTAGTGCCAAAAACGAGTAGGCCAAAAAGTACGATAGGTGGCAGGCCGATGATGCCGAGCAGATGAATCCGATTCAGAAGCCCCGAGTCTGTGAATGGTGAACCGTACATCCCGGCGCCGGCAAATGCAAAGAAAAGGCCTAGTAGGGACGACACAATCAAAAGGGAAAGGAGAAGTGGTTTGCACATGGCGGGATTTTACCAATTGCCAAACGCCCGGGTCTGCGATGGCGGCGATAGGGTCTATCCTGGGACCCAGACTCAACCGCCGTTCGCAGGACCCAATGTTCGGCTCATTTTAGCGGCACTCCGATCTCCCAATGGTGACCAAATGGATCAACGACGCGTCCGATCCGCCAACCATAGTTTTCTGTCACTGCCCACACCTGCCTTGCGCCCGCGGCGATCGCACGAGCGAAGGACGCATCCGGATCAGGTACCGTCATCACCATCCGCACGGATCCGCCTCCCAGAGATTCCGGACTAAAGTTGCTGTGTTCGGGAGATTCGTCTGCGACCCAGAACTCCGCGCCTGCAACTCCCAACTTCGCGACCACAGATCCTGCGGGATCGTGAAACTGGTAGAGTATTTCCGCTCCGAATGCCTCCCTGTAGAATTCCACGGCTTGTGCTCCACTCCTGACCGACAACATCGGTGCAATCGTAATTGTCGAGGTCGGCATACTCGTGAAGGAATCCAATGTCGCGATGGGGCTGGCGGAGGCGCGATTCGCATTGCCGAGCGCTGCATAGACCTTCCAGATGCCACCGATTCCGGATATGGCTGCATCAATGGAGGTCTTTGCGACAGTGGCTGCGAAGGTTCAAGCGCCCGTCGACGGTCACGCTGGAGCCGTCGGGGCTGACGCCGTTCCGCCAAAGGAGGCATCCAGGCTTTGTAGCATCGTTAAAGGAACTGGCAAAGCCGATTGCGGGTCGCGCTTTCACCCTGAGTTGGACCCGCTTCGGGCATTCCGGGTTCTGCCTGCACGGATGGGAGCGATGGATCAGAGGGGGCTTTCTGGGCTGATGTGCTTGGCGATTCTTTTAGACGGACAGGAAGGCGCGAGCCTCGGGCCGTGGAAATGCAGCATGAGGCGGTCGGGTCGATCGGCGGGGAACAGACGAGGAACTGTCACCAATCCCGCCCCATGATTGGGTGCTCCCCACCCGAGTCGCCCGTACTTCTTCACCCGGCTCGATGTTTGCGCGACCGCCTACCCCCAAACTTGAACATCCCGACCTTCCGGCCACGGTTTACGGCACAAAAGTTCCACAACCTTTCCCAATGTTGCTCAGTATTTCAAAGCATTGCACGCCGAGGGGCGGAATCGGGGAAGCGTGCCAGGGAAAGCAATAGGCCGCTGATTTACAGCGGCTTAAGTCGTTGCGGTGCAACGGAAATTGGTTGCGGGGCTAGGATTTGAACCTAGGACCTTCAGGTTATGAGCCTGAATGGGAGTTACCACCCGGATTCGACCTGGACCCGAACCCGGAATTGACGACAGTCTTGGCTTGGTATTACGGTATTACCCATGCCAACGCTCACCTTCAAAGTTTCAGATGAGGAGGCCCGGCAGATTCGGGCGCTCGCGCGGAGGCAACGGTTATCGGTGTCCGAGTTCCTCCGGCGGCAGGCCCAACCCGTTCGGGAGGCACCCCGGGAGATCCCTCGCGTGGTCTGCGCTTACACGGGAGCCACCATCTTCGGACCAACCCCCGAGCTTCCCGCACTGAACACGGAATCAGTTCGCGGCATGCTGGCCGATTTCCCATGAGATACCTGCTCGATGTGAATCTGCTCGTCGCCTGGGGTTGGGCCGATCATGCCGATCACGACCGGGTCGCGGGATGGATTGGGCAAGTGAAACGGAGCCGATCCGCGAGGCTGTTCACTTCCCCGATTCCCGAACTGGGCTTTGTCCGAGTCTCCGTTCAGCGTGCCGGGGGCCGGGTTTCGCCGGCCGAGGCCGGGCGAACCCTCGCCGGCATGCTCGCCAGCCTCGGACCCCACCACGGTTTCCTTCCCGACGACCAACCGGCGACGGACTGGCCAGATTGGTGCCGGGGCCCCGGTCAGACCACCGATGCGCATCTGGTCTTGTTGGCAACTAGGCACCAGGCCAAGCTCGCCACCCTGGACGCGGCAATCCCGGCCGCGTTCATTCTTCCCCACGAACCCCACAGGGGCTGAACCCGTAGAGTCATCGCCGGAAGCGGTGGTCCGGGCCGGCAGATTCTTTGGTAAAAGTTTGGCTTCCGGAGCCGAATGGCACTTTTCGCAACCGAGAGGACACGGATCGGGCGGGGATTCAGAAACCGTGCCAGAAAAGAAAATAAGCCGCTGGAGGCCAGCGGCTTAAGTCGTTGCGGTGCAACGGAAATTGGTTGCGGGGATAGGATTTGAACCTATGACCTTCAGGTTATGAGCCTGACGAGCTACCGGGCTGCTCCACCCCGCGTCTAAGTCCGCAAAGCATGCGTGCCGGGGGGCTGCCCATGCAAGAGGGTTTTCGGAATTCTTTGGGACACCGGTTTTGAGACGATGCCAAAGGCTGCCATCGACCTGGCAAAGGCCCTTGGTCCATGGCGGATTCCGGGGGGCGGGACGCCCCCCTCTACGGCAGGCGGGACGCCCGCCGCTACGGAACGACGGCACATGGTGAGAACTCGGATGAAGTAGTGGCCCGTTCGCCAACCGAGATCCTGCGGCGGTGCCGGGGGGCGAGACGCCCCCCTCTACGGCAGGCGAGACGCCCGCCGCTACGGAACGACGGCACATGGTGAGAACTCGGATGAAGTAATGGCCCGTTCGCGAAGCGAGATCCTGAAGCGGTGCCGGGGGGCGAGACGCTCGCCGCTATGGGACGACGGGCGCGGGTTAGCGCTCGACCTGGAGTTGGAACAGGTAGGGCGCCCCGTTGGTCGGGCCCGGAACGGTCGCGGTTTGCAGGGTGCTTGCCGCACGGATCCAGTCGGTGATTGGCTGCCAGTCCCGCGTATCCGGGCTTCCCCACACCCGGTAAGCGTGGCCAGCAGCGCTTTCCCATTTGAGCGACAGGTTCCCCTGCCCCTCCGCGGTAGGTGGCAGCAAGAGCAACCGAGAGACGGCGTTCGTCGGGTTGGAACCGGCGATGAACTCCGCGAAGTCGGTGAAACCGTCCGCATCCCGGTCGTCGGTGGGGCGATGCCCTGGATCGACGGCTCCCAGGAACCGTTCCTCCCAGGCGTCGCTGATGCCGTCGCCGTTGGTGTCGGCCATGGTGTACCGGCCTTCGACGACCAACGTGGTTCCTTCGGCCAAAACATTGGTGCGGAGTGCAGGCGTTCCGTGGAACGGCACATCGCCGTATTCGAAGCGGTACTCGCCGGGCGGCGCGTTGGTGATGACGGTCAGGAGACCGCGATCGACACGATTGAACGGTCCGCGCACCGACACGGTGGCCTGATGGAGATTGTTGGAGAGGATGAGAGTGCTGGGCACAAAGGTGGCCATGGTGAGCTCGACGTTGTCCATGAGCCAACCGGGGTGCTCGATGGTGTCCAGGGACAACAACGCATAGGCCCAGCCGAGCCTCACGGTCTTGCCGAGGTAGGCGCTGAGGTCGACTTCCTCGGTTTCCCAGCCGTCGGAGGCCTCGCCGTAGGATCGAAGCGGGGTCCAGACGGCGCCATTGTTGGTGGTGACGTACAATCCACCGACCTCGATGATGTCGAGCTCTTCGGACCGGGGGAAGAAGTCGTAATTGTGAGCGAACTTCAAGGTGGCGCGGTTGCCGCCGGTCAGGAGGATGGCGGGGCTGATGAGGGAAGCCTCGGCGAAATCATTGGCTTCTCCGCGGAGGTTGGTTCCCCAGCAGGCCGTGCCCGCGAATGCGGCGGTGGCGAGTTCGTTGGCGGGTCGGCCGAGTTCCCAGGTGGATGAGACCAGGAGGGACAAAGTTTCCTCGTCGATGGAGGTGGAGCCGACGGTCCAGTTGCCTTCCCCGTTTTCGCCGCCGTCCTGAAACGGTGGCTGGATGGGTTTGAGGGTTCGGAAGCGGTAGCGCTTGCCGGCGTTGTCGTCGGTGCGGGTGTTGCCGGCGGGATCGCGACAGACGACTTCCACCTCGTAATCCCGGTCGGGTTCGAGACCGGTGAGGATGAGTTCGTGCTCTTCCAAAAACTCGGCGTGGTAGACGGTGAAGTTGGAGGGAAACCCGACATCCTGATACTTCACGAGGCCATCGGTGGGTTCCGATGTGGTCCAAGTGATGGTGGCATCGGTGTAATCGGGTTCGATGACTACGTCCGTGATGATGGGAGCCTCGGTATCCACATAGGCGGCCACGGAGATGGTTTGGCCGGGAGGGGGATCGGCGTAATGCACCTCGATAAGGTCGCCGTCGCGAGCGGAGAACTCACCCGCCTTGGGGACCTGAGTGTCCGGCACCAGAAGGACATGACCTCGAACGAGACCGGAGCGTCCGGCAGGCGCCAGATCGACGGTCACGCCGGCGGGGTTGCGGGAGGACGTGACCTGTGCGGAAGCGGACACACCCGGGGCAAGATCCCGATCACTGACCTCGATGGTCAGGCGGGCGGGGAGAGTGTACTCCTCCCGATCCAACTGGAGGGTGGCCAAGCCGCTGGTGCCTGGGGCAAGGAACGCGAGCACGCGTCGGAGGATTTCGACGCGGTTATTGGGAACATCGCCATCGGCGGGTATGGCATCGAACGGAAAGGAAAAGAAGACCACCCGCCCTGTTCCATCCTCGCCGGCCTTCGGATAACGAACGCCCACGGGATAACCGGTTGCGGAGTCGAACAGAATGGGGGCGGCGTCCGCGGTGGTGCGGAAGGTGTCGGAGAGATCGGAGGGGATGATGATCAAATCGGGGAACTCCGAGAAATCGAGGGGGACATCAATCCCACTGGTCATGGAGAGGCTGTCGCTGCCGAAGACACCACTGAGTCCGGGGTCCACGTCGTAGTCCTCCACGTGGAGAATGCTTTTTCGGAAATTGGTGAAGCCTCCTTCATCGAGCCGGCTCAGCAATTCCATGGAGGCCATGAAGAGCCCGCCGCCGGCGTTGACGTAGTCGCGCATGGCCTGGATGTCCTTGGTGCCCAGGGAAACGAAAAACTCACCCAGTCGCCAGATGACGACGGGATAGTTTCGAAGTTCCTCGAAGCCCGGGGCTCGCCCCTCAGAGAGCACGTCCCAGACCTCGTACGATGCTCCCACGGCCTCCAAGGCGTCGGTGTAGGTCCCCACCGTGAGGTAGTCGTTGAGCAGAAGATCATCGAATTGATCGACCAAAAGGACGGTGGCGGTGGCGGCGAGTCGCGTTTCAAAAGGCCTGCCGCCGTTGTCGACAATGGTTTCGTTGCCGGCGGTATCGCGGGATCGGACCCTGTAGTAAACGGTCTGATCTCGGCTCAAGCCATCGACGGGAACGCGATGCAGGGTGTCCGGGCCCCGGTTGGTCACGGAACTTCCCAAGGCAGCCGAAGTCCCGAAATCCACGATGGCATCGGTGTCTTCGTCGGTATCCCACGAAACCACCAAACGACCGAAGCGAGTCGACGCCGTCACGCTGGAAATCACCGGAGGCACCTGGTCGATGACGGCGCTGCCGGTGCGACTGCCGGCGGGCGACGCGTCCTGGTAGGAGACAACGACCTCATCGTCGTGGGCGACCTGAAGTCGTCCATCCATTGTGGGAGGACCGATGGCGACGGCCACGCTCCCGGTGAAAACGCCGGCTGACCCTGCCCGGGTGAGCAGGAGCGGCTCGCCCAACGGTTCGGTGTCGCTGCGAACCAGGACCTCGGTGGTCGACTCGGTGCGAAGATCGAAGTCGATGAGACGAACGAGCAGCGTGGCGGGGGCGGCGTAGGCGGAGCGGTCCAGAATGACGACGCCTTCACCGGGGAGCGGGATATCACCGGAAGCGACGAGAGCGAAATCCTGGACCGGCGCGATTCCGGCGCGGCGATGGATGTCCTCGACCACGCGGGTAGCGCGCACACGCAGGAGGTATTCGCCGGAGCCTGGGGTGGCAAGGTGGACCCCTTCGACATTGTTGAGCGAGTCCGCGGCGAAAGCGTTGGGGATGGACTCACCTTGGACGAAGGCGTTGCCGCGGAACACGGTGCCATCGGGCGCGATGACCTCGAGATCCAGGTCATTGACCAGCGCGGGAATGGCGGCGGGCAGGCCGGGGACATCGGTGTAGACGAGGGTGACCTTGAGCGGGAGGCGGGGGTTGCCGACCAGGATGCGGCGTTCGAAGACGGCCTGGTGAGTGAGGGTTGTGGTTTGGTCGACGTAATCGACCCGGCGCGCCGAGGCCATGAGGTTGGTGAGGGTCACCCTGCCCCAGCCCTCGTCGTTGTTGGGGATGGGGTCGGTGCCACCGAGCTCGTCATCGAGGTCGATGCTGGAATTGATCAGGGCCGCTTTGACCAGGGCCGGGGACGGGGTGAGTCCTCCCCTCGTCTCGCGCCAGTATTGGACGAACACTGCGGCGGCCCCCGAGACGTGGGGGCCGGATTGGCTGGTGCCGCCCTGGTACTGGTAATTGGCGGAGATCGGAGTCCAAGCGTTTTCGTCGGTGGCCGACTCCGATTGGAGCGAGGCGATCCAGGTGCCGGGAGCGACGACGTCAGGTTTGATGCGTCCGTCCTCGCAGGGACCGCGACTGGAGAAGTCGGCCATGGCGTCGGTGCCGTCCTCGAAGAGGAAGAAGCCGTAGCGATCATTCTGCGAGGCGCCGGAGGCGATGACATTCTTGGCGACGGCGGGGCTGCCGATGGTTTGAGGGCCGGGCCCGGAGTTGCCTGCTGAAAACTCCAGAATGTAAGGCTGTTCGCCGGCGGAGAGTTCGTCGGCATCACGCACGAGGGCGTCGAATTCGGCGGCGCTAAGGTCGTAGCGGCCCTGGGTATCGTCGCCCCAGCTGTTGGAGCCGATCACGGCCCCTGCCCTGACAGCGTCGCGAGTCAGGGTTTCCATGGTGGGGGCGGGTTCGTAATTGCCGATGCCGTCGAAGATGCGTTGGGCGACGATGTGGGCACCCGGAGCAACTCCGAGGCCGTACAGGTTGCCGAAATCGTCCTGTTCTCCGGTGGCTCCGTCTCCGGCGATGATTCCCGTGACATGGGTGCCATGGCTGTGTTCGTCGGCGGCGTCGGAGAGTGAGCCGTAGTGGAAGAAGGCATCAACGCGCCCGAGGAGGTCGGGGTGCATGGATTCGGCGTCGCCATTGTGGAGGCCGCTGTCGGCGACAGCGACCACGACGCCGGTCCCATCGAAGCCGAGGCGTTGGGTGACGGTCTGATGTTCGACGGAGGGCAGTCCGTGTCGACCGACTCCCTGTTGGCTGAAGCCGCCGCCGAAGATGTCGTCTTCTTCGTCATCGCCGCCGCCGCCGAGGCCGGGCAGGTCATCGCCGGGTTCACCGGTGAGGTAATCGCCGCCGCCGACGATTTTGGACGCGATTTCATCGACGAGTTTCATCCTGGGGGCGGGTTCGATCCAGAGGACGAAGGGAGAACGGGCGAGGAAGGCGAGTTGAGCGGCGGAGACCTGGCCTTGGAGGATGGCGCCCTGGCGCAGGGCGGCTTCGCGTTCGAAGCGCTGCATGGCGCGGCGAATGGCGACACGTTCGGCGGGTGGGGTGCCGGGAGCCAGCTGGAGACTGACGTTGAGATCCTGACCTGCGGCGGCCCATTCACGAAGGCGGGCGGCCACCTTATGATCCGGGCGGTAGTCGCCGACCCACTGGATGAAGGGACGATTGCGGAGGGCCGTCACATCGGTTTGGGACAAGCGGGCGATGAAGGCGTCGTCCGGGACGTAGCGAAGCAACTCGACACCGGCGGCCGTGAGTTCCTCGCGCCAGGCGAGTTGGGGAGGCGCGATGAACTGGACGAGGTACAGGCCTGAGACTCGCTCGGGCGGGGCTTGGAGGCGGAGGGCGGCTGGCGCGGGGCGTTCGGTGCGGATGGCTTCGTTGCGCAGTCGAATCGTCTTGGATTCCGCGAATGCGGACGCGTGCACCAGTGCCAGCAACAAGGCAGCGAACCCGGCCAAGGACCTTTGCGAGAACACGCGGGACCATAGACGCGGGCGGGCGGATCGACAAGGCACCGAGCGAACGCGGGCAGGACGTTGGGTTTGGCACGACGATCGAAGCCTGCTAGGCTCGCCCATGTTCGAAGGGAACGAGGAAGCAGAATCCCACCCCATGGGCCGCAGCGACGACTCTCCGCAGCCACCGAAAACCGCTCTGCACGATAAGCAGAGCGAGCTCGACCATCGCAACCTGCGCATCGACAAGGTGGGCGTCCGGAGTTTGCGGTTTCCGATTCAGATTCGGGACAAGGCGAAAGTTCACCAGAACACGGTGGCGACGATCGGGATGTACGTGGACCTGCCGAAGGAATTCAAGGGCACGCACATGAGTCGCTTCATCGAAGTGCTGAACGCCCATGGCGGCATTGTGGATGTGGAAAACATCCCGGACATTCTGCGGGCCATGCAGTCGCGGCTGCATGCGCAGTCCGCTCATTTGGAGATGGAGTTTCCGTTTTTCCTGACCAAAAAGGCGCCGGTCAGCGGCCAGGAGGGTGTGCTGGATTACACGGCGCGGTTTGCGGCGACGGCGACGGGGTCCGAGATCGACTTTGTGACCACGGTGGTGGTGGGTTTGACGACGCTTTGCCCTTGCTCGAAGGCGATCAGCCGATTCAGCGCCCACAACCAGCGTGGTTACGTCACGGTGAGCATCCGGGCGCGGGAGATCGTGTGGATCGAAGATCTCATTGCCCTGGTGGAGAGCTGTGGCAGCAGCGAATTGTATTCGTTGCTCAAGCGCCCCGACGAAAAGGCGGTCACGGAGCGGGCCTATGAGAATCCGGTGTTCGTGGAAGACCTGGTTCGCAACGTCGCCCTGAAGCTGAACGACCATCCCGATGTGACGTGGTACAAGGTCGAAGCCGAGAACCACGAGAGCATCCACAACCACAACGCCTACGCGTGCATCGAGCGGGGCTGACCAGGGCTCAGACCTGCCTGACCTTCGCGGACACGGCAAACAGTCCGCTGCTCCCATCGCTGTCGACATAGACCACTTGCTCGGAGCCGATGCCTTTGATGGACGTGCGGTCGGCGGAACCGGCTTCTGAAATGGCGAACGACCGGACCTGCCAGGGCGAGGATGGGGAGGTTCGGCTGAGCACCTCGTAATCGACGTTGGGCATGGACCGGAACGCTACCGCGAGTCGGTTGGTGCCGGGGGTGGCAACCCTCTGAATGGTCACGTCGTAGCTGGCGATCTCGGGGAGGATGATTTGAAGGACTCCAGGGACCTCGGTGATGAGGTCGTAGCGTGGCAACGGGGAGCTGGCGGGACCGCGAATGACGCGTCCGTCGTGACCAAACCTGGAACCATGGCAGGGGCAGGTGGACGTCTTGGTGGCGGCGAAGGCCGGGATGAGACAGCTCTGGTGGGTGCATTCGGCCGAAACCACGAAGAAATCGGTATCATCACGGGAGACGATGATCGGGGGCATGGGAGACACCTGGCCCAGGGAAGCGAACGCGAGGCGAACGGCGCCGAAGCCCGCTTGAAGCGGCGGAAAATCGGTAATGTTCAACCGCAAGACACCCGGGTCACGGAAGGCTCGGGGTTGGATGGAGGCGATCGAGATTCCGGCCCAAGCATTCCCGAGCACCATGGAAGAGGCGCTTCCCACGACCATGCAGCGGAGGAAGTCTCGACGGGATCCTACTGGAATCGATATGGATCGGCTCACGACGGGTGAAAATGTCTGTGCGGGATGGAACGCGCAAGGAGGAGGATTTCCTGCGGCTTGCATCCCGACCGGGCGCCGCCCTATCGTCTTCCTGAGAAGCCTCGGGCAACCTGTTTACTCCGTCACTGGGTCATGAAGAAGATCGAAGCCATTATTAAACCGTTCAAGCTGAACGACGTGAAGGACAGCCTTGCCGCGGAAGGCATCCAGGGAATGACGGTGTCGGAGGTCAAGGGCTTCGGCCGTCAGAAAGGGCACACCGAAATTTATCGCGGAAGCGAGTACACGGTGGACTTCCTGCCCAAGATCAAGCTGGAGCTGGTGGTTGCCGATGGACAGGCGGGTGCCGCGGTGGAAGCCATCATCAAGGCAGCCAAGACGGGCAAGATCGGCGACGGCAAAATCTTCGTGTCCAACGTGGATGAAGCGATTCGGATTCGGACTGAAGAACGTGGGGAACGGGCGGTTTAGTTTCGATTCCGGACAAACGCGTTGACGCTCCCGGTCGGGTGCCACAGCCTCCCAACCCGGGTCGGTCTTTGTGGGGGCCTTACCCATCGCCTCCCCTCCGGCCCGCATGGGAAGCTTGCTCAAATGCCAACTGCGAAATCGGAACCGGGAACCAGCATGACGCTGGATGAAACCTACTCGAAACTGCTCGTCAAGACGGACGCCAAGCTGGCCTTGATCGTCTTGGATGGACTGGGAGACATCGCCACGCGCGAACAGGGCTACCTCACCCCACTGGAGGCGGCACGAACACCCAACCTGGACGCCCTTTCCAAGGATTCTGCCCAGGGACGCATGATTCCCGTCGCACCCGGCATTACCCCGGGAAGCGGACCCGGGCATCTGGCGCTCTTCGGTTATGACCCCCTGGAATTCGAAGTCGGCCGAGGGGTGATCGAGGCCTTGGGTTTGGGGCTGGAACTGAAGGGTGGCGACGTCGCGGTCCGCGGCAATTTTTGCAGCCTGGATGCAGGCGGCAAAGTCTCCGACCGGCGAGCCGGGCGAATTCCGACAGAAAAGTGCGAGGAGCTCTGCGCCATCCTGAGTCGCGGCCTGACCGCGGTGGGCGACACGCAGGTGATCATTCAACCCGGCAAGGAGCACCGATTCGTGGTGATCTTTCGGGGACCCGGGCTGGAAGGCCCGCTTTCCGACACCGACCCTGGCCGGGAAGGTCAGCCGATCGCGGAAGCCAAGCCGGAGAACCCGAAGTCGGTGAAGCAAAAGAAGGCGGCGACGGTCATCGCCGAGTTTTACAAGAAGGCGCTGCCGCTGCTCGCGAAGCAGCATCCGGCCAACGCCTTCCTTCTGCGCGGGATCGCGCATCAGCCGCACATTCCGACGTTTGAAGAACGCTACGGTCTGCGTCCGGCGGCGCTGGCGGTTTATCCGATGTACAAGGGGCTTTCGCAGTTGGTCGGGATGACCAAGGTCGAGGGGCCGCAAACGATCGCCGAACAGTTCCGCAAGTACCTGGACCTGCACGACCAACACGACTTCTTCTTCATCCACTACAAGTATACGGACAAGTACGGTGAAGACGGGAACTTCGGAGCCAAGGTGAAGGCCATCGAGGATTTCGACGCCGCCCTGCCGATCCTGATGCAGAAAAAGCCGGACGTCATTGCCATCACCGGTGACCACTCGACGCCTTGTGCGATCAAGGGGCATTCCTGGCATCCGCAACCGGTGTTGCTGCACTCGGCCTACTCGGGTTGGGACAAGCTGGATCGGTTCACGGAAACCGGGGCCAACCTGGGTTCCCTGGGCATCTTCGAGGCGAAGTATCTGATCCGGTTGATGCAGGCCAACGCGAAGATGTTCGCCAAGTTTGGCGCCTGAGTTCGACCCAAGCAGGACCCACCTTTCCTTGGAAGTTCCCCGTGCCGGCGCAACCGGCGCGGGGCTTCGCTTCCGAGCCCTTCCACCACTTCCAGCGATCCTCCGGACCACCCACCGTGAAAGCTGTCATTCTTGCCGCAGGCAAAGGGACCCGCATGCGGGACCTCACCCAGGAAATGCCGAAACCCATGCTGAGGGTGCACGGCAAACCCATTCTCCAACACATTGTCGACGGCCTGTCCGGCACTGGTATCCGCGAGATTTGCATCATCACCGGCTGGCGCGCTGACGTTATCGAGCAGCACTTTGGTGACGGAGCGCCGTACGGCGTTCACATCACCTACGCCCGGCAGGAGGTGCAGGATGGCACCGGTCGGGCACCCGAATACGCCAAGGCGTTCGTCGGCAAGGACGATTTCCTGCTGACCTATGGCGATATCCTGGTCAAACCGGAGACCTACGCCCGCATGGTTCGCCGTTTCGAAAGCGGCACGTTTGGCGGCGTCATCACCGTCACAGTGGGAGAGGATGTTACCAAGGGCGGGTTGAATTTCTTCGATGAAGAGTTCTGCCTGACGCGCCTGGTGGAGAAGCCATCCACCGCGCAGGTGGAGGCCCTGAAGGCGGAAGGGCTGCTTCGCCCGGGCCAACCGCTCTACTACAATGCCGGGATCTACATTTTCCGGCCGTCGCTGTACGAATTCACAGCCCGGATCGAGAAATCGCCGCGTGGAGAATACGAATTGACCGACGCCATCAGCATGCTGGTGGCCGCCGGACACCGCATGGCTGGCGTCGAGATCGAAGGACGCTGGGTGGATGTACGGGACCCGGAAGTCCTTCAGCGACTCGAACGAGGCGAAGGGCTCTAGGTCTATGCGCCCCCGGAGCCGTCGGCGGCGTGGGCCATGAGTTCCTCCCGATCGACAAACTCCAGAGCGGACGTGTGGGTGGATTCCAGGATGACGGGCGGGGCGCACCCCTCGTCGGCGGCCTGTTTCCAGCGGGAAACACACAAGCACCAGCGGTCGCCGGGCTGGAGGCCGGGAAAGTCATGTTCCGGTGCCGGCGAGATGAGGTCGTTGCCATGGGCGGCGGAGAAGGCGAGAAACTCAGCGGTCATTTCAGCGCACACGACATGCACACCGTGATCGCCTGGGCCGGTGCGGCAGTAGCCATCCCGGTAAAACCCCGTTCGTGGAGTCCGGCAACAAATCTGCAACTCTCCACCCAGCACGTTGGTAGGCATGGGACGGCAGCGTAGCAGATTGGCAACCGTCCGCCAACACGGAGGCAGGATTCCAGCTTGCGAGAGGTGGTTGGATTGACGGACCTTTGCCACGCAGCTCGCTCCGGAAGGAACCCATGTACAAAATCATTGGCGGCGACCAAAAGGAATACGGTCCGGTTCCCTTGGAAGGGATCGTGGAGTGGATTCGCGGGAATCAGGCCAACGGACAGACGTTGGTTCAAAAGGAAGGCGGCCCCTGGGTTCCCCTGGGGACACTGCCGGAGTTCGCGCCCTACCTGCCCGCTGCTCCGGGAATGGCAAGCCCGCCCACACCGGGCATGAGCAGCGGCGCTCCGTCGAGCGCCCCCGGCGTTCCGCCGGTTCCCGGCCCTGCCCCGACCTACGCGATGGCCGGAAGCGATCGGGACCGCGCGAGAGAGATGGTTTCGGGACCGGCGACGGGTCTTTTGGTGACCGGGATCATCTGCCTGATCGTGTCGATACTGAACACGGTCATGAGTCTGACGGGCGCGGGCTTCCAACCGCCGCCGGGTGAGATTCCCCCCGAAATGCAGCCGTTCATCGACATGCTGCAGAAGATGCAGGGTCCGGTGGCCATCATCACCTCGATCCTGGGGATTGGCATCAGCGCCTTGATCATCTTTGCGGCCCAGAAAATGAGGGCGCTTCAGAGTTACGCGATGGTCGTGACCGGCGCCGTGCTCGCCATCGTGCCCTGCATTTCCCCCTGCTGCTGTATCGGCATCCCCGTGGGTATCTGGGTGCTCGTGGTGGTGTTCAAGCCCGAGGTGAAGTCGATGTTCCAGTAGGTTGCGGGCTGTTCACCCGATTCCTTCGATGACGTCTCCACCCCGCTCCGCGCACCCGCCGGGGTGGAGTCGAACCCAGCGTTGGGCCTTGGCAGGTTTCGCGGCGCTTGGATCGGTTTCCCTTGCCCTGCTCTACTTCCACCGTCCGGAAGGGCAGTTCTTTTTTCCGCGCTGCACCTTCCATCAGACGACGGGGCTTTTATGCCCAGGCTGTGGGAGCCTGCGAGCCACCCATGCTCTGCTCCACGGACGTTTGCTGGAGGCGGTTCAATGCAACCTGCTGCTGGTCGCGGGAATTCCTTCGGCGCTGGTGATGTGGCTCTGGGGCCGCAGGCAAGGTCGACCACTCTCTTTCAACGCGACCTGGGTCTGGTGGTTGTTTGGAGTGGCCGCAGCTTTTACGCTGGCGCGCAACCTACCCTTCGCAGCGTCCCGCTGGCTCTGTCCGTAACCCTCTTTCGCCCCCTGGATCACGGCTTCTGAATCCGGATGCTGCCGGCGCTGGAGCGGAGCTTGATGCTGGGTCCGCCGCCGTTCACGGGGCCTTTCAAGGCACTTCGATGGCCCGACTCATTCACGGCAACGGGGAACTCGCTCCGAACACTGCCGGCACTGGTGGAAGCATCGAGTTCAAAGGCGGATTTCTCGGGAAGCACCAGGGCCACCCCTCCCGCGGAACTGCGCAACTCAATGGCCCCCTGCGGGACCGAGGTGAGGGTGGCTTCAATGGAACCTCCGCTGGTTGTCGCGAATATCGGTGTTGCCGAGGTTTCGATCCGGATGCTGCCTCCAGCGGTCCTGGCGTCCAGAGGCCCCGCGATGCCGACCAATCGGAGGGAACCTCCGGCAGTGCCAGCCTTGATGGGGCCTTCGACGACTCCGTCGAGTTCCACGGACCCACCGGAGGTCGACACATCCACGGGGCCCTTCAATTGGTGACCGCGGATGGATCCGCCGGCGGTTCGCCCCTGAATGCGCCCGGTCAGGTCCTCGAAATGCAGGGAACCGCCCGAGGTTCGGCTGTTGACGTCGCCCTTCAATCCACTGATCCGCACGGAACCGCCGGCTGTTCGGGCGTCGAGATGGAACTCGCGCGGAAGGAGAACCACGATATCCACCTCCAATTGTGGTCCGCGGAAGCTCCAGCGATCCTCCCCTTCGAGGTCCGCGGTCAGCCGAAAGGTCCCCGAATCCTCGACCAACTCCACCCGGTGTCGTTCCAGGAGTTCAGCGGCCTTCTTCGTCGAGCCGCGGGTCACTCGGCGGGTGACCTCCACAGACACTTCCGCCTCACGACCGCTGGACACGGTGATGGCTCCACGGTCGGTTTCGATGACCATTTTGCCTCCGGGCTTGGCGGGGAGCGTTTTGCGAAACACATCCGACGCGGTGTCGGCGGCAGTTGAAGGGAGGCTAAAAGCACAGGCAATGAGCAACGCGAGAGGGGTAGCGGGAAAGCGCATGGGTCCACGACACGTCAGAAACCGGTCGGGTTTCAATCGTTTTGCCGCCTCCAGGCCCGTTCAAGAGCCATTGGCTGCGCGCAAGGGTCGGGGGGCGGCGGTGAATTCCTGGCGATTCATTCAACGGGTCCGCCTCCTGATGTCGGCGGCCACCTGCGTTAAATGACTGCTAGAGAGCGGCGTACACGTGGTGAACGTCGTCGTGATCGTCGATGGCGTTGAGGAATTCGGCGACGTCCTTGCGCTGGCTGTCGGTTAGCTGAGGGCCGTTCTTGCCGATGTACCGCATTTCGCTGGCGGTGACTTTCCAGCCGGCTTTGGCCAGCCATTTGGAGACGGCGGCGAGATCTTTGAGTTCCGTGTAGAAGCGGGCGCCGAATTCGCCCTCGCCGAGTTCTTCAGCCGTCATCAATTCGACGTTCTGAGCGCCGGCCTCGATGGCATCGGATTCGGGATCGCGCTTGGCATCGGGGTGGGTGGCTTCGACGACCCCCAGATGGTCGAAGAAGAAAGCGACGCTTCCCGGATTCCCCAAAGCTCCGGCTTTGAACAAGTTACGAATGTCGGGCGCCGTCCGATTCCGGTTGTCGGTGAGGCACTCCACGATGACCGGGACCTTGTGGGGTGCGTAGCCCTCGTACACGACGGTTTCGTACTCGATCTTTTCGTCGAGCAAACCGGCGCCCTTCTTGATGGCACGCTCGATGGTGTCCTTGTAGACGCTGGCCTTCTTGGCTTTTTCGACGGCGGCGGCGAGGCGCGGGTTGAGGTCGGGGTCGGCGCCGCCGAGTTTGGCCGACACCATGATTTCGCGGGTCAGCTTGCTGACCAGCTGCCCTTTTTTCTGTGCGTTGGCCTCGCGGCCAGCCTGCTTCCATTGAGCGCCCATGAGAGGAAAAGACTAACGTGAACCGGTTCGGGTTGGCGAGCCTGCGCGTGGAGTCGGTGCTTCGGGTTAATCGGCGAACGATTCCGCCTTCAACCGTTGGTAGGTCTCGCGGGCATGGGCATAGGCGGCCTTGGCATCCGCCATCTCGGCGGGAGCGATGAAGCGTTCCTTGTTCTGCCAGCAACGTTCGACCCCCTGGAGACACCAATCAGCACTCGCACGGGAGGCGCGGACCGGTTTGCCGGCCACGGTGACCCAGATCGGGTTGGTGTGGGAACTGGGCAAAATCCGCAACGCCACCCAACTGCTCTGATCGATGGCCACCTCGAACGCCACGTCATGAATCGAGCCATCGGCCAGAATGTTGCGTTTCGCGACGGGCCGGCCGTTGACGAGCACTTCCACCGGCACCTCACGCCCCCGACCGACGCGGGCACGTTCGATGTGCCAGTAGGGTTGATCCGAGTATTTCCGGCCACGGATCGAGGTGTCGGGTTCCTCAGGGAGGCGCGCGGCAACCCGGGCGGTGACGGCGACCTTTCCCGGCGTTTCCAGGGCCACTTCGCTGGCACCCCTGCCCACTTCCGTGGTGTTCACGCGAAAATCCAGCAGATGACTTCGGCCGTCCCCGACGTAATTCCTGCCGGCACGAACGCCCTCGCACCACGCATCATAATCCAGGGGGCCATCCAGATGAACGTAGCTCCTCCCCAGCCCGACCCGTTCGCCATAGATGCAGGGAAAATCGGTCTCGCCGCTGATCCGGGTTCGGAATCCGCAGTTGAGGGTGTGATACCAGATGTTCAGTTCCCAAACGTACGGGGTGTCGACGGTGCTGATGAAGTCCACGGCGGGAACCAATTTCCCATCGGGGCCGGGAACAGTGTGGGTGACATCGACGATGTACTCGTTGGCGCCGATGCCATCGAACGGGGGCACGACGAGGTTGGGCAATTCGGAGGTTTCGACCTGAAGTCCCCAGCCGCTGTGGGCGGGACCGACCACGGCGCCCTGTTTCTTGGCCCAGCGGAGCGTGTTGAGGCACAAAGTGGGCCAGTGGTTCTTGGAATCACCGCCGGGAGGCATCTGGTCCTTGAGTCGGAGCAGGCAGAGGTGCCCGGACTGGTGCGATCCGAAGCCGCTGACCTCGACGTCGTAGCGCAAGAGGTAGGGGTACTGGGAAACCTTGTCATCCTTCCCGGTGAAGAACTGCTTCTGGTAGTCAAAGCAAGGTCCCCAGGTGAGGTTGGCACCGATCTTGAGATCCTCGCCCACGCAATGTCGGAACATGTCAGGCGCGTGAACGCCCTCTGAGGGTTTGGTGTAGTGGGCGCACCCGGCCGCGTGGATGTGATGATCGCCGGACCACCAACCCCAGCGGGACGGATCGATCCAGCGCTGCGCCTGGAAACGGACCGTCAACGGTTCGCGATCCACGGAAACCCATTCCGTTTTGGCGATCGATTCCGGGCCGCGCATGAACTGAAACGAGTAATTGCCGGGTGGGAGAGGGATCTTTTCCCCGTGAGCGCGGTACACCTGGGGATGAAACGAAAAATCGGGTGCGAGGCGTTTGGATTGGGCCGGATAAACTCGGCCCTGGGCATCGCGGACCAGGAAGGAACCGACGGTGGGTTTGCCGTGTTCATCGAGCACTTCGAGAGTCACGGGGGTGGCGGGGCGGCACTCGAACAGGCGGTCCACGTCGTTGCGGAACCCGAGATCCTGGGTCCCCTGCCCCACATTGAACGACAGCCGCGCATCACGTTTCCCCGCATCACGGCTGTAGAGCTGAAGCAATCGATACTCCAGACCGAGCCCGCTCAGGGTCGGGGTCATCGGTGGTTTGTCGAACATCTCCAGATCCAACCATCGGTCGGCGACTTCCTCGGGTGGTGATTCATGCAGCCGACGCGCATTCGGGCTTACCGCGCGCAGGGACGAGGTCGTTCCGGCTTCGTTCAACACCTTCACCAGGAACACCCGCCATCCGCCCTCATCCAATTCCGCAGGCGCGGGCCCAGCGCTGACTTTGACCCGCATCTCGGGATTCACATGAACGACGTAAAGGCACTTGGGGTCGAGGATCGCCTGAACCCGTTCGGCGACCTTGGCCGGAGTTCCGCGAATGGCCTCCGTGAGCGCCTCGCGATCGGCGGGCGAAAGTGCGACACCCAGGGCACTGGTGGCCTCCAGCAGGCGTCGCACCTGGGCCGCGAGAGGCTGGGCTTCCACGGTGAAAACCTGGGGAACGTCCGCACCCCAGGCTCGACCGAGAAGCGTCCAGCCAAGAATCAATGCCCGCAAAGTCATGGGTTTCATGGTCCGTTTCAGAAGGGCTACTCCGGGAAGCTACGGGGTTCGCAGACGAACGACAACCCCACACCTCCCTGAAACCCATGGCGTGTTCCGAGTTGTGGATGGGAGAACCCAGCATCGGAGGGCCTTGGACAGGATTCACAGGATGAACAGGATGCCCAGGAACCCAACCGTCAGGGTTGTTCATCCTGTCGAAAAGAGGGCCGTGTCCTCCGACAACACGGAGACACGCACCCTTGGCAGCCTCGAGGGTTTTAGGCAGCCTCAACCTACTCAGAGCAGAAGATTCCGAACTCTGTCGAAGGCCCATCATGAGCGCTCTTCCGGACCCCAACCATGCCACCCCTCCGGCCACCACTCCCGACCGTGGAAGCGCGGCTCCGGTGCTCAGTCGATCGGAGCAGGCCATGGAAGCAGCGCGCCTGCATCGAGAGGCTTCCGCCGAGGAGACCGCCGGCAACCTGGGCGCCGCGCGCGAGAAGTTCCACGAAGCTCTCCAATGGCGTCGAGCCCTGGGTGACCGTGGACGCGAAGCGGCCACCTGGCTTCGCCTCGCCCAGATCGGTCTCAAGGAAGGCGACCCGGCAGGGTCATCCGAGGCGCTTCGCAGATGCCTGGAACTGGCCCACGCCGTGGGTGATCGCGACACAGAAGCCGCGGCGCTCCATGAAGTGGGTTTCCTGGCGTGGAAGAAAGGAAAGCGGCCGACAGGCCTGTTGCTCGTGGCGATCAGTTTTTCCCTCCTGCCGCCTCAAGGTGCAGCCAACGAGGAGACCGCCATGACGCATATGGCTCACATGGCCGCCGCGATGGGGTACGGCTTGGACAAGCTCAACACCGTGCTCTCTGAAGCCGTCGCCGAATACGAGCACGACGGCGGCCGCACCCTGATCGAAGAAGCCCTGTCGGATGCGCCCGAGAACACCCAACCTGTATTTCCGGGATAAAACCTCTCCTGGGGAGGGCGGGGTCCGAGGTCGCGCGTCTGAACTCAGGCAGCGATGGCTTCGGCAGCTTTGGCCGACACTCGGGGCGCTCCCACGGCCAGATCTTCCGGAACCGAGACAAACTCGCGAATGGCGGCCCAGAGTCGTGAAAAGTCCTTGTTCACATCGCCACTGAGGCAGTCGGTGATGTCGGCCGCGAGTTCGGGCTGGCGGTCAATCACCTGCTTGAACGAGAAATCAGGCTCGTAGAAGGCGTAAACCAGTTTGCGCATGTTCTCGATGCCCTGGCGGAGCTGAGCGGAGTAGTCGGCGAAGCGTTCGGGGGAGAGATCGTTGGCGACGAGGGCCGCATGGACGGCGTCCCCTGCGGCCACGCCGCTCTTGAGGGCGAGCATCAAACCGGACGAGAAGACAGGGTCGAGGAAGCAGAACGCGTCGCCGGCCAGGAGGAGACCTTCGCAGCCGCAGTGCTTGGCGTGGAATGAATACTCGCTGGTGATGAAGTGGGGACCGACGGGAACGCCGGTGGCGAGATGCTCCTCGATCCACTTATTCTCGCGGATCTCCCGTTCAAAAATGGCCTTGGGATCCTTCACTCCGTCGCGGGACAAGTATTTGCCCTCGGCGACCACCCCGACGCTGACCATGTTGTTGTGCTGGGGAATGTACCAGAACCAGCCTTTGTCGGGGACGAAGGCGACGGTGGTGGCGCCGGCATCGATGCCGTCATCGCGTATGGCACCACGATAATAGGTCCAGACGGCCACCTTGTTGAGCTTGGGGTCCTTGATGCGCCAGCCGTTGCGCACGGCGGTGAAGGCCTCCTTGCCGGTGCAGTCGATGGTGATCCGGGCGCGGAGCTCGCTCTCCTCGCCTGCCTTGTTGCGAATCCGCACGCCGACCACCCGTTCCTGGTCCCAGACCAATGACAAGACCTGCACCTCCTCCTGGATCTCCGCTCCCTTGGAGCGGGCGTGCTCCATAAGGATCTGATCGAATTCGGAACGCAGCACCTGCCAGGTCTGGGCGACCTCGGTGCCATAGCGGGTAAAGAAGTAAAACGGCTGGCTGGCGCGGCCGTTGGGCTGAACAAACTGGACGCTGAATTTCCGGACAAACGCCGACTGTTCCATGCGTTCAGCCAGGCCCAGGCGCTTGAGCGGGACGTTGGTGAACGGGATCATGGATTCGCCGATGTGGTATCGGGGAAAGCGCTCTCGTTCCAGGACGAGAACACGATGATCGTTTTCGGCGAGAATACAGGCTGTCGAGCAGCCGGCGGGACCGCCTCCGATGACAATCGCGTCCCAAACCTCTGTTCCGTTCGAATTCATACGTGTTCGTACCTTTAGCGCCGCCGCCAGCTGTAGCCGAACCGGGACGTTCCGCAAGGTCCGGTCCTGTTCAAGGCGGAAGAATCTCCACCACTTCACTCAGCGGTTTGCCCTGCAAATCCCGCAACGTGTTCCGACGCCCGTAGAGCAGGTGGTTCCCCGTCAGTCCAAATGCGCGGTTCATCAACGGATCGGATTCCACGCGGAAAAAGGCGGTCGGATGCCCCACGTGCGCGACCTCGTGGGCTTTGAGGATGTGACCAAAAGGCAGCTGCTCCTGGAGGACCAACCGACGCACCACCGCCGGCAAACGCTCGAGCGCGATCCGGTTGGCCCCGAATTCCACCGGGCGATTGTCCCGATCCAGGCGCAAAACAACTTCCCGGAAGTAGGCGTCGCCACGACGCTCACGCCCCAGCACTTCGATGTGAATGTCGCCCGCGTGGTGGGCCTCCAAGGTCGGGGTCATGTCATCGTCATGAACCAGGAGCTTCTTCCAGGGTTCCGGCACCGCATCCCCCGACAACAACTCAAACCGGGGCAGAGGCAGCCCAGCTCGTGCGTAAAACTCGTTCAACGGGAACACCGCGTCGGTGAGGTCCCCGGCGGTCCCGTTCCACCCAGTGCCCAAAGCTGCTGGTGAATTCATCGCGAGCCCTCCTGAGACCGACCCGGTCCGTGCCGCTGCCATCCGATTCGGTCCACGGGAATACGCTCAAAACCCAGGCTCCAGGCCGGCGAGTCATCCTTTAGGGCAAAGGCGGTGGCCGGAGCCCCATCCACCACCGGGCCGACGAAGCGAGGGTCTTCCTGAGTGAGGTTGGCCTCCAGGTGCAGCATGTCCTGGGTGGCGTTCCAGCCCACCCGCAACCATTTCCCCACGCAGATATTTCGCGACACAACGTTGTTCTCGGGCGGAACGCCACGGAATGCATCCCCGGCAAGAGGTGGCCCACCGGGTGGGCCGTAGTGGGCATCCAGGGATTTCATGGCGGGATAACGACTTCGATACAGTGCCAGAGGAATGTCCCCCAGCCGGTCACGCATGGTTTTATCCACCATGCTTCGCCAGACCGGGGAACGATCCAGGCCGCGTCCGTCCAACTCCACCGCGTGATGGCAGTCCACAAAGACGTTGTTGGTGACGTGATGATCGCGTCCACCGCCCAGGAAGGCGGCGCGCTGCACCTTGAAGAAGATGTTGCCAGAGATCTCGGTGCCGCTCACGCAATCGTCCATGTAAGCCCCCATCGATCCCATGCCGACACCTCCGATGTGATGGACGTAATTGTGGCGGATGCGATTGCCGCGAAAGGTGTAATCACGGCCGGTGTAGATGGCCCCCACATCGCCGGTTTCCAGGGCCACATGGTGGATTTCGTTCAGCTCGATCTGATGATCGTTGCCCCAGTAAAGAATCCCGCAGTGCGGGTGATCGCGGATCAGGTTCTGGCTGGCCCGCATTCCCACGCCCTGGAGATGGATGGCCGGGACGTAGCACTTGGACCATCTACCCTGCCGTTCAAACAGGCAGTTCTCCACCCGATGTCCGCCCGGGGTGAGGGTGGCGCGGTCGCCGCCGGTCAGGTTCACCCCACCGTCCCCCGTGTCCCGCACGTCGCACCCCACCACGGCGTGGTCGGTGCCGCCGGAGACGTCGACTCCATGGTTGCCCAGGTTTTGGAGCACGCAGCCCACGATCCGGTTGTGGGTTCCGCCACGGATTTCGATGCCATTCCCGCGGGTGGCTTCCCAGGTCATGCCTTGAAAGGTCAGGTGCGACGCCTCGTTCAGACGCAGGAGAGGACCGTTGAGCACGGAAAGCAGGGTTTCCGAGCTCGCGCCGGCCGGGCCGCCCGACGGCGGGGGCCAGAAGTAGACCTTCATGGCGGACGCGTCGAAGAACCATTCCCCGGGGTGATCCAGCTCTTCGAGAATGTTGAGGAAATAGAAGCGCTGGCCCTTGCGGAATCCATACAGGCCATGCGGCGCGGCGGTACGAATGAGCCGAGTGTCCGGATCGAGCGAAACAACGCGCTCGTAGGAGTTTGCCCAATCCCACGACCAATAGCCATGCACCCAAACGCCATTCGCGGTCTGCCATCGGCGCGGGCGATCTCCGGCATAGTGGAAGCCGTGTTCCAGGCTGCCGATTTTTCCGCCGTGATCGTCGCCTTGGCCGCTGACCTCCGGGAACCCGGCAATGGTTTCGAAGGTCCCTTCATTCGGCCAGCGCGCGAGGGTCATGGGACGCCGGCCATGGAACAACTCGTGATGCGCGGGGGTGGTGGCGCGTCCGAACCCGCGGGACACCAGACCGTCGGAGGGTTCCATGCCCCAACCACTCACATCCGCGACCTTCACCTCGGATTTCGCGGAGGGGTCCAGTCGACGCATGACTTCCGGGTCGGTCAACGGAACGAAGGACAGCGGGCGACCGCCCAG
>CAUJJW010000371.1 GCA_963205105.1 Verrucomicrobiota bacterium | reverse complement strand
AGGCGACGCTGAACGGGAAGGTGGTCACTCAACTGCAGGAGATCGGAACGGGCGCTGGTTGGAGCCAGAACGAATTGCGCGCGCACTTTGGGCTCGCCGATGCGGCGCAGGCGGATGAGATCGTGGTGGATTGGCCGAGCGGAAAGCGACAGACCCTCACCCAGGTTGCCGCGCGTCAGCGGCTCACGATCACCGAGCCGGACAACCGCCTTCGGTTTGGGGTGAAGCCGGCATTCGAGGCCGTGGATGTGACGGTGACGGGGCCGGAAGGGGCGTCGGTGGTGGTGGAGTCCAGTCAGGACCTGGTCCGCTGGGACGAGCGCGAGCGCGTGACGTTGGATGCCGCGGGTAAGGCGTCGGTGCGGCTGCACAAGGGCTATCCGCCTCAGACCTTCTTTCGAGGACGGATGCCATAGGTCAGAGACCGGGGATGGAGCGGTCGAGCCACGGGTATTCCTTCCGGACCTGGGTTCGCCAGGCCTTTTCGAAGGAGGGATCGATGGCGATGAGAGCCTTCGACACTTGCTCGAAGGTTTCCGGGGTGACCATCGGTCCGGCAGCACCGTGGGTTTCGAAACGTTCCATCGCCTCGCTGATCTTCACTTCGTTCATGCTCGGATTGTCGATGGCAAGGACGCGGGCGGTGATGGTGAGATTGTTGAGGGCCAGGGTGCGCGGCGTGCCTGGGTCAGCGTCGGTGGGAAGGGCGGCCTTGCGGATGAGTTCGATGGCCTTTCCGAGGTCCTCACGGAGGGAGTCCGGAGCCGTTGCCCACTCGGATTCGAGTTGCGAAAGCAAGTCTCGGCGACTGGCCTCAGGATCTTCGGCGTGAAGGAACGATAGACTCAGCCTGTCCATGTGTCCGGAACGGAACTCCGCCACGGCCCATTCGCCGATCGACCGGTGGGGTAAAACTCCGGAGCGGGAGGCCTCGGCTTCCTCCTCCGCACGGAGGGTGGCGTCGATGTCCGGGTACTGGGCCCTCAGGCTGGGTTGGAGACGACAGGCGGCCTCCCGCGCATGACGCGCCACGCCGCCGTAGTGGGCGGCTGAAAATGCCAGCAGTTCGGGAACGACATCGACCGCGGAAGGTCCCAGGTGGCACAGAGCGAACGCGGCTCGGTAACTGTGGGTGGCGTTCGAACGAAGAAACTCGAGCAGGACTTCTTTGACGCCCTCGGGTTTGTCCACGGGCCAGGTTGCCAGGGCAAACGCCGCGATTGACCGGCCAGCCAGATCGGCATCCTGAAGCTGATCTCGCATCGCTTTGGCGAGCGTGGGCCACGCGGCATCGTCGGAGGTGAGCGAACGGGTGACGGCATCCGCGATCTCGTATCGGAAGTCATCGGAAGGAGAAACCGGCATCCGAAGCGCTTGGAGTACGATGGCTTGGGCTTCCGGAGGGAAATGGGACGGCGTCGTTCGAGTCCCGTTCACCCACACGGTCGAAGGAAGGAGTGCCGTGAGGGCGACGGTCCGGAGGAGACCGGGACTGTTCGGATTCAGGATCACTTCGGAGAGGGTCGGGATGCTGTTGGACAGGGCTTGGCTGAGCGTGTCGAAGGGGCCTTGAAAACCGGCGGCTTGGCGTAGGATACCCAGGGCACGGGACAATCCGGAGAGTGCCCAGGCACGCGTTTCGTAGTCGGGACTTTGCACGGCCTCGACGAGGATGGGGACGGCTCGACCGATTTGGTCGCCGAATTGGGCGAGAACGTCGACCAACGGGCGTGGTGGGTATTGGCGTGCCGTGGCGGGTTGGGTGAGGAGCGCGCGTAGCGCGAGTTCGGCATCGGCCAGAGCGGCGTCATCGACAGGCGAGACAGCAGTTGAGCCGGGTTGGGTTGGGCGCGCGGATCGGAGTGCGCTGGTCGGACGGACGGATTGAACTGCGGCGAGTTCATGTCTCCGGGAGCGGTTGCCCGAGGACGGTTCCGCGTTTCGGGAGGCGCGATTCAGGAAGTGGAAGGATCCCCCAATGCCGACACACACCGCGATGACCACGGCCGCGGTCATTCCCCATGGGCTTTGAAGGAGCACGGAAGTGAGGTCGGACAGCCACGAACCGCTCGGGTTCGTCTGCGAACCCGGGGTGGTGGAAAGCGGAGAGCTACGGGCCACCTTGCTTGCGCCGGTAAGACTTGGCGTGGGGACAATGCCTCCGGTGTCGAGAGCATGATCGTCGAGGCTTTGGCCCAGCGCCGCGGCGGTGCATGCGACGCCGCGGGAAACCAAGAGCGTTCGGAGGCGTTCGAGAGCCCGGCTGACCCGCATCTTGGCGGCATCTTCTGAGACGCCGAGGGATTGACCGATATCGCGCATCGGCTTGTCCTGAAAGTACCGAAGCAGAATGGCTTCGCGGTCGTTCGTGGGCAGTGCGTTGAGCGCGTCGTCGAGCGCGGGGGCGAGTTGGTCCCAGGCCGTGGAAGGATCGTTGGGTTCGGTGGTTTCCATGGTGGCGATGCTCTGTTCACGAGCTTCCCTTCGGGATTGTGAACGCCAGGCGTCGATGGCGGCGTTGACGGTGGTGCGATGGAACCAACCCAGGAGCTCCGCTTCGGTACGGGCCTCCGGCGGCGATTGGGCCAGACGCAGGAAGACCGTCTGGGCAATGTCGTCGATGAGTTGCGGAGCGTTGACCCGCCGGCGGGCGGTGGAGATGACGAGATTCGAGTACCGTCGAACGAGGTCGTTGAAGGCCGTCTCGTCGTGCCTTGAACGGAAGTCCCGAAGCGATTGTGTTCCGTCAGTCATCGAGTGAAGAAACGCCGCCGACGGTGGAGGGGTAACACGCCTGAGCGTGGCGGGGAAGCGCCCCTGATTCAGGAAGAACGAGGCGTAGCGGAGATCCAACGTCGCCCGCGGCAATAGCCTTTGAATTCTCCTCCGAGTTCACTATCAGATCGCCAGCATGAAACCGAATCCACGCGCCAGCCGTCGCAGCCTGGCCACGGCAACAGCCCTTGGCGCAGCCCTGGTCCTCATGAACGTCTCCGCTGTCGGACCGTCCGCCATCGCCGCCGAATTGGCCCCACTCCCCGTCAAGCCGCCGTCCCCCACCCTCAAGGGCACCCCGAGCGACCTTCCCTCCGGTCCCAACGTCGAGCCGCCCCCCGAAAAACCCGCCCCGCCCTTCATGGCCCCGAAAGGGGTCGTCAACGTCGCCGCCGGCAAGAAGGCCACCAGCAGCACCAAACCCTTCACCGGCACCCTCAGCCAGATCACCGACGGTCTGAAGGAACCCGAGGACGATCACGTCGTCGAGATGCGCCGCGGGAAGCAGTGGGTGCAGGTGGACCTCGGTGAACCCGCGACCCTCTACGCCATCGTGGTGTGGCACGACCATCGCTTCCTCCAGGTCTTCAAGGACGTCATCATCCTCGTGGCCGATGACCCGGATTTCACCCAGAACGTGCAGACGCTCTACAACAACGACGTCGACAACTCCGCCGGACTTGGCATCGGGACCGACAAGGAATACTTCGAGACCAACCGGGGACGGACCTTCGACGCCAAAGGCGTGGTGTCGCGTTATGTTCGCTGCTACACCGCGGGCAGCAGTCTCAGCTCGCTGAACGTGTGCCAGGAAATTGAAGTGTACGCGCTGCCCGCGAAGTAAGTGAACGGACCGGATGCCACAACGCGCCGCATCCTGGGATCGCTGGCTGGTGTTCCTGCTGCTCACGGTGGCGGCCGGAGCCCTGGCGCTGCGGTTGCCCCAGCTGGACCGGCGCCCGATGCACAACGACGAGGCGGTCAATGCCGTGCTCCTTCAAGGCCTCTGGGAGCGCGGGGTGTACCACTACAACCCTGACGAATACCACGGCCCATCCCTGCATTACGCCAGCCTGCCGTTCCTTTGGCTGAGCGGCACCCCGGATTTCGACCACCTTTCCGAGCGCACGCTCCGCTGGGTCACCGTGGCCGCCGGTGTTGCCCTGGTGCTGGGCGTGGGCTTGTTGCGCGGCGCGTTGGGAACCACCGCCACGCTCGCAGCAGCCATCCTGCTGGCGCTGTCCCCGGCGATGGTTTTCTACAGCCGGTATTTTATCCACGAGATGCTGCTGGTCCTTTTCACGCTGCTGCTCCTGGCGGGAGCGTGGCGCTATGTGGAAACACGCAAGCCCGGGTGGGCGGCGGTGGCCGGTGCCGGCCTGGGCCTGATGCATGCCACCAAGGAGACGTTCGTCATCACGCTCGCCGCCATGGGGCTCGCCGTGGCCGCCACCCTGGCCTGGAACCGTTGGCGGCCCTTGTCCCAAAACAGCACGAAGCCCGGTTGGAATCCACGCCACCTGGCCCTGGCCCTGACCATGGCGGCTGCCGTCTCGCTAACCCTGTTCACCTCGTTCTTCACCCATCTCCGCGGCCCCCTGGACTCGGTCCTGACTTACCTGCCCTGGCTGCAACGCGCCGGCGGCCACTCGCCCCACATCCATCCCTGGTACGCCTATTTCGAACGTCTGCTGTGGTTCCAGTCGGCCCGCGGCCCGGTCTGGACCGAGGCCTGGATCGCGGTCCTCGCGCTGATCGGATTCGGTGCCGCGCTGATCGGTCGCGGGCTCCCCAACTCCTCCATCGGGTTCGCCCGATTTCTGGCCTTCCACACGGTCCTGATCACCGCCGCCTACTCCGCCATTCCCTACAAGACGCCGTGGTGCCTGCTGAATTTCTGGATGCCCGCCATTCTCCTCGCCGGCGTGGGCACTGCCGCGCTGTTGGCTTGGGCGCATCGCCGCCCCCTGGCATGGACCGTCGGACTGATCTGGATTGCCGGCAGCGTGCATCTGGGCTGGCAAGCCTGGCAGGGCAGCCACTCGCTCACGAACCACCGCGGCAACCCCTACATCTATGCCCAAACGGTGCCGAACATTCTCGAGTTGAGTGATCGGGTGAAGGCCATCGCCGCGGTCGGTCCCGATGGCATGGAAACCTCGATCCGGGTGGTGGCCGCCGAAAGCGAGTACTGGCCCCTGCCCTGGTACCTGCGACAACTCCGAAACGTCGGATGGCTGGACACGCTGCCTGAGGAACCTTATCCGCCGATCCTGGTGGTCGGCGCCGGTCTGAAAGCAGCGCTCGACGAAAAGACCCAGAAACGCTGGCTGAGCGTTGGCTACTACGAACTCCGGCCTCGGGAGTTCTTTGAGCTCTTTGTGGAATTCGAGCTGTGGAAGCGCTTCGTCGCCACCCTCCCTCGCCCGAAGGACGACGAGTAGAACACATCGCGGACGATTGTCGGCCCCTTTCGGCTTGAATGACCGCGGCAGAGGGTCAGGTTTTGGCGTCACCCCACAGGATTTCCATGAAGACCGCACATCGCACCCTGGCATCCCTCAACCGCCGCTCGTTCCTCGGTCGTCTCGGCGCCTGGACGGGCGGAGCCGTCGCCCTTCCCACATTCATCCCCTCCAGCGCACTGGGTCTCGGCGGCGCCGTGCCACCCAGTGAACGCATCGTTCTGGGGGCGATTGGCATCGGCGGACGAGGCTCCCACGTGCTGGAGGCCTTCGTCCATGAACCCGGCGTCCAGTTCGTCGCCATCTGCGACGTGAAGGCCACCCGCCGCCAGTCGGTCAAGAAGATGGCCGACACCCTGTACGGAAATCAGGACTGCGCCACCTACCGGGACCTGCGCGAGTTCCTGGCCCGCCAGGACATCGACGCCGTGCTCATCGCCACCGGACCCAACTGGCACGCCGCGGCTTCCATCCTCGCCGCCAGGGCCGGCAAGGACGTCTATTGCGAAAAGCCCTGCACCAAGAACATCGCGGAAAGCCTGGCACTGGCGGAGGTGTTTCGCCGCACCGGCCGCGTGTTCCAGGCCGGAACCCAGCGCCGCAGTCTGCCGAATTTCGCCTTCGCCGCCGAACTCTGTCACACCGGCAAACTGGGCAAGGTCCACACGTTGCACGCTCATCCGGGCGGCCTGGGGACCGGCTCCAGCGGCTGGCCCAAACCCGAGCCCGAACCCGACAAGGAAGAGGCGGATTGGGATCTGTACCTCGGACCAACCGCCTGGAGGCCTTTCAACCGAAGCCTGCTGAACAATGGCGGTGGCTTCGAAAAAGGCGGCGGCATGGTTGGCGGCGGTTGCCTGGAATGGGGTTCGCATTGCGTCGACCTCTGTCAGTGGGCCAACCAGACCGACGACACCTCGGCGGTCGAGTACTGGCCGGAAGGCAACCAACTGCATGCGCTCTACGCCAACGGCGTGAAGCTCATCATGCGCAACGACGGCTGGCTGCCGCTCGGCTCCTGCCCGGTCCGTTATGAGGGCGACGCGGGCTGGGTCGAGACCGCCGACAACGGCGATGTGGTCGCGGAACCCGCCACCCTCATCGACAAGTCCCGCCCCAAGATCGGTGGGTACCCTGCCAATTTCCACGTGCGCGATTTCCTCGCCTGCGTGCGCACCCGCGGACTGACGCGGGCGAACGCCGATGTGGCCTGCTGGTCCCACATCACCTGCCACGCCGCCAACATTGCCCTCTTCCTCGGACGCCGGGTGAAGTTCGACCCCAAGAAGCGCGAGTTCATCGGCGACGAGGAAGCCAACCGCCTCCGCTCCGAGGCACTGCGAGGACCTTGGAGGCTTTGAACCCGGGCCTGTTCCCAACACCCATTTCCATCGCACCACGACCATGATTCGCACTTCTCCATCCCCAGGCCGAACCTCACCCGCCACATCCCGGCTCTCGCTGCTCGCGCTCTGCCTCGCGGGTCTGACCCTCGCCGCGCCGACTCAAGGCGCCGACACCCCGGCCGCGTCCGACACCAAGGCGCGCCAGGCCTTGTCCGTCCTCCAGTCCGACGCGCCGCCCGAGGAAAAGGCGTTGGCCTGCAAAAACCTCGCCGTGTTCGGCGGACCCGAAGCGGTCTCCGCCCTTGCCCCACTGCTCGCCGATGAACGTCTCTCCGCCTGGGCCCGCATCCCCCTCGAAGTCATGCCCGGCCCGGCAGCCGATGACGCCCTGCGCGATGCCATGGGACGCCTGTACGGCAACCTGCTCGTCGGGGTCATCAACTCCATCGCCGTCCGTGGCGACACCAAGGCCGTCGACGGCCTCGCCGGGCGCCTGAAGGACCCGAACGTTGATGTGGCGTCCGCCGCCGCGGTCGCCCTCGGTCGCATCGGCGGCCCGACCGCGCTCGGCGCACTCGAAGCCTCGCTGGCCACCGCCCCTGAAGGCGTCCGATCGGGAGTGGCCGAAGGCCTGATCTTGTCCGCGGAACGTGCCGCCGCCCACAGCCAGGCCGACGAAGCCGTCCGCCTCTACGATGCTGTGCGCCAGGCCAAGGTGCCGCCGCAACGCGCACTCGAAGCGACCCGCGGAGCGATTCTCGCCCGCCAGGCCGGTGGCCTGCCCTTGTTGCTGGAAACCTTGCGCTCCCCCGATCGCGACACCTTCGACATCGGGTTGCGCACCGCCCGCGAACTGCCCGGACAAGCCGTCACCGAGGCGCTCGCGGCCGAGTTGGACCGAACCCCGCCGGAACGCCAGGGCCAGGTTCTCCTCGCCCTGACCGATCGCGGCGACGCCGCCGTTCAACCCGCCGTGTTTCGCGCCGTTCAAAAAGGTTCCAAATCGCTCCGCCTCGTCGCGCTCGGGGTGCTGGAACGCCAGGGCAACGTCGCTTCGCTCCCCGTACTCCTGGAGGCCGCAGGCGACGACGACAGCGCCGTCTCCAAGGCCGCCAAAGCCGCCCTCGGCCGGTTGCCTGGCAAGGAAGTCGACACCGCGCTTCTGGCGCGACTCCCGCAATCGTCCGGCTCCGCCCGCCGCGTGATCACCGAACTCGCCGGCCAACGCCGCATTGCCGCCGCCGTACCGGAGTTCCTCAAGGCAGCCAACGACACCGATCCCGAATTGCGCCGTGCCGGCATCGAAGCCCTCGGTGAAACCGTCGCCGTCGCGGATCTCGGAAAACTGGCCGACCTGCTCGCGAAAGCTCCTTCCGAAGACGATGTGGCCGACGTGGAAGCCGCCCTCGACACCGCGTGCACGCGACTGACCGACAAACCGGCCTGCGCCACCACCTTGCTGGCCCGCCTGCCAAGCAGCCCGGCACCCGCCCGCTGTGCCTTGCTCCGTGTTCTCGGCACCGTGGGCACACCGGAAGCCCTCACCGCCGTGCGCGGTTCCCTGGGCCACACCGACGCCTCCGTTCGTGACGCCGCGTTCCGCGTTTTGGCCGACTGGCCAAGTTCCGCCGCGCTGTCCCCGCTCATGGACGTCATTCGCACCACCAGCCAGGACACGCAACGCACCCTGGCCATGCGCGGCGCGGTCCGCCTGCTCGGCATCGGTGATCAACCTCCCGGCCAAAGCGTGAAAACCTATGGCGAACTTCTGGCCCTGGCCCGACGCGTCGACGACCGCAAGCTGGTCCTCTCCGGCATCGGCGCGCTTCCGGATCCGGCGGCGCTGAAACTGGTTGAACCGCTGCTGGCGGAGGAATCCGTGCGCAAGGAAGCCGAGTCCGCGTTGTTGAGCATCGCCGGAGCGCTGGCTGGTTCCGCGCCTGCCGAGGCCAAGGCGGTGGCCAGCCGGCTGCAATCGGAGTCCAAGGACGCCTCCTTGCGGGATCGCGCCAAGAAGCTGCTTCAGAGCATGGACAAGTTTGAGGACTACCTCATCACCTGGCAGTTTGCCGGGGCATACACGCTCGGGAACGGCGAGAGTGGTTCGATCTTCGCCAAGGAGTTTCCGCCGGAAAAAGGCGACACCACCGTGACCTGGCGCCCGTTGGCCGCAGGCACCCAGCCGGACCGTCCCTGGATGCTGGATCTGTTGGCGACCCGGACCGGCGAAGCCCGCTGTGCCGGTTATGCGCGGACCTGGGTCTACTCGTCCGTCGCGCAACCCGCCCGGGTCGAATTCGGCACCGACGACGGTCACAAGCTCTGGTGCAACGGCGAACCCATCGCCCAGGCGGACCGCGGAGGCGCCGCCGTTCCCGGCGAATTCCAGTCCATCGTGTCGCTGCGCCAGGGCTGGAATGCCCTCCTGCTGAAAGTCGTTCAGGACACCGGCCCGTGGGAATTCTGTCTCCGCCTCCGCACCTCGACCGGCGCCAAGCTGGAAGGTCTGCGGGTGCAGGCCCTGCCGCCGGAGAAGTGAACGGAGTTCAATCCACGTAGAGGAATTCGTTCGCCGTCAGGAGTGCCTGACAGAGGTTGGTGAGGGCCTGACGCTCCGGCGTGGCCCTAGGTTCCACTTTCGCCTTTCCGTCCTTGGCCGCCTTGTCATCGACGGTCGTCGGGGAAAGGGAGGCGAGGTGCGCGATTTGACGGTCAAGGAAGCGCACGGCTTCGGCCACTTCCTCGGCGGCGGGCGAACGCTGAAAGGCAAGAAGCCAGGCGCGGCGCACCTGACCCGGGCGGTCGGATGGGGCGCCCTCCTCCAGTCGCGCCGCCAAACGCGCAGCCTGATCGAGCACAAACTGGCTGTTCATCAGGATCAGCGACTGGGTGGCCACGGTGCTGTTCTGGCGCCGCTCGCAATTCACCTCCATCACAGGCGCGTCGAACGCGTGCAACATCCCAAGGGGCCGACTGCGACGCACCTGGATGTAAATCGATCGCCGGAACTCCTCGCCATGGAGCGGAGTCTCGACCGGCATCTTGTTGTCGCCCTCGGTCTTGTCCACCCCCACGACGATCTGACCGTGCACATCCGGTCGCACCGGCACCGGCGGTCCGAACATTTTCCGGTTCAGCGCGCCGCTCGCCGCGAGCATCGCGTCCCGCACGATCTCCGCGTCCAGACGCTGCATGGGCTTCCTCCAATACAGCTGGTTCTCCGGATCCATCGCCTCCGCCGCTGGATCGCGCCTCGACGACTGACGGTAGGCCGTCGACGTGAGGATCAGGCGGTGCAGACGCTTGAGCTTCCAGCCGTGCTTCATGAAGTCAGCGGCAAGCCAGTCGAGAAGTTCCGGATGGGACGGCTTTTCACCCATCATGCCGAAGTCCGCCGGCGTGTTCACCAGGCCGCGTCCGAAATGATGCAGCCACACGCGATTCACCAACACCCGGGCCACCAGCGGATTCGTTCCGCTGGTGAGCCACTGCGCAAACGCCAATCGCCGCCCGCTGGTGGCCAGTTCCGGATTCTTCGCCGGGAATTCGACCGGCTGCCCTGCCGCCCCCAAAACACTGAGTCCACCCGGAGGAACCACGTCCCCCGCCTGCCGGTGGTCGCCGCGATGAAACACCCGCGTCGGCGGCTGATGATCGGCAGGTTCGGTCAGCACACTGATGAAGTCTTCCGCCGGCTTGCGTGCACGGATCTCGGCGATCTTCGCATCCATCGCCTTCAGGTCCTCCGCGGCCTTCGCGTTGTACTGGTAGAGAACACCGGGGTGGATGTTCACGCTGGGATGGTCCGCCAACAGCTTCTTCTGCTCCGGGGTGCGCTTGTCGGCGGCCGTGTCGTAAGCGGCGCGGAGCGGTTCGCGCAGCGCCGCGTCGAATTTTTCCAGATGCTTCGTCAGAGCGTCGGCGAGGTACTCCTTGGTCTTGGCTTCCCGTTCGGCGGTGAGTTTGCCGGCCTCGGCCTCGATGTCGGCGCACTTCGTGCGGTCCTCATCGGTCTGAAGCGACACCAGGCGTTCCGACGGCGTGCGCCATCGCTGGTAGTCATAGGCGGGTTCCAAGACGGCCCGCATCCGGTAGTAGTCCTTCTGCGGGATCGGGTCATACCGATGGTCGTGGCACTGCGCGCATCCCACGCTCAGTCCGAGAAGCGACGTGGAAACGATCTTGAGCGTGTCGGCGACAACCTGGTTGCGAACCGCGTCCCGGTCGGTCAACGCGTCCGTGGCCGAACCGTCCGCGCCCATGCGCAGGAATCCTGTGGCGATCAGCAGATCGCGATCCTCGGCTCGTGCGACGGCCAGCGCCGACGCGTTGGCCTGCGTGGCCTTCGCCAATTCGTCGCCTGCGAGTTGTTCAATCACGAAGCGATCGAAGGGTTTGTCGTCGTTGAACGAGCGGATCACGTAGTCCCGATACTTGTAGGCATAGGCCCTCGGCGGATCGGCCTCGCTGTAACCGTCCGAGTCCGCGTAGCCGGCGATGTCGAGCCAGTGACGTCCCCAGCGTTCGCCATAATGCGGAGACTCGAGGAGGCGATCCACCAGCATCTCGAAGGCGTTCGAGGACGTGTCGCTCAGGAACGCATCCGCCTGCTCTCGGGAGGGCGGGAGGCCGGTCAGGTCCAAGCATACCCGGCGCAGCAGGGTCAGTTTATCGGCGTCGGGCGAGAACCGGAGGTTCTTGGGCGCCATAGCGCTGGCAAGAAATGCATCGACGGGAGTGCGAGCCCGGTCGTTGTCGCAGGTCACCGGCACCTCCGCAGCGCGTATGGGTTGAAACGCCCAGAAGGCCCGCTCTTCCTCGGTGATCCCGCTTGTGCCCCGGGGGAGTTCGTCGGGCTCGGGCCGGGCCGTGGGCGCCCCGGCTGCGATCCACTCCCGGATGCGCGCCACCTCCCCCGCGCTGAGTTTCTTGTCGCGCTTCGGCATCCGCCCGTTCTCGATGAGCCGAACCATGTGGCTATCGTCGGGCTTGCCTGGAACCAGCGCCGGGCCGTCGTCACCACCCGCCACCAGCCAACGTCGCAGACGCACGTCCAGCCCGCCCTTGGGTCCCTCGACTTCCCCGTGGCAGTCGAAACAGTGGGCCTTCAAAATGGGCCGAATGTCTTTCTCGAAGGTGAGACTGGAGGAGGCCTGGCCGGTGGCTCCGGCAAGGACAAGACCCAGCCCAAGCAGCCTCCCCAGACGGGCAATGAAAGGACTGGAACGGTGCCGCCAGGCCGGTTCAGGGGCTTGGGCCGGGGACGGGGATGGGGTTGAAGTTCTCATGCGTCGCGCAGGAGTTCCTTCACCACCCGGCAGGGTTTGCCGTCGGTCAGATGCTGGCTCTGGCCGTTCTGGAAGTACGCCAAGTGGGCGTGGTCGATGCCAAAAAGGTGAAGCAGCGTGGCGTGGTAATCGTTCGGGCTGACCCGATCCACGACCGCCTTGTGTCCGAACTCGTCGGTGGCGCCGTAGCACAATCCGCCGCGAAAGCCGCCGCCAGCCACCCAACTGGTGAATCCCTGCCCATTGTGATCGCGGCCGGCCTTCTCCGCGGCTCCGTGGTTCTCAGTGACTGGGAGGCGTCCGATCTCCCCGCCCCAATGAACGATGGTGGTGTCGAGCAACCCGCGCGCCTTGAGGTCCTTGACCAGGGCAGCCGAGGGTTGATCGGTCTTGCGGCAGCAGGTGGCGAGGTTGCTGCGAATGTTTTCGTGGTTGTCCCAGATCTGACCCTGGACGAAGAGCTGAACGAACCGGACCCCGCGTTCCACCAGTCGACGGGCAATCAGGCAGCGCGTGCCGTATTCGCGGGTCTCGTCGCGGTCGAGTCCGTAGAGCTTCTTCGTCGCCTCGCTTTCGCCCGAGATATCGAGCGCCTCCTTGGCGGCCGTTTGCATGCGCGCCGCGAGTTCGTAGCTGGCGATGCGGGCCTCGAGATCCGCTTCGCCGGGGTGCCTGGCCCAATGCTCCCGGTTTAAGTGCGCGAGGAACGCAAGGTTCTGCTCCTGCAACGCGCCCTTCAGATGTGGCGGCGGATCGAGGTTGAGAATCCGCGGTTCCGCCGATCGCACCACCGTGCCCTGGAAGAGAGGCGGCATGAACCCGTTGGACCAGTTGCGAACCCCGTCTACCGGATGACCGCCCGGATCCGTCAGCACCACGTAGGCGGGCAGGCTCTGGCTCTCGGAACCCAGTCCGTACGTCAGCCACGAGCCCAATGCCGGCCTTCCCGGCTGCGCCCGACCGGTGTTCATGAACCAGATGGAAGGCTCATGCCCGTTGATATCGGTGTGCATCGACCGGATCACGGTGACGTCATCCACGATGCTGGAGAAATGCGGCAGCAACTCCGAAACATCGATGCCGCTTTGGCCGTGTCGGGTGAACTTCCACGGACTCCCCAGCAGCTTCTTGCTGGCGCGATCCACGAAACTGAAGGTGATGTCGCCGGGATAATCCTCACCGCTGCGCCGGGACAGTTCCGGCTTCGGATCGAGCAAATCGAGGTGACTCGGCCCGCCGTGCATGAAGAGCGAGATCATGGCCCGGGCACGTGCCGGACGCGGCGGGGCCTTCTGCAAGAGATCGAAGGATGGAGGGTTCCGTGGAACGTTGGGCGGCGTGGCCAGCAAACGCTCCTCCCGCAACAGCCACGCCAGCGCCACGCTGCCGACCCCCATCGCGTTGCGGGCCAGAAACCGCCGGCGCGTCAGCCTTCCAAGCTCGGGGAATCGCTGGTCTTGAGACGGGTTCATGGCGGATGGGGGATTTCATGCGGGAACCGGCCCCGAAAGGGAATCCCGGATTCATACCTTCCCATGAACCTCCCCTCCCCTCGTCATCGTACTCCTACTCCTCATCGTAATCCCCCGCCTCCCCCGCTTCATGGGCCGTGAGCAGGTCATTGTTGAACAGGGGGCTCTCCATGAACCATCCATCTCCAGCCCCGGACGGGGCGGCAAGACCCTAGCCCACGGCGTAAGCCGTGGGACACGGCCCCCAAGAATAACCAAAGCCCCGGAGGGGCGATCAGAAAAACAGGGGCGGGCAGAACATCCTGCGTTTCCACAAATACCAACCCCACGTGGCCGATTCTGATCGCCCCTCCGGGGCTTGAAATCCAATGCATCGCAACACCCATGGCTCACGCCATGGGCTACCGTTCTTTCGGCCCTCCGGGCCTCCGGAGGCGGGCGTCCCGCCCCCCGGAATCCCCGGTTCATGGTCCCCATAGGTGTCCGATTCTTGGAAAACGCTCCTCTCCACGCGCCCATAAAAAAGGGGCGCGCCGGGATCGTGCGGCCAAGCCGCACCACCCGACGCGCCCCGCAAGGGCTCCTCGAATCAGAGCGCCACGCGGTAGAACCGCCGCTCACCGGTCACGGTGGCCGTGTAGGGATTGGTGGCGCCCGCCACGTCCGACCAAGGACCGTTCACATCCGGGGCGGATTGCAGCTTCTGGCCGGCCGCCGCCGGGCTCCAGGAGATGATCAGACCCGCGGCATCCTGCCGGATCTGAAGCGTCGGGGTCGTCACCTGCGGAGCGACGATCGCCCGGAGGTCCACCCGCAAGCCGGTCGGATTCGGCGTGGTCGGCAGGTTGGCCATGCGGAAGCGGAGCACGTTCTCTCCGGCGACCAGCCCCGTGGCGATTTCGAAGGGGGCCAGCGAAGCAAAGCCCGACGCCGTGATTCCGGTTCCCTGGCCATTGACCAGGATGTCGAGACCGGTGTTGTCGGTCGCCCAGCCGCCAACGAGGCGGACGCGGGAAACATCGACGCCGGTCAGGTTGAACCGGGTCTCGTAGACGTACTCGCCTTCAGCATTGCCGGTGGCCTGATCCGGTTGGGGCCCGATCCACTTGGACGACGGCCCGTTCAGCATCCAAACCCCGGCCTGAATGGGCCAGGCTTCGTTCAGCACCCAGGCGTCGGGCCCGGGCATGCCTTCATCGGGGCTGGTGACCATCCGGTAGTGAGGATCGATCACACCGGGTTCGAGCAGGGAACCGTCGTTGCCCACGCCGGTGCCGTAAACGCCGGGCAAGCCGACGGTGAGCCGGGCCGCTGCGGTGGTCACAGTGCCGGCGACATTGGAAACCACGAGGGAGTAGAGGCCTTCGTCGGAAGCCTGGACGGACGCGATGTTCAAGGCGGTCGTGGTGGCCCCGTTCACCGGCGAACCGTTCTTCAGCCATTGGTAACCCAACGGCAGGCTGCCCAGCGCCTGGGCGTTGAAGGAAACCGCTTCACCGGGATTCGCCACCACCGCCGTGGGCTGGCGCGTGAGCGAGGGCGCGGTGCCCGCCGCCAGCGGAACCACGGCGACGTTGTCCAGCAGCACCGTGGTGTCCCCGCCGAGGGGGTTGGACTTGGCAAAGGTCAGCATCGCCTCCGTGGCGGTCGCCTTGAAGACCTCCGTGTAAACGTCCCGGTAGTTACCGGGAGCGATGGTGTGCGCCGGAACCATCACGGTGTCGTTCCAGCGGAACTCCAGCGCCGGCGAGCCTCCGGACCGGGCGTTCTCCAGGTAGTGCACGTAGTAGTCGGCACCGACGGTCAGGCCGGAAACCGTTTGCGCCAGCGTTCCGTCCGCCTGGAGGAACGCGACGCGGATGCCATGGGGGATGGTGCCGCTGTTGGCGAACGGCGAAGCCCCATTCGCGATGGGGTTGATGCCCGTGCCCGCCTCGTTCTCCTGCGTCCAACCCGTGATCGGCCCGTTCACGCCGGGATCGGTACCCGCCCCGCCCGGGTTGTCGCCACTGTACCCCGGCCAATACGCGAAGGCGTCGGCTTCGAAGCTGGGGTTGGTCATTGGAACACCCACGGTGAGCCGCGCGACCTGACTGGTCACCGAACCCATCGAGTTGCTGACGATGACCCGGTAGTCGCCGACATTCGCCGCACCCGCGGTCGCGATTTCATAGGCAGCAGCGGTCGCACCTGTGATGTCCGCACCTTGGAATTGCCAGCGGTAGGTCGGGGTCGGGAACCCGCCCGCAGCGACGCGGAAGGTCACCGGAATGCCCTGGGCCACAATCTGGTTCACCGGTTCCCCGGTGATCGATGGCACCACGTTTCGGCTGACCGCCTCGCGGTTGCTGAATCCGTAGAAATGCATGCTGACATTCGCCGGGTTCACCGGGGCAAACCGAATCGTCGCCGTTCCCGACTCGCCGGCCGTGTAGCGGTAAGCGATCACCATGCCGTTGTCGTTGTCGTACTGATCCTGGTTCAGCGACAGGTGGTCGGCACCATCCACGCTCCCCGTCACCCACCGGATCGACGGCGACGGCGCCTCCCAGCCCACCGAATAGGTGGAGAAGACATACTCGACGCCGGGGGTCAGACCTTCGAGCCGGATGCTCTGGTACTCGCCGGCCGGCACCGTGCCGCCGTAGACAAAGTCATTGGCCAAGGTCCTGGCGCCGCCGGTGACGTTGTTGCCGTCGCCATTGAAGACGTTCCCGAGAAAGGTGGTGCCGAATTTGCCCGACACCGTGGGATTGCCGCCCGCCACTCCCGTGAACGGCACCCCATTGATGCTGGTGCCCGACCCGCTTCCGAAATTGTAAGCGTGCGTGTACACGAACTCCGCGTTGACTCCGGAATCCGCATCACCCGTCCACGGAGCAATGGTCCATCGGCCGGATGCTGGAGAGACACGAACATCGTCGATCACCAGCGTGCTGTCGTCGGCGGCGTCATTCACCAGGGCCAGGGCATGCGAAGCGCCCGTGGCGGTGAACTCAAACGCCACCGTCACATAAGGTGCCGTCGTTCCGACCGGATAGACGTTCAACGCAATGACATCGGTCCCGTCGATCGTCGCCCGGAGCACAGGGGAGGCGGCGACGCCCTCGATCTGGGTGCCGTTGGCACGGAGGTGGACCCGATAACGCTGACCTGCGGTCAGACCGCTGATCGTCGTGGTCAGCGACGATCCGAAAGGCCCCACGAAAGCCACCTTGGTACCTTCGGGAATGGCGCCGTTGTTGGCGAACAGGCTCTCGCCACCGGCCGGGTTGAGACCGGCCCCCGCGTCCGACGACGCGGTCCAGCCGGTGATCGCCGAGTTGTCGCTCACATATCCAGGGGCGACATTGAAGGTGTTGGCTTCAAAGCCTCCGTTGGAAATGGTCTGGCTCCGAGCGCCCGATGCCGCGAGTAGAGCCGCCGCACCCGCCCAATAGCCGATGGTCCGCAGGGACGACCGGATGGCTGTGACGGACGGACTCGCCGGCAGGGCACACGGCACAATCAAGAATGCACGAGTGTTTTTCCTCATAGGGGGAAGTCGGAAAATGCCAACACGCCCGCATCACGGCAAGGACTCCCCCTCGTTCAATGGTTTCCAGGCAATCAGCCACTCGAAAGAGCAGCAATTTAAAAGAAACCAACTCAAGCCGCCCGCCGGCATTCGCAGCGAATCCCCACCCGATGCGCGCCCGAGGTGAGTCCGTACGCGAAGGCTTCGTCGACGTCGTCGAGCGTGAATCGATCGTGCACCAGACTCTCGAAGGGGAAGGCGGCGTGGTGCCGTTCCATGAAATCGACGGCCGCCAGAAAGTCCTCCGCGTTGTAGTTATGCAGCCCTCTCAGCGTGTGAAGGTTCCGAACCATCCGCTCCGCATCGATCTGCAAAGGACGCTGGGGGTAGGTGGCGCCCACGAGCACCAGGGTCCCGCCAATCCCCAGGGTCGACAACAACTGCTCCATGGCCGCCGGAACGCCGCTGTAGTCCAGTGCCACCGTCACCGACTCTTCTCCCAGCTGTTCACCCACAAGTTTCCGCAAACCATCGACGTTCCCCGGCGACAGAATGGCGTGGTCCACCCCAAACGTCCGCGCCGTTTCCAGTCGACCCGCATCCGGGTCCACCGCCATCACGCGCTTCGCGCCGGCCACCCGCGACATCGCGCACGCCAGAACTCCGAGCATCCCGGCGCCCGCGATCAGGACATTCCGACCCGCGACGCCACCGGCCAGACGAAGCGAACCCGCCACGGTCGCCACGGCGCAGTTCACCAACGCCAGCACCGGCAGCGGTATCGCGGCCTCCACCCGAACCACCGGCGTGTGGGCGCGCAAGAGGCAGTGCTCGGCAAGGCCGCCGTGCAGCTGCGACCCCGGGCCGATCCGTTCGTGGCCATATTTGAAGAGGCCGGCAGCCTTCTGAGGAATGCCCGCCCGGGCCAGGGGTGATTCGGGGTCCGACGCGTAAATGGCCCATGTCACCAGGTCGCCAACCCGAAGTTCCGCACCACGCAGGTCACGCAACGCGGGGCCAGGACCGAGGCGCTCAATCCGCCCGACGACTTCGTGGCCGAGAATGGTGGGTGTCTTCTCGATACGCTTCCCGGCGTAGGTGTTGAGGTCACTGCGGCACAGCGTCGTGTACTCGTTGCGCACCAGGATCTCGCCTGGTCCGGGAACCGGCAGCGGCACCTGCTCATAGGTGAAAGGCCGGTCCGGACCGTGAAAAACCGCGACGCGACTCGTCGTCATAAGCTCAGGAGAACTCGGTCTCGATGAGTTTTGGCAGTTCTCGCACGCTCGGAATGACGTGGGTGTGCCGGTAACAGCCCCACGCCTCCACCGGCCGCGGACCGGTGAGCACCCCCACCACCCCGCGGCATCCCGCGTTGGTGCCTTCCAGCATGTCCGCCGGCGTGTCCCCAATCTTCAGAACTTCGGAAACGCTTTGAATATCCAGCTTTTCCATCGCGTGAAAGATCATGAACGGCGCCGGCCGACCCCGCTCGCCCGGGACGTCCTGCACATCCACCGAAACATCCACCAACCCGTCCCGCAGCCACCCCAGACCATCCATGATGGCCATCGTCACCGCCTTGTGGAATCCCGTGTCGGTCGCAACCCGGATGCCGTGATCATGGCACCATCGGAAGGTGTCCGATGCCCCGTCCACTTCTCGAACCTGCGTCCGATAGTGCTGAATCATGATCTCTTCGTACCGGTGAAAGACCTTCGTCGCGAACTCCAGCGTCGCCGGGTCCTGCCCCTTCGCGAAGTCGCGGAAGTCACCCGCCTTCCCCTGCGAACGGGCAATCAGGAACTGGTAGAGATGGATCTTGTTGGTGCCCATATGGAGCAGGATCTCGTCCGGGGTCGCCGGCAGACCAAACTCGACCGCCGCCCGATGCAGGCAGTCCCGAACACCGGTGTCGTCGTGCACGGTCGTGCCCGACAAATCAAACATCACCATCTTGATCTTGCTCATGAGGGTAGGAGTGGAACCTGATGAAGCCCGTCCCCGGGCGTTCCGCCGTGCGAAAGATTCATCACCCAACCCTTCGCAGCGTCTTCGGAACCCATCTCAACCCGGGGCGAGTTCGAGCGAGAAGAATCCAATCCCGCGTCGGGATGTCACGCATTCGTCGCCCCGATGTGACACCCACAGTTGCAGCCCTCATTCCATGAAAAGACGGATCCCACAACCGAACTCTGTGTGGTGACCGACAGCACGACGTCCTCCGCCCTCCGCCCTCCGCCCTCCGCCCTCCGCCCTCCGTCCTCCGCCCTCCGCCCTCCGTCCTCCGCCCTCTGTCCTCCGTCCTCCGTCCTCCGCCCTCCGCCCTCCGTCCTCTGTCCTCCGTCCTCCGTCCTCCGTCCCCCGTCCCCCGTCCTCCGTCCTCCCGCTCCCAGAGCTCGACGACTTCCCGTCATTGGCGTTGCCGCAGCGGTCCATGCAGCGAAGGTCGGAAGTGGCGGAGAACTCCGGAGGATCGGGGCAGCCCGCCGGAGAGTGCATCGGACCCGTGACGACCATGAACGCCTTGTTGGAATCACCCGCCTGGCTCCTGGCCGGCTATTGTGTCCTGGCATTTCTGGCCGCCTGGATCGGCGGTGAATTGCCCGCCCTGCTGAAGCTGACCCATACCCGCCTGCAAGTGGCGATCAGCTTTGTCGCAGGCCTCATGCTCGGTCTGGCGATGCTTGGACTGCTGCCCCACGCCGCCCATGCTCTGGCCTCGCCCGAGAAAGCCGGAACATGGGCGGCGGGTGGATTCCTGCTGATGTTCCTTCTCCAGCGTTTCCTCCCGTTCCATCACCACGATGTGGTGGAAGGCAACCCGCTGGAACCCTGCGGCCACACCCACTCATTGGCCGAACGCTCCGCCCGCAATCTGAGCTGGGCCGGCGTCGCGTTGGGCTTGTCCCTCCACTCCGTTTTCGACGGCCTGGCCATGGCGGCAGCCACCGCCACAGGGGAGCATGGCCATGGCGGCATGCTGGGCCTGGGAACCGCCCTTGCGGTGATCCTCCATAAACCGTTCGGAGCCCTCGCCATCGCCACCCTGATGGCCACCCGCGAAACGTCACCCGGTCTTCGGCGCCGGGTCATCGTCGCTTTTGCATCGGTGACCCCGCTCGGTGCGCTCGCCTTCTACCTCGGCGCAGGCCCATGGGCTCACGCTCACCCGGCGTGGCTGGGTTACGCCCTGGCCTTCTGTTCAGGCACCTTTCTGTGCATTGCATGCGCCGATCTGCTCCCCGAGCTGCAGTTTCATTCCCATGACCGTCTCAAACTGACCGCGGCCTTGCTCACCGGCGTCGGGGTTGCGCTGCTGGTGACCCGCCTGGGCCACGAGCACCCGGACCAGGAGCATGCGACGACCAGATCTCATGGGAACCGAGCGGAGCTTTTCATGAACCGCGCCTCCGTAGCGGCGGGCGTCTCGCCTGCCGTAGAGGGGGGCGTCTCGCCCCCCGGAATCCCCGGTTCATGGACTGTGAGCAGTTCGATTTCCAACAGGGCGCGTCCCGTGGACCAAGCCCTTCACGAACGCCAGCAGCGTACCTGCCCCAGGCCCATCCGGAAGGACACCCGCTTCATCCGGTCCGGGCATCCGCGGTGCTTTCAGGGTTTCGAGCCAGCTTTCGGCCGTTCGAAGCGTCTCTCAATCAGCCAAAACACCACCGCAGCGATGGCGGCCAGGATCAGGAACCAACCCCAATCCGGCACACCGGTCAGTTCCGGGAGTCGTACCTTTCCTAATTTGGCAACGGATTGGATGTGGGCCTCCACCCAGGTAAAGCTCAAGGCGTAAGCCACCCCGCCGAGGAGCATTCCGAAGAAACCCACCACTGCGTGGAGGCTTCCCGTGGCCATGGCGGCCACTCCCGTGCCCGGACAGTAGCCGTAAAGCACCATGCCGATGCCGAACAACGTGGCTCCCAGAACCACACCCAGCATGTTCGCCGGCTTGATATGGTACTCGGCATGACCACCCGTTTTCAGAATGAGAACGCCCACCCCGCCCACCAGGATCGCGGTGAGCATCACCTTGAGCACCGTGAAGTCGCGAAACCGAAACTGGTTCACGATGACGTTGTAGTCGGCAACACCTCCGCGATGGAGCAACAGGCCAAACACCATGCCCATCGGAATGGCCAGCCACCGCGCGGTTTCAGCAGAAATTGGAAAGTCCATGGATGCGTGAAGGGAAGGTGGACCTAACGTTGCTCCGGGGTGTTCTTGCGGAACACGAACCACGCCGTCAGCGCGCCGGAGCCGAACAACGTGAGAAAGAACGTCCAACTGCTCAGCGCCAGCTGCAGCGAGCCGCTGATCCCGTGCCCGCTGGTGCAACCGCCCGCCATCCGGGCACCGAACATGATGATCCCACCGCCGACGAACGCCGCGACCATCCGCTTCCAAGTCGAACCGCCAAACCTCCATGACCAGGTCGATGGAACCAATTCCCACCGAAAGGTCCGGCTGCTCAACACGCTGACCAGACTCCCGAGGAACGTGCCCACCAGGAACAGCATCCCGCCATCCCACCGGAAGGGTGTCTTCGCCCAGTAGGGGTTCTGGGCCACACCCTCGGCACCCATTACCGGGAGTGCGCACACGCTCGAGGCGGCAGAAAGCGCCGTGGTGATTCCCAGAGGTTGATTGACCAGCCCAAACGCCAGCCAACTCAAGACCCCAATCCCCACACCCACCACGTAGGGATTCCAACGACCCCGCGGTTTCAGTGGATCCACCTCCCGTCGGAGGCCGGTCATTTCGTTTGGTTCGTTCATAGGCTGTCCAGCGTTCGCAATTGCAGGTGAGGGCCGACGGTTACAGGCGTGGCCCGGGCGGATGTTGTTCGAGCTGGGTTCCGGCGGTGATGCGCCTTCCCCTCCCCTGGCGCCACAGCAATCCCCCCAAGGCCAGCACACCCATCCCGGCGAGACTCGGCAACGGTGCCCGGGAAACCGAGAGACCGGTCATCGCCAGAACCGCCACCACGAAAAGCAGCGGCACCCACGGCCATCCGGGCACCGACATCGCCGGGCCGCGTCGAACCCGTTCCAGCATCAATCCGCACACGGTGGCTGCCGTACTTAGACCGAGCGTGAACCCGATGAAGGACAACAGACTCTGGTAGGTCGACGTCCAGAGCATCAACAGCGCCAAGGCCAGTTGAAACAAAATGGCCGCCCGTGGCGGACCCTCCCGCTGCTCCATCCACGCAGGCAGGTATCCGTCGCTGGCGATGCGGGCGTACACTCGCGGACCGGTCATGATCAGGGAAGACACGGAAGTGAGCAGCGCCAGGGAAACCAGCACCGTCGCCCCTTCCGCCCAGGAGGCACCTCCCAGATGGTCGGCCACGAGCCGGCCCACCTCGAGCTGGCCTGAAATCACCTTGCCCGGAACAGCCAACAAAAAAACCGCGTTGAGGGCCACGTACAACACCGTCACCACCAGGGTGCCCAGAAACAAGGATCGCGGGATGTTTCGTTCCGGGTCACGGACTTCCCCGCCCAGATAAATCACCGCATTCCAACCGGCGTAACTGAAGGAGATCCACACCAATGACATCGCAAACGCCGGCGTCGAAAAAGGCTCGGTCGACGGCGCCGGCGCTCCGGGAATCCGCGCCAAGCCCAGCCCGATGAACAGACTGATGAGCACGACCTTGACCCCGACCGCGAGGGTCTGGGCGCCGGCACCACCCCGGACATTCCAGGCATGCAGCAACGACACCAACACCAGAACGACCGTTCCCGTGATCAATGGCGAGACTCCCGGAAACCATCCGGAGGTGTATTGACCCAACGCGCTCGCCGCAGCAGCCAGGGGAGCCGAAAAGCCGACCAGCAGCGACACCCAGCCCGCCACATAGCCCGCTGCCGGATGCAAGGTGCGCGACAAGAAGAGGTATTCGCCGCCGGACTCCGGAATCAGCCGGGCCAGCGCTCCATAGCTCAGTGCCCCCAGCAAGGCGACCCCTCCACCAAGCCCCCAGGCCAGGAGCACGAGCCAGGGCGATCGCAGGTCCGCCAACAGGAAACCGCTCGTGGTGAAGATTCCCGTGCCCAGCATGCTGGCGATGACCAGCGCCGTCGCGCTGCCCAGACCCAATGTCCGTCGTGGCCGGCCCGCGACGGAGCCTTCAAGTGCCGCGGGCGCTTCCATGGCGCACCTCAACGGCCGATCTTGCGGAATCGGAGCACGTAGTTGTCCTTGAGCATCGGCAGTTCCTCGACCTTGCGGAAGCCGGCCGCCTCGAACTCGGCGGTCACCACCGCCTGCCCTGCGCGGACGTGGTTGAGAATCCACTCCGAACTGACCCCGGGCTCGCGCTTGAAATCGATCAGGAACACCTCCCCGTTGCGGCGAAGCGAACGATGCAGCGAGGCAAGAGACTGCTGGGGGTATTCGAAGTGATGGTACACGTCGCAGATGAAGGCCTTGTCGATGGAGTCCGGCGGCAGTTCCACCGACCGTTCCGTGCAGAGCACCGTCTGCACATTCTGAACCCCGGCCTGCGCCATCCGCTCGTTGATCAGCTGAAGAAAACTCGGAACGATGTCCACGGCGATGACTTTGCCCTTTGCGCCGGCCGCCGACGCCAGCATCGGGGTGAAGAGCCCGGTTCCGCTGCCGATGTCGGCCACCACCGAACCACGACGAACGCCAACCGCGGCGACGATCTTTTCCCGATGATCGTAGATTTCGCGGCCCTCTTTCTCAAAACGCTCCACCCAGTTCGAGACATTCAGATTCGGCTTCAGATACTCGGCATTGATGCCCGGTTTGACACTCGCCACCGCTTCCGGCGCGCCACCCGACGGCGCGGACGGGGTCTTGCAGGCCACCAAGGCGGCGAGGGAAGCGACGAAGCAGGAGATCGTGATGCGTTGGAGTGTGGGTTTCATGATGTCGAACGATTCAGAACTCACCGTTGCGGGCCCGCGTGGTGTGAAGGGCCTTCGGAAGGCAGGAAGAGTGCGAACACCGTCCGCGCAGGTCCAGCGACTTCCAGAACCAGATCGCCTCGATGCGCGAGAACGATCTCCCGGGCGAGGCTCAACCCGAGCCCCATGCCTTCCCGGCGTCGTCCCCGCGCATCGGTGCCCCGGTGAAATCGTTCAAAGATGCGGTCCTGTTCCTCCAACGGTATTCCCGGCCCCGTGTTGGAGATGCGAAGAAGCGCCCCGTCAGGCGTCGGCTCCATGACCACGTCCACCCTGCCGCCCGCTTCGTTGTAGTGGATCGCGTTCTCCAGGAGATTGGAGATCGCCAGTCTCAGGAGAACGCGATCGGCGGACACAAAGATGCCCGGTGGAATCCGGACCTCCCATTGCACGTCGGCAGCCTCAGCCAGGATCCGTGCATCCGCGGCGATCGTTTCCATCTCGCTGCTCAACTCCACCCGTTCGGGAGCCAGCGGCAGCTGGCCGGAATCGGCCTGAGCCAGGAGGAGCAACCGGCGCATGATCATTCGAAGGCGCTCGGTTTCTTCGAGCAGGCTGGCGAGCAGTTGCTGGTGTTTTGAACCGTCTTCCGCCTCCTGGAGCGCCCCCTCCAGTTCCGCCTGCATGACGGCGAGCGGCGTCTTCAACTCGTGGGAGGCGTCCGCACTGAATCGCGTCGCCTGACGAAAGCTCGCCTGAAGACGGTTCATCATGCGGTTCAGCACCGTGATGAGGCGGTCGATTTCAGGATCCTCGCCCGACACCGGGATACGCTGATCCAGTCCACGGGCCGTCGTGCGCTCAGCAGCCCGGGCGATGCTCCGCAGGGGAAGGACCGCCTGGCCCGCCACTAGCCAACCGCCCCATCCGATCAGCGCCAAGGCCACGGGAAGTGCGACGAGAAAACCGTTTCGCATCCTTCCCAATTCGACATCCATTTCGCCGGCGTCGAGCCCCACCACCAGCCGATCCTGCGCATTGCCCAAAATCCCCAGCCGCCAGACATGGGTGGCGGTTCGAACGGTGAGGAATCGTGGGCGTTTGGTGAACAGTCCCGTCGTCTGTGCGCCCACTCCGCTCCGTTCCCCCCCCGCACCCGGGCCAAGTCCGAGTCGTCGACCGCCCCCGGCCCGGCCGGCGCCGCCCCCTCGATGCGGGTTGGCTTCAGGTGATTCCAATGCCGCGTTGGTGGATGGGAATTCCGCCTCCACCTCGGGATGCCCGTCGGGGTCGTCCAACAGGTTCAAATCCAGGGACGCAGGCTCCAGCTCCGGCGGCCAATGCGCCGATTGAAAGCGGACCTCGCCCGTGGCGCTTGTCGCGAGCAAGACCAGCTGATTCTTCCGCGCTTCGCCGAAGATGAACTCGATGGCGCTGCCAAGTCGTTCATAGTTGGCATGGTTGTTCATCCACCCGGGATGTCGGTAAGCCAGCGCGCGAATCTCGCGGTCGAGGGAATCCAAGCGTTGATGGTTGAGCCACCACCACGCGCCCAAGCCAAATCCAACCAACACCACGCCCGAAATCACCGCCGAGAGGAGCGCGATTCGAAGCCGAAACGGCAAGGTTGGCGGTTTCATGGGCGCATCATCCGCCGGGGCCCCGGACACGGTAGCCCACCCCGCGAACCGTTTCGATCAACCGATCGGCGGAGTCCCCGTCGACCTTCTTGCGCAATCGCTGGACGTACACGTCCACCAGGTTCGAGCCCGGGTCGAAGTCGCTGCTCCACACTTGATCCAGGATCTGGGCCCGGGTGAACACCCTGCCCGGCGATCGCATCAGGCTTTCGAGCAGGACGAACTCGCGGTTGGTCAGTTCGATCCGGGTGTCGCCCCTCAGCACCTCGCGGGTCAGGAGATTCAACGAAAGATCAGCCACCTTCAGCAGGCTCCGCGGGCTGCCGCTCCCCCGACGCCCCAGAGCCTGAATTCGGGCGCTGAGTTCCTCCACGTAAAACGGCTTGGTCAGGTAGTCGTCGGCACCCAGGTTCAGGCCTTCCAGCCGTTCGTTGAGTTCGCTCCTCGCCGTCAGAAGAAGCACAGGCACGTCCATGCCTCGCTCCCTGAGATTGCGCAGAATGCTCAGGCCGTCGCGACCGGGCAGCATGATGTCGAGCACCACGACGTCATAGGGCCGGGTGGTGGCATAGAGATAGCCCTCGTCCCCATGGTGGGACAGGTCCACCACAAAGCCTCGCGCCTCCAGATCCTTGCGGATCAGGGAGGCGATCTTCCGTTCGTCTTCGACGACAAGCACCTTCATGACACTCCGTTGGCGAAAGCCACGTGGCAACGGCCGGGGGTCGGGAAACCTGATCTCCAACCCAACCCGAGCCCGAAGCGAGTCATTTTTGGCGAAGCTGCCCAACAACGCGGCCGACCTTTGCTATCCTCGGTCGGCCGCGTTCTTCCGATACACCAACCTCAAGGATCATCGTTGTCCGCGCCGTGTCGGCGCCGGGGTGCTCTGCGGGTTGGGGTTCGCCATCGTGGTGCAGTCTCCACGGTTCTGGCCGGTCGGACAGCTGCCTTCTTGGAGACACATTCCCTGACCACCACGGGCGCCGTTGCCCTTGCCATTGCCGTTTCCTTTGCCCTTTCCCTTGCCTTTGCCTTGGGCGTTCCCCTGACCACCATTCCCGTTGGGAGCCACGCAATCGCCTCCAGCACCGCACTTCGTCCCGCACGTCAATGCCCCGGCGGTTCCGTCAGCCGTGCCCAGGGCGACCTGAAACGCCTGCAGGTGATGTCCCGAACCACGAAGCAGGTTGCCGAACACCCGTTGCAGCATGGGTTCCGTCACCACGCCCAAGGCTTCCTTCAGGTCCGCGATGTCGGTTTCCTCAATCAGCACCCCGACACGCAGCGCTTCCTCCTGGGAGGCGGCTCCCCGGGCCACGAGGTCGTCGTGCAGTTGCTGCAGTTCCGGGATCGAGAACCGCCCCGGCTCGGCCGGCGTGCTGTCGGTCAGGCCATACTGCGTGATCAGACGGTCGATCGCGTCCATGTGACGCTGCTCGGAGACCGCGATGTTGCGGAAGGTGACGTGCTCCCAGCGGGCGGCCAGCGCCTGGTACACGTCGCGAGCCATCTTCTCCTCCTGCTTCATGTACAACACGCTCGTCGTCTCCACCGGCGTCAGGGCCTCGGCGGGAACCAGGGTCGCGAAGGACAGCAAACACGCGGTGAGCAGCAGGGTCGGGGATTGGATTTCAGTTCTCATGGATTCTGAGGGTTGAGGATTTGGAGTGGTTTCTTCGTTGGTAGCGGACGTTGGTCGTCGTCCTTGGATCCCATCAGAACCCGGGAAGGTGAACGCCACCCGCAGGAGCACATGACAGTTTGTTCATGTTCCACGGGTTCGGACACGCCCGGCGCGTCGGCGCTGGTCCCAGGATTCTTGCCGGGCCACGGAACGCGTTCGAAGCTGCTACTCAGAGGGCCGGAAAGTCGCGGCACGACGGCGATTTCCGGCACAACCCGCACCATGAACCACCCAGCCCCTACTCCCCTCGACCGCCGCTTGGCGGAGGTGTGCCGTAAATGCCCCGTGTGTCGCCGGGCCCGACAGCGCCCGACGGGCTTGGCCTCCTGGATGGTGCGGCGTGTCGAGGCGCGGTTCTGCCCGTTTTGCCGCGCCTATGAGCGGGTGTATGGGCGCAAAAGCCACGAGCCGGTGTCGTGACCGACTAACCTGGATAAGCCAGGCAGGTCAAACCGTACCGAGCTGCCGAAGGTGTCAGGTCCTTCGTACAAAGGGCGATCCCTGCAAAATTCCCGTGATCCCCAAGGCCCTCCTCGGACCGGACCCCCAACTTTAGAAGCAGTTCCCGCGAGTGAGAAAGAACACCAATCGGTGGTGAATATCCCGCAAGTTCCGTGGAGACAAAGGCGGCTCAGTGGACTATGCGAAAACAGACATGTCGATCGTGCGTCACTCCGTTGATCGCCGAGTTGACAGCGAGGAGAAAGCACCCTCCGGAGGTCGCTTCGACACTCCCGGGTGTTGGGGAAGAAAGGCGTAGAACTCCTATGAATAAAGCGAGCCCGTGTCTCTTCGGCATCCTTTTCGCGTTACCCTGCCTCACGACGTGGGGCCTTCCGGTGCATCGCTATTGTGGCGAGATCGCAGCGACCATCACCGAGGCCAGCGGCGGTCTCATGTACGAAGTCGGCGATACGCTGATGGGCCGGTATTCCTACTCTTCAGAGTCCGTGGATGGGACCTTTCGAAGCGATGGCAACGGGAATCTGAAGGGGTACATGCTCTGGAACTTTCCGTGGGATCGGCCTTGGGGCGAAGAAGGCCGTATGGTCTCCGATGCTGAACTCATCGTGATTGGCGGCCAGGCGACAAGCTTCTCCTTCGGACTCATGACGGATTTCTCGGACTACTACTTCTCGGGGACAACGTTCTCTCTCATCGATGAGTTTGGGATGGGGCCCCAGACAGCTTCGGGGACACTTGCGTTCGGTCCTATTCGTTGCCCGGATTCGGGGGCCTCGGCCCTTGAACTCCTGGTGGCCTCCGCCGCACTCGTGGTGTTCCATGGGCGAGAGTTGAGGGCGAAGCAACCTCGGGGTGACGCTGGTGTTCCCGATTGACCGGACTGTCCGGGATGGTCGGGACAGCCGTGGACGTTGCTGAGAGTCGTCCTCCGGCAGGGGAAGTGTTTGGTACCGTTGGCCGCCAAGGTGTCGCCGTCATCGGGGTCGGCACCGGATTCAAACCTGCCAGACCGGCACTCCAGCCATCCGGCACTTCGCCTGCGCCACCAAGACCCGGGGAGCTGGCAATCGATGTTTGGATGTCCCCTGGCCTGCCCTAACAGCAGAGCGTGGACGCGGAAGCGGATCAAAGATGGTGGCTGGGGACGGAATTGAACCGCCGACACGAGGATTTTCAGTCCTCTGCTCTACCAACTGAGCTACCCAGCCAACCGAAGGGGCGCAAAGAATGCCAATCCCTCCGGCCGCTGCAAGGTCGAATTCTTGGTCGCTCTCGACCTCAACAGTCTCCCGTGCCCTCAACCGGCGCCCTGCGACAACCCCGGGCTTAAGCCAAGCGACCCGGGCGCTTGCCCTTTCGTTTGGCCCCACCCGTCGGTTTCCGATCGGCCGTCCGTGCGCGTGCCTTCGCCCGGGGCTTCGACACCGGCTCCGCGATCAGGTCATAGGCGGTATGCCCCACAACCCGAACTTCCACGAAGGTGCCCGCCGGAAGCCGACCCTTCACATACACACGACCATCAATGTCCGGGGCATCGGATTCACCGCGCGCCACCGAGTAATGACCGGCTTTTTCAGGCTCCACGGCGGCGTCATCCTCGCGGATCAGACCGTGTTCCCAGGAAAACACGTTCGCCTGCCGGAGTTGCTCATCGCGCGCGGACCCTTCCACCAGCACGCGGAGCGTACGTCCGACGAACGCGGACGACACCCCCTCCGCCACCGTGTGTTGGGCGGCCATCGCACGTTCCCGGCGCTTGGCGCGCATGGATGGCGGCACCTGCTTTTCCATGCGCCCGGCGATCGTCCCCTGTTCCTGCGAGTAGGCGAACACCCCCAGCCGTTCGAATTTCGTCTCGGCGATGAAATCGAGCAGGGTCTGGAAATGGGCCGCCGTTTCTCCGGGAAACCCCACGATGAAGGTGGTCCGGATGGCAATGCCCGGGATGCCCGCCCGGATCCGACCGATCAGGTCGCGGATGTACTGGCCATCCGTCTCACGCCGCATCCGCGCCAGCATGTCGTCGTGGATATGCTGCAGCGGCATGTCGACGTACCGGGCCACTTTCGGACACGCGGCGATTGTCGTGATCAGTTCATCGGTCCAGTGCGCCGGATGCGTGTACAGCAGCCGGATCCAGAAATCGCCCGGCAACGCATTCAACTCGCGGAGCAGACTGCACAGGGTGGTCGCGTCGGCGGACAAGGCACGGGTCGCCGCCCGAAACCGATCCGGGGAAGCAATCGCCCGGCTCGCGTTGGGCCGCAAATCGAGACCGTAATAGGTGGAATCCTGTGAAATCAGGTTCAACTCCTTGACGCCGTCCGCGATCAACCGCCTCGCCTCCTCGACGATGTCCGACTGCGGACGACTTCGGTGCGAGCCGCGCATGCGCGGGATGATGCAGAAACTGCACGGGTGATTGCAGCCTTCCGCGATCTTCACGTAGGCAAAGTGGCCCGGGGTCAGCCGGAATCTCGGCGTGTCCCAATGCGGCACATACTGGGGGCGCACGTGAACTTCGATGGATGCACCACCGCTGGAAGCCGCCGTTTTTGAATCCGCAGCCCGGGAAGCCGCTGCGACCGTGGTGCGGGTGCGCCCAAACTTGGCAGTGCCCCGCAGAACTTCCTCATCGTGGGCCGGGGAGGGTGCGCCTGAATCGGCGGGACGGGACTTGTCGATCTCGGCAAGACGCTGGGCAACTGCCCCCTTGGGAGTACGTTTCAGGTCCGGGGGGACGGATTGTTTGGCGGCACGCCCGGCGATCGCCTGATCCACGATCCTACCCACCTGTTCGACCTGATCGATGCCCATGAAGGCGTCGACTTCGGGCATGAGTTTGGGCAGATCCTCGCGAAAACGCTGGGGCAGACACCCGGAGACAATCACCGCCTGGTCCGGTCGCCGTTGTTCGCGCAACTCCGTCGATTCCAGGATCGTATCGACACTCTCCTCCTGGGCGGCATCGATGAATGAGCAGGTGTTGACGATCAGGGCGTCGGCCTGGGTGGGGTCGTTGACGATCTCGACGCCGTCCTTCAACAGGGCGCCGAGCATGATTTCCGCGTCCACCAGGTTCTTCGCGCAGCCCAGGGAGATGAGTCCAACCCGGCGCGGGCGGTTGGCGGCATGATGGGAGGGAACGGATGGGCCGGTCACAGGCGGGTCATCCTAGACGGCCTTCCGGCAAATCCCAAGCGCGGCTTGGGCATGCAACATGTCGAAAACCTCCCATCCCGGGCCTTGATTGAACTTCAAGCAGCTGCAAATGTCTGACTTCATTGCATTCGAGATGACGTACGTATCGCCCGCAACGGCCAGTCAGTCCGACCTTCCGCCGGGTCCCGCGGAAGAACTGGCGGCTGTCGGGCGCGCGCTTCCAGGAAAAAGCGTCCTTCTGATCCTGCTCGGAGCGTGGTGCCTGCTGTTCCACTTCTACGGCAACGCCACCTTCGGATACGTGGACACCACGTCGCTGTTTGGCTGGCTGAACTACTCGTACGCCAATTCCCAGGACGACGAATTGGGGAGGTTTATCCCGTTCATCGTGCTCGGGCTGTGTTGGTGGAAGCGGGACGAATTGGTCGAAATCGCGAAGAAACCTTCTTTCGTCGGCACGGTGATCATCGCCGTGGCGCTGGCCCTCCATGTGGTGGGCTTCCTGGTCCAACAAACCCGGCTCAGCGTGGTGGCGTTTTATTTGGGCGTTTATGGGCTGTTGGGGTGCATCTGGGGCACACGGTTCCTCAAAGCGACGTTTTTCCCCTGCTTCCTGTTCGCCTTTTGCGTTCCCCTCGGAACCCTGGCGGACACCATCACGGTGCCGCTTCGAATGGTGGCCACCACAGCCACCGCCTGGGTCAGCCGTTACATTCTGGGCGTCGCGCTCATTCAGCAGGGCAACCAGATCTTTGATGCCCAGGGAACCTTTCAGTATGAGGTCGCTGCGGCTTGCGGTGGCCTGAGAAGCCTGACCGCCACCCTCGCGCTGGCGTCGATCTATGCCTTCATCGCCCTCGACCGGGATCGCGCCTGGAAAAAGGTCGTGATGATTCTCTCGGCTTTGCCGCTCTCGGTCGCCGGCAACACGCTGCGACTCGTGCTCATCGTGATCGCCGCCGAGGCGTTCGGTCAAAAGGCAGGGAACTGGGTCCATGACAATTCCATGCTAAGCCTTTTGCCGTATGTACCTGCTTTCCTTGGACTTGGAGCACTTGGCTCCTGGCTGAAGGCCAAACCGGATGAGCCCCAGCCCACTCTGCCGAACGCACCCCAACCCGAGCCCTCATGACACGTTCCAAGCCATGGCTCGTCGCGGCGAGCTGCATCGTTCTGATGGCCAGCGCCGCCTGGTTTCTCAACCAGCGGGCCCGCATGGGGCATCGACTTGGTAAACCCGGCCTGGTGGTCGCCGCAGTTCCACTCCCGGGTGAGGACGGACAACCGGCAACCACCCACAGCATTGCCCTCCCCGAAAAGGCGCTGGACTTCCAGTCCACCCTCCAGCCGGTCAGCAAAATAGAGCTCGATTGGTTGCCGAGGGACACCACCTTCGGCTGCAGGCTGTACACAGCCCCCGACGGTTTTTGGTCGCGGGTCACCGGTGTGCTGATGGGCACCGACCGCACCAGCATTCACAAGCCCGAGTTCTGCCTTCCGTCCCAAGGTTTCCAGATCCTCCGCAGCACACGCACCGAGATCATCATTGATCGGCCCCACCGCTATGCGCTGCCGGTCATGCGGCTGGACGCCCTGCGGGAAGGCAAGCTGGCGACGGGTCAAATGGCACGCCACGGGGCGGTTTATGTGTACTGGTTCGTGTCGGAGAACCGCCTCTCGAACGATCACATCGAGCGGATGCGCTGGATGGCCATGGACCTCATTCGGACCGGCGAACTGCAGCGCTGGTCCTACATCGGCTGTCTCGCGGCGTGTGTTCCCGGCCAGGAGGACGCCACCTACCGACGCCTGGAACGTCTGATCCAGGCGATCGTCCCGGAGTTTCAAACCGTGGCCGGACCGGCCCTTTCCCAGGCCGCCCCGCCGTTCCCCGGGAATACCGACACCGACACCCCGGCACACCAAATGGCCGGATTGCCATCCAACCGTTGAACTTGCCCGCTGGTTCGCCCTAACTTCCGTCGTACCCCGCTCCTGTCGTAGCCTCATGCTTCGTCGTCAACGGATCATTCGAAACCGCATCCACAAAGTAGTGGACGGGGCGCTATTCGCCGTGGGGTTTTACCTCGCCTTCGTGCTCCGCTCGAATGCCAAGGCTCTTGGCGACTGGCTGATGCGGTTTTTTGAGCTCTTCGGCGGCACCCGGGACATCCAGCCCCTCAATCAGTTCGGGGTGTACGTGCTCCTGACGGTGCCCGCCGCGATGGTGCTTCTCTCCCATTACGGCTTCTACAATCGCCCACTCATCTCGACACGCCGTCAGACCGCCCTAGCCCTGTTCAAGGTCTGCACGGTCCTCACCGTGGGCGTCATCATCTTCATGTTCCTGGCGCGCGAACAACTCGCCCGCACCGTCATCATCCTGTT
>CAUJJW010000370.1 GCA_963205105.1 Verrucomicrobiota bacterium | reverse complement strand
GGAATGTCCCGAAGCGCTCGGCTATCGGCGACGTCGCGGCAGGTGAAGTCAAACTCGCGGTGCCCGACCCAATCGATGGCTGGGGAGGCGCGGAGGGTCTCCTCGGGCAGCGTGGCGGCGTGGGCGCCGACGAAGCCAATGCGTGCGAGGGGATTCCGCGCCTTGATGGCCTCGGCGACGCGGCAATCGTTGGCGAGGGAGGGGGTCGAGGTGTTGATGACGACCTGCTCATGACGCTGCGCCTCAGCGAGGCACCCAGCGATATCGATGCCATGGGGCGGGCAGTCGAGCAGGCGCGAGTCGGGGACGAGCGCCGCCGCCTGCGCCAGCCAGGTGGGATACCAGAAGCTGGTCACCTCCCGGCGGGCCTGGTATCGCGCGCCGGCGCCGCCGTCGAAGCCCTCGATGCCGGGGGGACAAAGAAACAGGGTGCTCATGTGGCGTGGTGCGGGAAGTTCTCCCGGGAGCGGATGCGCGGGTCAATGCTGAGTCGAAGGGTTCCGCACTGCTGATCGGTCCGAGCTTGCGGTCCTGATCTCACTTGGCAGCCTGCCGCCCATGCCCGAAGCGCCCCATGACGCGGTGGTGATCGGCGGAGGACCCGGGGGCAGCTGCGCGGCCACGTTGCTGGCGCGCGCTGGCCTTCGCGTGCTGGTCCTGGAACGGGAGCGTTTCCCGCGATTCCACGTCGGCGAATCGCTGCTGCCTTACAACCACGCGATCTTTGATGCGATGGGCGTGCTGCCGAAGCTTCAATCGGCGGGGTTCCCGGTGAAGCGGGGTGCCCAGTTCCATCTGGGCGACGGGAGCAAGGGGACGGCGTTCGTCTTCGCAGATGGCCGATTCACACGGTACAGCGAGGCATTCCAGGTGGAGCGGGCACGATTCGACGAGATCCTGCTGCGACACGCGGCCGCGAGTGGCGCGAAGGTCAGGGAAGGCGTCACCGTTTCGCGGGTGGAGGAGAGTGCGGACGCGGTGGAGGTGGTGGGAGTGGATGACCAGGGGGCTCCCTTGAGGGTGAGCGCACGCTTTGTGGTGGATGCAAGCGGACGGGGAAACCTGACCGGCCAGCAGGAGGGACTGCGTGTGCCGAACCCGAAGCTCCGGAAAATCGCCATCTTCAGCCACTTCGAGGGGGTGACACTCGACGCGGGCGCCCAGGCCGGGGACACGGTGATCGTGCGGCTCGACACCAAATGGTTCTGGCTGATCCCGTTGACCACGGGGGGAGAGGGTGGCCCGAGCAAGGTGAGCGTGGGTCTGGTGATGGACCGCGACGAGCTGGTGGCTTCGAAGCGTGAGCCTGGGGACATCTTCGGGGCGCACGTGGAGTCGAGTCCGCCGGTTCGGGCCCGGATGGCCGGCGCGCGTCGGGTGAGCGAAATCCACGTCACGGGCGATTTCAGCTACTCGAACCGCACGCTCCACAGCCGGCGGGTGGTGCGGGTGGGGGATGCGGCGGGATTCATCGACCCGATCTTTTCCAGCGGCGTCTTCCTGGCCATGTTCTCGGCAAGCATGGCGGCCGAAGCCGTTCGAGCGGCTCTGGCTGAGGGAGTCGATGGCAGCCGGGGTTTTGCGGCCTACGAACGTCGCATTCGGGCAGCCATGCAAATCTACCGGGAGATGGTAGACAACTTCTACACCACGCCATTCATGGAGCTGTTCCTGGAACCGCGAGCACGGTTCGACTTGGCCGCGGCGGTGAACGCGGTGCTTGCGGGCGAGTTGGAAGGCGGCTGGCGGTTGCGCTGGCGCATGCGCCTCTTCTTCGGGCTGGTGCGCCTGCAGGCTCGCTTTCCCTTGGTGCCACGGATCGCGCTCGCCCCGATCCCATGAATGATTGGGATCCAGGGAGGCTGCGGATTGCGGGTTCGGTGCTGGCCCTGAGCTACCTCCTTGTGGGCACGAGCTGCCGGACCTCCCCCCACCTGGCCCCTGTCGACCTCGAGTCGGGCGGTTGGGAGGTGGCGGAAGTGCCGGCCGTTTGGCGACCGCGGCGGGGCGCACCGGAACTGATCGGGGAACTGCTGGTGCTGCGGTCGGCGACGGGGGATCGAATGGTGCAGTTCTCAAAACAGGGTCTGCCCGTGGTCACCGCCCAGGTTGGTTCCAACCGCTGGCAGATCTCCTCGTCGCTAAGGGTCGGGGTCTACACCGGCCGGCTCCCCGCCCGTCGTGCCGTGCTTTGGCTGCTCCTGGACGGACTTCCACCCCCGGCGCCATCGGCGCATGCTTCCGGGTGGCGGCTGATAACCAACGCCGAGGCTGGAAACTGGTTCCTGACCAACCTGTTGACGGGCGAATCCCTTGAAGGCGTTGCCGGACCCTGATGGCCAGGGAAACTTTACGGATGGGCGGCGGGCCCCGCATCCAGGCACGCTGTCCCGTGTGCCCCTGATGACCCGGCACTGGCCATGGCTGCTTCTCCCGTTGCTGCTCGCACTCGGGGTGGGCCGGCTTCGCTTTGACGCGGAGGTGCTGAACCTGCTCCCGCCCTCGTTGCCGGCGGTCCATGGCTTGGCCCTGCAGCAGCGGCATTTTTCAGTCTCGAAGGAGTTGATCGTGACGCTGCGTTCCGACGATGCCGACCTGGCGGAACGAGCCGCTGCTGTGGTCGCCCAGCGGCTGGAAGCGGCGACGTCGCTGGTGGCAACGGCGCGCTGGCGTCCACCGTGGGAAGAAGTGCCCCTGGATCTGGCGGAGAACCTCGCCTGGCAGTGGCTGCAGCAGGAACCCTTAGCGTTCCAGCGGCTCCAGGCGCGGCTGGAACCCGGGGCCCTTGAACGTTCCCTGCAGGACGCCGTGGATCGGTTGGCCAGCGCGTTCGATCCACAGGAACTGGTGCGCACCGGTTACGACCCGCTGGGGCTGTCGCGAATCGAAGGCGACGCTGAGAACGAGGGTGGGGTGGGCGATCCGCTTCAGCAGGGGCGTGGCTTCTTCGCCGATGAGACCGGGACCTTCCGCCTGCTCCACGTCGAGCCGGCTTCGGAGGAAGGCGACTACCGCGCGACGGCGCGATGGCTGGCGGACGTTCGCCAAACCGCCGAATCCGCGGTGAAGGGGCTGGGCAAGGAGGCGGAGGACCGGGTGCGGCTGGCGTTCACCGGGGGGCCGGCGTTTCGCGCGGAGATCTCAGCGGGCATGGAATCGGACCTGCGGCAGTCGGTAGCGGCTACGGTGGTCCTGATCGCGGGCCTGTTCTGGCTCGCGCACCGAAGCTTGCGTCCGCTGGCGTGGTTGGTGGTCTCCCTGGCGCTCACGTTGGCGCTGACGTTGGGCCTCGGAGGCATCTTGTTTGGGACGCTGAACATCATCAGCGTCGGGTTTGCCGCGGTACTGATGGGGCTGGCGGTCGACTACGGACTGGTCAGCTACCAGGAGGCGATCGCCCATCCGGGGAGGGATCCGCGAGCCGTTCGCCAGCAGGTTTCGCGTGGAATTTGGTACTCCGCAACCACGACCTCCGGAACGTTCCTACTGCTCGGCTGGATGGGGTTGCCGGGGCTGTCGTTGCTGGGTCGGATGACGGCGCTGGGCCTCCTGGTGGGCGCGGTGGTGATGTTGTATTTCTACCTGCCGAGGGTGAGTCCAGTTAGGGTTTCTGACCCCCGTTCCGAGGGTGTCGGTCGGGTGATGGATGGCGTGACGCGGGCTTGGGAGCGCCTGGGATGGTGGCCGACCGCTGCGGTGACGGCGGGAGCGCTGGCGATTCTGACGATTCGCGGCTTTCCCCTCGCGTCGCCAAGCCAGGATCCCCTGAAGCCTCGTTCCAGTCAGGCGTATGCGGCGCTCGATGAACTGCGTCAGCGACTGAACCACACGCGCGAGCCGGAGCTGCTGGTGATCGAGGGGCGTGATGCGTCGGAGGTTGCCCACCGCATGGAGGCGACCGGGCGCATGCTGGAACAGGCGAAAGCTTCGGGCAGGGTGTCACGGGTCGAGCTTCCCCTGGCCTTTTGGCCGCGCGAGGCGCATGCGCGCGGGAATGCCGCGGGGGCGCTGGAGCTCTCGAAGCGCGCCGGCGTGATCACCGAGGCGTTGCGGGACGCGGGGTTTTCCACCAACGCGACGGTTCTGGTCGAGCGTGTCCTGGGCGCGTGGCCCGGGCTCGTGACGCGGGCTGGTGCCTGGCCCACGAATGCCACGTCGGAATGGCTGACCCGACAGTTTGCCGCACGCGCCGAAAACGGCGGTTGGATGGCGCTCGGGCGAGTGCATCCGGGAGCCAGGGAAGACGCGCTGGCCGGCGACCTGCCACTGCCGGAGGGTGTGTGGCTGAGCAGTTGGGAATCGCTGGGCCAGCGCCTGCTGCAGCACGTGCAAGGAAGGGTGACCATCCTCATGGTGTTGATCACATTGGCGCTGGTGGGATGCCTTTGGCTGGCGTTCCGAAGCTGGACGGAGGTGGCGCTGGCCGCGGCGGCGTTGGGTTTGAGTTTCCTGGTGCTGACCGCCGTGATGTCGGCCGCAGGCTGGGGATGGAATCTGCTGAGTCTGGTAGCCCTGCCCCTCATTCTGGGCACCTCGGTGGACTCCACCATCCACGTCCAACTCGCCCTGCGTCGGCACCGGGGAGATTTGAGGGCGACCTGGCGCAGCACGGGCAAGGCGCTGCTGCTCTGCGCGGGCGCCAACATCGCCGGGTTTGGATCGCTGGCCTGGAGCACCAATCAGGGGCTGGCGAGCCTCGACCTCGTCTGCGCCCTGGGGGTGGGATGCGTGTTCCTCGTGTGCGTTGGGCTGCTGCCTCGGTGGTGGCTTGCGACGGGCCGGGCGGCGCCGGGCGCCGAGATTCCTGCGGCACCCTCGGGTCTGTACCGGGCACGGCTCTGGTTTGCTGGCCTCGTATTGGCGCGCCGGCTGCCCGGACCACTGCTGCGCCTGGCCGCCCGGGCGGCGGCGTTCGGATATCGCATCCTGAATCCGGCCCGCGTGGAGGTTGTCGTGGGCAACCTGCTTCCCGTGTTCGATGGGGATCGTGCGGCGGCGGTGCGGTGCGCAAGACGCCTCTTCGACGAGTTCGCGGTCAAGCTGGTCGAGCTGTGGCGCCTCGAGGCGGGCGCACCCGCGCTGGCGCCCGTAGTGCCGGGCCGCGGCTGGGAGCATTTCGTGTCCGCGCGCGCCACGGGGCGGGGCATCCTGCTCGTGACCCCGCACCTCGGAAATTGGGAGCTTGGATCGGTTCTGCTGACCGGACTCGGCGTGACGCCGATGGTTTTGACGGCGCCCGAGCCCGACGATGGGTTGACGGAGGCACGGATTGAGGCGCGGCGGCGGTTGGGTGTCGGGACCGTGGTGGTGGGGTCGGATCCGTTCGCGTTCGTGCCGGTGATTCAGCACCTGCAGGCTGGCGGCGTGGTTGCGTTGCTGATTGATCGTGCGCCGACGGTCCACTCGGTCGAGACGCCCTTTTTTGGCCGCCCTTTCCGCGCCAGCCTCGCCGCGGCGGAGCTCGCGCGGGCGAGCGGCGCCGCGGTGTTGCCGGTGTACATTGTGCACGAGGGTGCCGAGCACCGGGCCTATGCATTGCCGGAAATCGGGTATGATCGCCGAGGGCTGAGCGCCCGCAACGCACGGGAGGAACTCGCGGGGCGGATCCTGCGTGCCTTCGAGCCGGCGGTGAGGCAGTTTCCCGAACAATGGTTCCACTTTGTGCCCGCATGGGTCGAGCGCGAGACGGTGCCCCCACAACGGGTGTGACGCCTGGGCCTCGGCGTCCCGCCTCGTGGTGGGGACTGTTGTCGCTGATCCTGGTAACCGCGCCAGCGGCTCTGGCCACGTCCGACGGCGACACGTTCCTTGGGCTCTGGCTGTCGGCGCAGAGCCGCTTGGACTCCTGGTCGGCAGACCTCGTGCAGACCCGATACCTCGCCACCCTGACGCGGCCTCTTTCCACCCCCGGGCGCGTCTGGTTCGTCGCGCCGGATCGATTCCGGTGGGAATTGGGGCGACCGGTGAAATCGGTGGCCCTGCGCGACGGGGCCACGCTCTGGATCCTGTCGCCGACGCTTCGGCGCGCTGAAAAGTACCACATGGAGGGGGAGTCGGCCGGACCGGCACGCGACGCGCTGGCGCTGCTGGACAGCGGGTTTCCAAGGGACCTCGAGGCATTCCGCCGCCGGTTCGAGGTGATCGATGCGAGGGAGACGAACGGCGTGTGGCGGTTTCGGATGCGCCCGCGATCGGAGACCGCGCGCCGTCTGGTTCCTGAAATGGCGCTTGAGATCGGCGCGAATGATGGAGGATTGCGCGCCACGGAGCTGCGATTCACGGACGGCTCGCGCATGCGGAACGAGTTCACTTCGGCGCGCGCCGGCGATGCCATAGATCCCCAACTTTTCTCCCCTGGAGTCGATGCGACATGGAAGATCACCGAGCCGCTCACGCCGTGAAGCAGAGGGCACTGCAGCTGCTGCCACACGGGCCCTCGTTTCGATTCATCGACCGCGTTTTGACTCTCGAGCCCGGGGTGTCGGGGATTGGCGAGTACACGCTTCCTCCCGATGCACCCTTTCTGGTTGGGCATTTTCCCGGGGAGCCCATGATGCCGGGCGTGCTGTTGCTGGAGGCGGCGGCGCAATTGGCAGGTGTGGTGGCGCAATCCGATCCCGCGTTCCCGCCCCTGGCGGGGTTGAAGCTCACCGCCATTCGGGCGGCGAAGATACAAGGCACGGCCCTCCCCGGGGAGGTGGTGACGGTCCACACCCGCGTACTGGGGCGAATGGGCAACCTGATACAGGCGCAAGCAACAGCCAGTGTTCGGGGCGCGATGGTCATGCAGTGCGAGGTGACGCTGGCGGGCGCGCGCTCCGAGACCCCATGAGGGTGATCGCGGCTTCGCGGGCGGCCCGAGGCTGGGAGGCGAGCAGGAATGCCGGGCTCGATCGTCGAACGGAACAGCAGCTCCGGCCTCCACCGGGCGCATCAGGCGAAGTCGACCCAGGGCTTCAACGCCGGGCGAAGACACGGCGCCATTCAGAGCGCGAGAGCTTGCCACGTGTTGAGGCGCGAAGTTCATCGACGAAATGCCAGAGGCGCGGCAACTGCCAGTCCGGCAGCATCCGAGCGAGATGCTCGCGGAGTTCCACCTGGGTGGCGGGGCATCGGAGTTCGACCACCGCCGCGATGTGGTCGCCGTGCCAGTCGCTCGCCGGTACACCGAGGACGAGCGCCGAACGGACCGCGGGATGCCGAAGCAGGGCCTGTTCCACCGTCTCCGGCGGCACCTTGCGGCCCGCCACGTTGATCAGGTCGCCCGCGCGGCCGAGGAGGTGGAGCGAACCGTTCGGGCCCAAGGTGGCGAGATCCTGCGAGCGATAGACACCTTCGCCGAGGCGCGGATCCGGCTCCGGCCAGTACCCAACCGCGACGGCGGGGCCTCGCACTTCGAGGCAGCCGTCCGTGCCCACGGCGAGACGGACACCCGGAAGTGGGATGCCGGCATCCGAGGCGGTGGTCCGGGGTGTGGTGGACGCGTCGTAAGCGATGCCGCCGCACTCCGAGGCGCCGAGGAAATTGTGGATCTTCAGTCCGTGCCGTTCGAATACGCGTTCCTCGAGGGAAAGCGGGAGGGGCGCGCCTGCAGAGATGGCGCGGTGCACGTGTCTCGGAAGGGCATCGGCCTCCTGCCACGCGGCCCAAAGCGCTGGCACGGCCGCAACGGTGACAGGGGTGTCGTCAAGCTGGCGAACCGCCTCGGCAAAGGCGGCAGGCAAGGCGGAAGGCATCAGCACGAGGGGGATGCCATGCAGAAGCAGGGGAAGGATGAGGTTGGAGTATCCGTAGCTGTGGGCCAGGGAGATGACCCCGAGGTTGGGAGAATCCTCGTTCAGCCCCATGGTCGCGACGATGGCGTCGGCGTCGGCGGCCAGCTGAGCTTCGGTGAAGCGGATGCACTTCGGAGCACCGGAAACGCCGGAGGTGAGCTTCAAGTGGACGGTCTCGGGAGGGGGGGCAGGCAGAGCGGGAGGAGGCTGGCCCGGTTCCATGGGACAAAGGATTCGGCCGGATTTCCAGGCGCGAAGGACCTCCAGGACGAAGCCGGCATCGCGCCCCGAGGGGTAGACCACCGGGCAGGCGAGGGATGGCTTGGCGTCAGCGGCGGCGGCGAGTTGCGAGAAGCTGAGGGTTTGTCCCGATCCCAGGTCGCGAAGCGCTAGTGCTGGGCCGCGGCGTTGGATGGTTTGACGCCAGCGATCTTCAAGCATGTGGCGCCACTTGTGCCTTGGGCCGAGGGGTGGCAGCAAGACCAACGGGGTGGCGGGCAGGCGCCTTGTCATCCATGCGCCGCTTCATCAAGGTCTCGCCGCCTTGGCTCCCCAGCCTCCACGTCATCCCGAGGACACCTTCGCCTTCCCCAACGAGACGCTGTGGACCTACCAGCGTGATCCGGTGACTGGCGTGCAGGTGCATGAGCGGCGCATCCCGCCTCCAACCTATCATCTGCGATGCTTCGTCCTGGCTCGATCGGTGAAGCAGTTTCACGCGCATGCGAGGTTCGATCCCGGCGCGCCGCGGCTGGTCGAGCCTGGCTACCGGCGGCTGGTGAGGGAGGTGGTTTCGCGGAATCCGCGAAGGGCCAGCGCCGTGGAAGGGCGTGTGGT
>CAUJJW010000369.1 GCA_963205105.1 Verrucomicrobiota bacterium | reverse complement strand
CCAGCGACTGGCGCCTGGGAACCCCTCCAGCACGGAAGCCGAACTCTGGGGAGCCTCCGTCGCCGCGGCTTGGCTTGCGGAACGCGCCGACGATGGTTCCGCCACCACGGGCCGTTATCAGCCCGGCGACCAACCCGGTGTGCATCGGGTCGATCCGCTGCATCCCGAGCAAGGTTACCTGCACCCTGCCTGGGGCCATGTCCGCCCCTTCTTGCTGAACAACGTGCGAGTCGAGGCACCCCTTTGCGCGCCGCCTGCGCTCGATAGCCTGGCGTACGCCACAGCTTACGACCAGGTGGCGGTCCTGGGTGCCCACGACCTGCCGGAACGCAACGCCATCGCCAGGGAACAAGCCGTGACCGGCATCTTCTGGGGCTACGACGGCGCCAATCGGCTCGGTACCCCGCCCCGGTTGTACAATCAGGTCGTTCGGGAAATCGTCCGCGACCGTGCAACCGCGGGCAGCCCGATCTCCCTCGCCAACGCCATCCGGCTCTTCGCCGGCGTCAACGCAGCCATGGCCGATGCTGGAATCGCCGCCTGGTACTGGAAGTACGTTTACAATTTCTGGCGCCCGGTGGTCGGCATCCGCGAAGCCGACCCTGGCTGGGGCCCGATGAAGGTTGGAGACGGCAACGCCCATCGACTCGAGAAGGGCAACCCCTTCTGGGTCCCGCTGGGCGCTCCCGCCACCAACGTCGACACCTCCAAAGGATTGGTGCCGCAAACGGAAAACTTCTCCCCCAACTTCCCTGCCTACCCGTCGGGGCACGCGACGTTCGGAACGGCATGCTTCGAGTTTGCCGCGGCGTTCCTGGGAATGACGCCCGAGCAAGTCTCGGTCCGATTCACCTCGGATGAGTGGAACGGTGTGAACAAGGACAACCGCGGCAGGATTCGCCCGGCATTGTCCCGAACCTTCACCCTGCGCGAGGCCATCGAGCAGAACAAAATCAGCCGCGTCTACCTCGGGGTCCACTGGGAGTTCGATGCCACAGGCGGAGAAACTGTCGGCCAGGCGGTTGCCAGGAAGGCGACGGCTCTATTTGTGCGAATTCCCTGAGAACCGGTTCCGCAGACCAACCTTGCCACGCCCCACCCCATGAACTTCCTCGCCTCCACCCTCCTCCGAAAACTGTTCGGAGTTCTATCTTCCGGTGGCTTTCGCCGCGCCCTGATCCCGTCTCTGATCCTGGGCATCGGACTCGTCGCCACCATGCCGGCGTCACCGGAGAACCTACCCAAAGCGCCGATTTCACATGCCGATGCCATCCGCACGGCCGGACGCCACCTGGACGAAATCGAGAAGCAACTGACGGAGTGGGGACATGCGTCAATTTCCGGCTTCGTCCTGATGCCACATGTCGCCGATGCCCCCACCGGCCCCTTCCAACTCGATCATCTGGAACCGATGTCCAACTACGTCGCCCGCATCCGAACCAACAACCAGGGGCGGGCAGGCTTTCTGAATCAGCGTTCGCTGAGCCCCGAACTGACAGCCACCCTGTCCAACACCGGAATCCCGTCGGGCGACACCGCCCCCACCAACCGTCTCCGCAATGCACCTGCACCGTATGTCGAAACCAATCTGTCCTCCGCCGACTACGGTCGCCTGCTCGCTCAAGCTTCCGGCCAGACCGCGCTGTCCGAAACCACGGTTCTGAAATTGGCGGCCACCGCCAAGGAGACCGAACGGACCCTGGCGTTCATGGGGCATCCCGTGAACCTGCCTGGCAACAAGCAGGCGTTCTTCGGTGTCGCCACTGTGGGTGTGTTTCCCGGCTGGCGAACACGCGAAGACTACATCTGCGAAGTCAGCGCCCACTTTCTGCCCTCCATGGGACGCGAGGACTTCGTCAGGCTCGCCAAGGATCGGGCTCCCCAGCTCCTGTTGAAATTCGGCCCGTCCGATCTGCTGGCCCCGGACTTGCTGGGAAAGAAGCTCCTGAACCCATCACCAGGCGTACCTCAACTGCTGCTCCAACGCCTCTGTGACGCAACGAAGGCCTCCATGTCCGCACTCCTGTCGTTCAATCCTCTCGCCGTAAACCCACCCGAGCCAGCAGTGGAGTCCGCCCGGATGGCCCTGGTCCAGGACCTCAACACGCTCCTGTCCGGAAACTGCATCTGGAACTCCACCGATTTCGCCGGAATCCAGCTCCGTCCCTCCACCCTGGAATTGCTCCATGCCCAACCGACGGGAATCGACCGGATGCGCCTGAACCGGCTTCTCCTGGAGGACGCCTTTCCGGAGGAGATCCGCAGGCACGACCTTCAGCCCGGCGCCAACCTCCCCCGCACCATCCTGGGCAACTCCGAATATGCATCCGCCATCGGCCTCCGCCCACGCACGCTCGCCCTCGTGTCGGCCTTTCCCCTGGTTGAATCCCAGGTGTTCGATCTGCAAACCACCGATCAGTACCGTTTAAACCTCCTGGTCAACCTGGCCGGGACCTACGCCAATGCCGGATACAAGGCTGAACTCGATCTTCTCGTTCGCTTCATGCGCAACATCCAGAAGGACCTCGCCACACGTCAGTCACTCCCGTTGATCGTGCCGGGTGTGGATGCCAATACCCTCACGTACCGCTTCGACCCAGAGGCCTCGGCCATGCTCGAACCCACCGACCGGCGCCCACGCCCCGGCCGACAGCTCCTGCCAACCTCCATCCCAGTGCTCGTGCTCGTCATCGCGGATCGCGAAGACCTCGAGGAATGGACCCGCCTGACCGTTCAGGTCGAGACACGCTGGATCCCCAGGGTGAAGAGGAATCCATGGACCAAAACGTTCGTCGACTTCCCCGGCAGCTTTCGCTCGAAGGACAAACGGATGTCTCACGAGGATGCGCTGGAGATGGTCAGTCGCTTCGACGCAGCCGTCGATTGTCTCAAGCACCCAGGTCTCAAGGACCGCGAAGTCGGCATGGAACTGCATCGCCGGGTCTCGGTCCTCCAAACGCTGGGCTTCGGTCGAACCGTCACATCCGACTTCCCGCGTCCTTCCCCAAGCCTCACCTCCTTCTCCCCCCGTCGCATTGCCGCCGGTGAATCTCCGGTGTTCTTGCTCCTGGGACGCAACCTCACTCCCCCTTCCACCATCGTCACCACCGCCAGTCTGGGCGGAGTGCCTCTCCGCATCCTGGAATCCCGGAGCGATCGGCTCCGCATGACGTTCGAAACGGCCGATGGAACAAGCCCCGGCCTGCCGGAACCCGGTCTCCACGACCTCCTGGTCACCACGGCGGACGGGACCATCAACCTGCCCCACGCCGTTCAGATCGAGCCTGCGACACGACCGTTACCCCGCTGTGAAGTCACCGTGAACAACGTCCCCCGGTCACGCCCCGATTTATGCGCCGTCAACGCCGGCCTCACGCCCTCCCACGCCTTCTTCAACGGCCGCACCGTGGTGACTCTCGTCGGCAAAGACTTCAAAGCCTCGGACTTCCATGATCCCGTCTCCTGGATCTCCGTGGGCGGCAGGCTGGCGGAGAATATCGTGGTGGTGAATGATCGCCTGCTGCGTTTCGAAGTCCCCGCCTGGACCGACCGCACGGAATTGGCTCACTCGCCATTCCCTGACGAGGCCCACGCCGCCGACGTTGTCCTGGCCACGGCTTGCAAAGCCCTGGTGCTGCGCGGGGCCCTGACCTTCGATCGGTTGGCGCCCCGCAATCCACCCACCCCCTCGCCCAAGCCGGAGCTCGACCCCGCCCTGGTCGAGAAAGTCCAAGCCATGATGGCTCTCCAGAAGGCTCTCCAAAAAGATGCGGTCCTCAAGGGCGGCGCCTCGGTCAGCGTGGGTGACTTCGACCCGTGTTGCACCAACGGCGTGTCCTCCTCCCACACCCCCCGCACCGTCATCCAAGTCGAGAACGTGACAAAGCATCTCGAAACCCCCAAAGAGTAACCCGCCACCTCCACCCGTCCTGCCATGCTCCAGTACATCGACACCATTCTCGGGTTCGCGCTCGTGATGTCCGTGGTCAGTCTGCTCATCACCATCGTCACGCAGATCGTTTCCAGCCTGTTCGGGCTCCGGGGCCGAAGCCTCTCCAATGCCCTGGTCGCGTTGTTTCAGAAGGTGGACCCCCAGATCGACCAGGAGCTGAAGGGACTCGCTCAGCGCCTCGCCGATCGTTTGCTCACCGATCCCGCCGTCTCCGATTCCCTGCTTCCGACAACAGGGAAAGGCGGAACCCTCTGGCGGCGTGCGACCGCGATCCGCCCCATCGAACTGTTGAACCTTCTGGAGCAACTCGCCCAGCCCTCCACCGTCCCGGCCGCCAACGGTGGAACGCCGGCCCCGAAACCCGACGCGCCAGCAGATGCGAAACCCGACAACGACGTCCAGCAACTCATGGAGCAGGCGGCCATCCGCCTGCTTAAAATCCTGAGGCAGCCGAGCAGCTCCACCCAGAAGGCCATGGATGCTCTAACCCTGGAACTGCCCAAACTGGCCGGGGAACGCGGCGTCGCCGTCATCCAGGAATATGAGACGGCGATGAACGTCGCGCTGGGCAACCTGACTCAGTCCTTCAACTCGGCCCAGGATCGCGCCAAACAATGGTTCGCCATGCACACCCGCATCGTCACCGTGCTCGCCTCGGCGGTGGCCGCCATGGTCCTTCAACTGGACACTTTCGACCTGTTGCGCCGGATCTCCGCCGACCCCGAGTTGCGCGCCCGCCTCGTCGCCAATGTGCCGGCCATTCAGAAACAGGCGGATGAAGTCTTCAAGGCCGCCGGCGCCGCCACCCCAATCCTCCAGGCCCGGGTCCTCGGTGACATCGACCGACGTTTCGCCGGTGTCAGCAACCTGCTCTCCGGCAACCTGCCGGCCCACATGACGGCCGATCCCCTCCCCTGGCTCCAGGAACGACTGGCCCCAACACCCTGGAGCAATCAGATCCCGGCGATCGCCAGCACCTTCTCCGCTGCGGTCTCCACGGCATCCTCGGAGGCGGTCCAGGATTGGTCGCGCCGGTTCGGCACAATTCAGGAAGAGTTCAGCAAGACCGGCCTCCAATTGATTCCCTCGCCGTATCCGTCGCTGGCGAAGTGTTTCTGGCCGCTGCCCCACCTTCTGGGGCTGCTCGCCTCGGCGGCGTTGCTCAGCTTGGGCGCACCGTTCTGGTTCAACGCCCTCAAGACCCTCACCAACCTGCGACCCATTCTCGCCGACCAGATCGATCGCAACCCGAGCGTACCCAAAGCTCGTTAACCAGGTCTGCATGAACAAAACAGTGACCATCGATTCACCTAATCGTTGGTCATCTTCTGGCTTTCATTAAGGTTTCAATTGACTCCGTCGCCGGGGTCTTGCAGGAAATAGACGTCACCAAGGAGCCGGCTCGCAACTCGATCAGGACCCTCATGGTCTGATCGATGCATGGAGGGGTCGGCGATCGACAAACGTCTGTTTCATGTCGTGAGCACCGGGGGGGAATCTCAATTGCGGCACGCGCGAAATCCGTCGCCGGGTTCGACGCAGCCCCCGTGCCTCCATCGTCCCCATCCGTGTCGCCCTTCTCCTCCCCAGCCGTTTCCTTGGAGCCTCCAGCACTGCCTCCCGTCGGAGCCCAGCCCCTCGAAGACCTGACTGCAACTCAACTCAACCACGACCATGGCACAACTGACCTATCCGGGCGTTTACATCGAAGAAGTCCCCAGCGGCAACCGCACCATCACGGGGGTTGCCACATCCATCACGGCCTTCGCCGGCCGAACATGGAAAGGTCCGACCGACCGCGCCACCCGCATCACGAGCTACAGTCAGTTCGAAAAACTGTTCGGTGGGCTCTGGCAGGAAAGCCCGCTGAGCTACTCGGTGCGCCAGTTCTTCCAAAACGGCGGAAGTGACGCGGTCATTGTCCGAATCGTGAATCCCGCAGGTGAACCCGCCCTCCTCGCCCTGGCGGATGAGGGTGGCAACGACATCATGGTCGAGGAGGCCCGGAACGGTTCCGGCGGCAGCAGCCTGCGGATTCAGGTGACTGATGATGGTGCGGCGCGTCACGTGGTGGTCTCCGAACTGGCGCGTTCGCCCGCTGGTGCCGAAATCGTGACGCGGACCGCAGACTACTCGGGCGCGGACGCCGCCGCCCTGCGCGCTGCCATTCAGGCGGATGATTCGCTCATTGTCCTGGCCGAGGAGAGTGAGGAATTCACCGACCTGCCGATCGTGGCGGGCCCGTCTCTCCTGGCCGATGCTACCCCGGCGGCGGCACCGGCAATGGGCACCCTGCCACTCGCGGCACCGGCCCTGACCCTCCAAGCGGCAGTGGTCGGCGCCAGCGAGAATCTGATCGCGGTGACCATTCTGCACAGCGCTTCGGACGAAGCCTTCTACTCGGTGGTCGTCGAACGTCGCCAAAACGACGGCAGTTTCAACCTGCTCAATTCCGTGACCGCCGTCACCAACGCCAGCGTTCAGGCGGCGGTCGCCGCGGCGGCCGGCATTGGCATTGTGCTGACCGGCACTCCCGCCGACCTGCAATCCCGTCCGCTGGCGGTGACCCGTCGGATGCTGTCGGGGGGCACCGACGCCGCCGAGGCCATCTTGAATCTCGCCACTGACGGGTTGGCGTTGTCGGCCGCGAATCCCGGAACCTGGGGCAATCGTTTGAACCTTCATGTGAACGGGGAGACCGCGGATGTCGGCGATGACACGCTGTTCAACCTCACCGTGGAACTGCTGAACGACGAGGATCAGCCCACGGTGACCGAAACGTTCCTCAACGTGTCGGTCGATCCGACATCGCCGCGTTTCCTCACCACGCTGCTCGAACAAGGCTCCCTGCTGGTGCGCGCCGTGGGTGAGCTTCCCGCGATCGCTCCGACAGCCACCGACGAGGACGGAGTGCTCCTGGCGGGCGGGCACGACGGTGGCGAGGTGGAGGCGGAACACTTCACCGGAACCGGCATGCAGGGCGCCAAGCAGGGCCTCTACCAACTGGAGGACGTGGACCTGTTCAACCTCCTGGTCATTCCCCCGCTGGCCCGTGCCGTGGACGTGCCGGATCCACTCTGGGCCGACGCGCTGGCCTATGCGACGGAGCGTCGGGCGATGCTCCTGATCGATCCGCCCGGCAGTTGGAACCGTCCCGATCAGGCCATCACCGGCGTTGCCGCCATGGCCAGCCTGCGCAGTCCAAACTCCATCCTCTATTTCCCTCGGGTGCAGATGGCCGATCCGCTGAGGGACAACATGATCGACACCTTTGCGCCCTCCGGAATTCTGGCGGGGCTTTTTTCCCGGACGGACGCCCAACGGGGGGTCTGGAAAGCGCCGGCCGGGCTGGAAGCCAGCCTGCGCGGGGTGCGGTCGTTGTCGTACCGGCTGATCGACGCCGAGGTGGGCCAACTGAATCCGCTGGGCATCAACTGCCTTCAGGTTCGACCCGCCGCCGGCCCGGTCGCCTGGGGTGCGCGCACGCTGATGGGCGACGATCGCCTGGCGTCGGAGTGGAAGTACATCCCGGTGCGTCGGATCGCGCTGATGATTGAGGAAAGCCTGTATCGCGGCACCCAATTCGCGGTGTTCGAGCCGAATGACAAACCCTTGTGGCAACAGCTGCGGCTCGCGGCCGGCACCTTCATGAACAACCTGTTCCGACGGGGCGCCTTCCAGGGCTCCTCTCCCGATGAGGCCTACTTCGTCAAATGTGATGACGAAACGACCACGCAGGCCGACATCGACTCCGGGATCGTGAATCTCGAGGTCGGCTTCAGCCCGCTGAAACCGGCGGAATTCATCGTCATCCGCATCCGCCAGATGGCGGGCCAATCCGAGTCCTGAACCGTTTCACGCAACCGACCTCCACGCTTCACCTCCATGTCGCAATTCATCGTCAACCCCCAGCGCTTCGACCCCTACCGAAACTTCAAGTTCCAGGTCCGCTGGGACAACCGGTTCGTGGCCGGCATTTCCAAGGTCTCCGCCCTGAAACGAAGCACCAAGGTCGTCGAACACCGCGAAGGCGGCGATCCGAGCACCAGCCGCAAAATGCCGGGTCGCACCGAGTACGAACCCATCACCCTCGAGCGCGGCCTCACCCACGACTTCGAGTTCGTCCGTTGGGCGAACAAGGTCTGGAACTACGGCGCCGGTCTCGGCATGGAGTCCTCCCTCGCCGACTTCCGTAAGGACATCTCCATCTACGTCTACAACGAGGCCGGCCAGGTCGCGCTCGTCTACAACGTGTTCCGCTGCTGGGTGTCCGAATTGACCATCCTCCCCGACCTCGACGCCAACGGCGAAGCCGTCGCCATTCAGTCCATCCAGCTCCAAAACGAGGGTTGGGAACAGGACTACCAGGAAAAGGAACCGAAGGAGCCGTCCTTCAACATTCCCGCATGACCGTGAGCCGCGAGAATCCATTCCGCGATGGACGCCCCATTCATCACCGTCGAACCCAGCGCCCTCTCCGACGCCGCCGTCCTCCAGTTGTGGGACGTCGCCGAGTCCCTCGCCCCGGCTCTCCGGTCCCGGGAGATCCTTCGCTCGTCTCTGACGGCGGAAGCGTTTTCCCAAATCCTCCAGGCGCCGCTCGGCCAGGCCAACGTCCTCCTCCTGCGCATTCGCCAGAAGCGGTTCGGATCGCGCTTTCACATCCTCGATCGCTGCCCGCACTGCACCGAAACCCTCGAGTTCAGCATCAGCGCGGAGTCCATGCTGGAGGGACTCCGTCCACCCCCCGCGGGGGACCGACACGAACTACCCTTCGAGGGGTGGAACCTTCAACTGCGACCCTTGTGCCTCCAGGATCTTATCGAGTTCCTGCCCGATGCATCCCCTGAAGAGAATGGCCGCCGGTTGATGGCCCGCACGCTGACGGCCTGTTCCCGGGATCATCAAGCGGCCGCGATCCGCGATCTTCCCGAAGCGGCCTGGGAAGCCATCGCCCACTGCCAGCACGAGTGGGACCCGGCCGCGGAGATTCTCTTCCACTTGAGTTGCCCCGCCTGCCGCAAGGCCTGGGAGTCCTCGCTCGATCCTGGAGCTTATCTCTGGCTCGAACTCGCCGCGCAGGCTCGAACCCTCCAAGCCCAAGTCCACACCATCGCCTCCACCTACGGTTGGCGGGAGTCCGAAATCCTCGCGTTGTCACCCGAGCGCCGTGCCGCCTACGTCGCGCTCATCGTCAACGGCCCGGCCGCCACCCTCACCGCACTGCCGCGTCCCGTCCGAACCCAGCCCACATGAGCTCGTACCTTCAAAAATGGGGCCACCGCGTCCAGGGCACCGCGCCATCGGTGTCCCCTCGTCTCCCGTCGTTGTTTGAATCCACTGGTGGCTTCCCCACACCGCCTTCCGAACCCCAATCCGGCTTCGCCGCCGACCTTCAGCCGGTGCCTCCCCTCGCCCCGGCCAACCCCAAGCCCACCCCGGTTGCCTCCCCGGTCGCCGCTTCATCCACAGCGTTTCCCAGCACGCAACAGCCGGTTACGGTCCCCCACTCATCCCCACGACACCCCGAGGCACCGCTGGCCCTGCCTTCCTTCCCGACCCCGCCCCGACCGCCTTCCGCGCCACCGCCGTCCCCTTCTGAGCACTCGCCGGAACCCACCACGACGTCCCCACTCCACAATATTTCCCACCCAGTTACCCCGCCCGTGCCAGGCCCGACGGGCGCCGTTTCTCCCCAGGCAACCGAGGATGATCCGAACCGAGGGCCCACCGCCGAGTCCCGTGCAACCCGCGACCGCGATTTGTCGTCACTGAAGTCGGAACTCGGGCGGTTGCAGCAGTGGATTCAATCATCCGACGAACCCGACGATTCCCGGACGAACACGCCGGTCCGCGCATCTTCCATCCTCGAGGGATCCGACCCGCGTCGAAGTGCGCCGGCCATTCACCCGTCCGCGATCCGCAGACCGGAGTTCAATCCCGCCCCCGCGACTCCAGCACCCGCCGCGGCGTCCCCGCATCCCGTGCACGTTCACATCGATACGATCATTCTCCGCGCCTCATCCCCCACACCTGCCCGGCCACGCCCCACGACTCCACCGCCGGATCGCGTGGCGAACCTCCACCAGTACCTCGCCCGCCGAAACGCCCGCCGCACCTGAACCGACATGGGAAACGCCCTCTCCTTGGCCGCCGTCTCGCGCATCCTCCGTCAAATCGTGGAGGGCAGCGTCACCCGGTATGGTCTCGACGGTTATGTCGGCGCCGACGTCGCCGTCACCACCACCCCGCCGCTGGAGGACGACGACCGCATCCGCATCAATCTCTTCCTCTACCGGGCCGTCGAAAGCGCGCCGCTGAAGAATCAGGCCCTGCCCACGCGCGATTCCCAGGGGCGCCCCATTCGTCAGTCCATTCTTTCGCTCGACCTGCACTACGCGGTCACCGCCTATGCCACCGGCGACCAGCAGTCCGAGATGATGCTGGGATGCGCCATGCAAGCCCTGCACGAAACACCGGTGCTCGACCGCGCCCTCATCAGTCAGGTGCTCGCGCTGGACGACGGGGCCAATTCCCTCGTCGACAGTCGGCTCGCAGAACAAATCGAAAACCTCCGCATCCGGCATCGCAATCTTCCCGAGGAAGCCTTCTCCCGGCTGTGGTCCGCGTTTCATGTGCCTTACCGGCTGACCGCCTTCTACGAGGTCTCCGTCGCGTTGATTCAAAGTGATCTGGAAACCCGGGCCATCATGCCGGTGTTCGCCCGGCCCGTCCCCATGGCTCACGGCGCGCTGGGGCCGTGGACTCCGACGTTGTTCCAGGCCAGTCCGGGCGCCGCGATCGCCGGGGAGACGGTCACCCTGGCCGGGATCGGGCTCGCCGGGCAGAACGTCCAGGTTCAAGTCGAGAGCCGTCGCGGCGCCGTCGCCCTCCCTCCGCTCAACATTCCACCCGACTCCGCCTCCGAAGGTTCGATCGATTTCGATGTCCCGACGTCGTGGCCCGCGGGCGTCTATGAGCTGAGGGTCACGCTGGAACCCGTCGGAGGCGGAAACCGGCGCCCCACCAACCCCATCGCGTTCACCGTCGCCCCCTCCTTCACGGTGAACACGGTGAGCCGCAACGCCGCCCCCCCCGGCCTGGTGACTCTCGAACTCACCGTGGTTCCCCAGGTCCAAACCGCCCAAGCCGTCGCGCTGATCCTCGGCTCCCAGATCCTCACCGGACCCGCCATCCTCGCGCCCACCGGCACCCTGACCTTCGCCGACATCGACGTCCCCGCCGGCACCTTCGCCACCCGCTTGCGGGTGGATGGCATCGAGAGCCCCTGGATCAACCGAAACACCCAGCCGCCTTCCATCCTTCCGGAGGCGTTGCTCGACATCCCATGACTCCGGAGGCGCCTCCAACCGTTGCACCGCGTCCCTTGTGCCGTGACCTGCTCGATGCAGGCCACCATGTCATGCTCTGGTTCGAACCCTCCGCCCAGGCGCCGGCCGGGTTCGTCGCCGATCACTTGAACTTCCCTCTCCTCCACTCGCTCAGCCGAAAGTTCAACCTGGCTTCGGCCGAAAGCACTCTGCTGTTGCTGCTCGCCCTTCAGGAAATCGATCCCCCCACCGAAACACCCCGGTGGCCCCGCATCCGAACCTGGGCCGATTTCGCCATCCAATTCCCCCACCTGGCCAACCCGCGCCTGCTGCTTCCCGGAAATCCGCTGCGCCTCTGGAACCTGGTCCAACCCACCCGCGGAAGGATCGACCCCTTGCCACTGGCTCAGGCGCCGCTGGTGCTTTCCGAACGAATCCTGGCCTACCTGCTGAACGACCACACCCCCGACGCGCGGCTCGCCTCCGTCCTCGCGGTGTCGCTCCCGCCCCGAGTGCTCACTCCTCCGCAGCGGGAACTGGCCCTCGCCATCGCGAACCGTTGGCGGTCGGCGACCCACTTCACCGACTTCCAAACCATCGCCCTGCAAGGTCAGGACCCCGACGCCCTCCTGGCCATTGCCGGTGAAGCCGCCAGCCAGGCGGGGTTTCAATTGGCCCGCCTGAACGCCGCCCACCTGCCCGCTCCACCCGCCGACCGTCAGGCCTGGCGCACCCTGTGGCAGACCGAGGCTCTCCTCTCCAACCTCGCCCTCTACCTCGACGCCACCACCGCTTCCCGCGAGGAGTGCGCCGCCGCCAGCGAATGGCTCATCCCCTGCGGCGGAGCGATTCTGTTCGGCTGCCAACGCCCCGCCTCCCTGCCCGCCTCCTTCGCCCATCGGCACGCTCCCGAAACCCGCGCCGAGGACCGTGCCGAACTCATCAGCAGCCTGCTCAACGGCCATGCCCCGGCCGATCCCCAGTTCGCCCGACGTCTCGCCGGCCAATTCGATCTCGGGGTTTCCGCAGTGTACCGCGCCTGCCTCGACACCCACCAAACCCTGGCCCAGGCCGGTCCCGACACCGATGCCGCCCAAACCCTCTGGCGCGCCTGCCGCGAACGCGCGCGACCCCGCACCGGCGCCTTGACCCAACTCATCGAGTCGAAGGTCACCTGGGACGACCTCATCCTGCCCGAGTCCCAACTGGCCCTCCTGCGCGAAGCCGCCAATCAGGTTCGCCAGCAATACAAGGTCCACGACGAATGGGGATTCGCTGCCAAAAGCCGGCGCGGCCTCAACCTCACCGCCCTCTTCTCCGGCCCCAGTGGCACCGGAAAGACCCTCGGTGCCGAGGTCATCGCCAACCATCTCCAACTCGACCTGCTGCGCGTCGACCTCAGCACGGTCGTCAGCAAGTACATCGGCGAAACCGAAAAACATCTCTCGGAGGTCTTCGACTCCGCCGAATGCGGCGGCGCGATTCTCCTGTTCGACGAAGCCGACGCGCTCTTTGGCCCGCGCAGCCGGGTCTCCGACAGCCGTGATCGCCACGCCAACATCGAGGTCAGCTACCTGCTTCAGCGGCTCGAAACCTTCCGGGGCCTCGCCATTCTCACCACCAACTTTCGCGAGAACCTCGATCAGGCCTTCCTCCGCCGCATCCGGTTCCACGTCGAGTTTCCCTTCCCCGACCGCGAAACCCGGGCCCGCCTCTGGCGGCATGCCTTCCCGACCGCCACCCCGCTGCGCCACATCGATTTCGAACGGCTCAGCCGCTTGAGCCTCGCCGGAGGCAACATCCGCAACGTGGCGCTCAACGCCGCGTTCCAAGCCGCTGCCGAAAACACCCCCGTGCTCCCCAGCCACATCGCAAACGCCGCGCGGGGCGAGTTTCGCAAGGCCGAGAAACCCATCCCGGAGGCGGAACTTCGGGACCTGCTCACCGCCACATCGTGACCTTCACGCCCCAGGACATTCGATCCGTCGCCCCGGCTCCACGGAACCCGCCGTCGAACCCGACGCCCCCTGGGTCGGCGATGCCCGAAGGTTCGCCACATGCCTTGCCGCCCAGCGTGCACATCCAAACCCTCATCCTCGATGGACTGGGCGCCCATTCGTCCGCCGCCATCCGCGACGGCTTCCATCAGGCCTGGAAACAAGCCCGGGGCTCCGACTGGGAAACCCTTCCCCCGGATGCGTTCCGCGGGGAACTCGAACTCCAGGTGCACCCGGGGCTCTCCAGCCGCGAACTCGGAACGCGCCTCGCCCAGGCCCTGATCCGCCACGCCACACAGTCTCCCGCCGCAGCCGCAAACCGCCCCCTGGCATGACACCCGTCGCCCAGTCCCTCACCCACGCGGAACCCGATCCGGGCTCCGGGGGACTGCGCGTCCAATGCCGCCGACCACATGCCCCCGCAAGCGATCCCTGGGAAGACGAAGCCGAAGAACTCGCCGAATGGCTCGCCCGCCGTGACGTCCCCGACCGCGCCCCGTCCCGCCCGCCCACGCCCCGTCCGGTCCATCCCGCACGGACCGATTGGGGCACTCCGCTGGCGCCCGAACAGGCCGCCCGCCTGAACGTTGGGCCCGGCCGACCCTTGGCGGAGCCGCTCCGCGAAGGCTTCGAGCAACGGCTGGGCCGCGACCTGGGCGAAATCCGGATCCACGATCAACCCGCCGCCCAAAAGCTCGCGCGTTCGCTCGGCGCCGAGGCGTTCACCGTCGGTTGCGACATCTACACCACTTCCCACGATCCGGTCCTCCTGGCGCACGAGGTGGTCCACACGGTCCAACAAGCGCACGCCCCAGCCCAACCACGGTTCCAAGCCGCCTTCGACCACATCACTTCCGAGCAGGATCCCAAGGTAACGATCCTCCTGCAGAAACATCTCCGTGACGTCAGCCCGGCCCTGGGCGCGATCGCCGATGAGATGGCGGCCAGCGGCAGCTGGTTCATGACCTTTCGCGCCAGCGTGGAACGGGCCAACGCGGCCACCCCTGCGCCGACACTGGACTTCGACGACATCGCCCGCCGGGCCATCGAAGCGGTCGAACAGTACGCCGGTCGCGACACCGGCAGCGGCAGCCCGATTCGCAATGGGGTGGCGTCGGTGCTGGCCGATTATTGCCGCATCAACGACGCACCCATCCCTGCCGCCCGCCTGGTGGTCCGTTACCCCTACTCGCGGACCCTGCATCGATCGGGTTCCACGGCCACCGCTTTGCTGACGGAAACAGGCCTGGCCGAAGCCATCGCGCTCGCCTTGCCCACCGCCTGGGTGTCGGGCCGGCCGGATCGCCAAACCCAGGTCGGTTGGGCCGACGAAATCGCCACCCTCACCGACGAATTCCTGGCCATCGTTCCGCGCCCCGAGAACCTTCCCGCACGCCAGGCCAAAATCGACCGCCTTCGATTGCCGCTCCTGGCGGTGAATGATGCCTTTACCCCACCCGTCACCACCCTCTTCGACGATCTCGACGCCGCCGCCTCGCTGGAGTTCAACGAGCTTTTTCAGGCAGCCCGCACCTCCCTGACATCGATCCGCGGGCACGCCGCGAACCGGCTCCAGGGAGTGCTCACGTACGAGTCGGAACATCCCCATTCGCAGTTCGAGAACTGGCGCCTCGCCACGGTCAACCTTCGCCATTTCACCGACAACCTGGGCAACTCCACCGACACCCAACTCACCCACCTCTCGGCCCAGGAAGCGGACACCACGTTGAGCGCGTCCGCCCGCGAAGCCATGGGACTCCTCCGCTCCGTGCTTCCGCACGCGCAGGAAACTCTTCAGAACCATCTCGAACCCATCGTCAGCGAGCACGAAGTCTTCTGGGCCAGGATCGTTCGCATGGGGACCGACAGCCTGGAAGCAGGCACCGACGACGACCTGCTCAGCCGGGCGGGGACCACCAGCCTCAGCGAGGCCCTGCTCCAGGAGGAATCCCGGCAACTGCTCACCGGGGTCGCGCGGTTGGTCCCCATCCTCGCCACGGGTCTGGACGACTACTTCGACCTCCGCCAGGGCCAGAGCCCACCGTTGGGAAGCGAACACGACCTGTTCCTCGCTTTTGCGGCCCATCACGAACTCGCCACTCAGTTCGCCAACATCCTCGCAGGGCGGATCATCCCGCCGCTCCTGGCCCATATCGAGACCGCCATCGCGGCCGCTGATGACCCAGCCCGCGATCGCTACACCTGGTTCGCCCAGAAGATCCAGATGGCGATCAACACCCTGAATTCGGTCAAGGACCGGCCGATTGTTCCCACCGACCGCAACGAGACGCTGCTGCGCGAACACTTCAACGCACACACCGACCTGGCACTTCACTTCGACGACCTCGCCGCCGCCGCGCTGACCCGCTTCGTGGACGACCAGGGCGTGGCGCAGCAGCGGGCTCTGACCAACGAAATCCCTGCCGGCGAGGCGTGGGCCCGGATGGCGCAGTATTGTGAAAAGGCCTATCGCCTCGAGTACCTCCAGACGAGCGCCTTGTTCCTCACCAGCGATTTTGTGGAGTCCTCCTACGCGCCGCCGGCACGGATCGCGGAGGACAGCAGCAACACCCCGATTGTGGGACTCGAACCCTACACCGCCCAGCAACTCGCGGAGGTGTACCAGACGCTGTACGACAACCAACTCGCCGAACAACTGCGCGAAGCGAACACCGCCGCCACCGAGGCGGCAGGCCGTGCGGAAGGTCGCACCGGGGACAGCCTGTGGATCATCGATCGGGCAGTCAGCGCCGTCGAAGCACTGCCTTATTGGACCCGTCCCCACCGCTTTGCGTCGCCGAGGGTTCAGTGGAACCGCTACGCGGCGGACGGTCCGCGCGCCTTCGGCGCGCTCCTCGAAGCGTCGCCCCGCTTTCAAGCCTGGGAAGAGGCCTGGGAACGCACCGACGAACCCCTGGGCATGGTGCTGTTCAAGAGCGAAGGCGGCCCGGGCGATGAGGGCGAAGCCTGGGCGTGGTCGCTGCCCCTGCCTCAGGATCTCGTCCACCGTCTCTTCTCGGTCGCCCTCCTCCGGGGGATCGTCGCGCTCGACGACGTCACTTTCGACACCTCGTTAGGGGCCCTGGCTTTGGAAGGCGATCAGGCCGTCTCACAATTGCCCCGCACCGCGACTCATGACGAGCAGGTGTCGGCGAGGCGACAGGCCACCGCCACGGCGTACGCAGCCTTCATCGCCTCGCTGGAAACCGAGGGCGAACGCCAATCCCCGCCGAGCCGTGCCGATGCCTGGGACCGCTACACCCTCGCCCGCCAGAGAGCTCTGCGCCTCGAAGAAGCAACCGGCAACTTCCTGCTCACCGGTCCCACCCTGACCCGAGAACACCGGGACCGCCTGGCTCCCGAGATTCGGGCCGAGATGGAAGCCGCGCAGAACGAGGCCCATTGGCAAATGCGGCGGGCCACCACCCTCGATCGGGCCGTGGTCCGCCAGACCACACTTCCCCTTCTCCAACGCGCCGCCGAAGAGCACATCGCCGGCATGCCTTACCTCGGTTACGCCCTGCGCAACATCGACACCTTCACCCGCGCGATCGCCCCCACCTCCAGCCGGGAACGCCGGCTCCAGACCTCGGCGCTGATTCTGGAACTGCTCGATCCGTTCATCGAGATCATGGGCGGCTCGGGCAGCATCGGCAGCTACGAGACCGACGCCTACTTCTACCTCGCCCAGGCCCGCGGTTCCCTGGAGGAACTGCTGATCCCCGAACCCACCCATCCCGCCGGCACCACGCCGTCCGTCGAATCGCATTCGTGCGGCATCCAGTGGTCCACCGACGACGGCCGCAATGCCGCCACGGACGCGGTCTCTGATCGTAGCGATCGCATCCAGACCGTGCTCGAACGACTCGAGGGACACCTGACCGACTACCGCTGGCGCCTGTCGATTTCCGCCAGCCGCGGCGAAAAGAAGCTCTTCAGCCATGTCATGGGCCACTCGGCCGTGGAAGGCGCTGAACTCATCCAGCAACGCAACGCCTCCGCCCGCGCGGCGGACCCCGATGCGGAGGCCGAACCCGATTACATCGATTTGGGAGGCGGTCTCCGCGTGCGCATCGCCCGCATCCATCAGGACTTCACCTACCTGCCCGGGATCGGCGACACCGCCCGTGCCCGCAACCCGGAGACGAGCCGGTTTGCCCGTTACCTCAACGGCGAGGTCTACCTCGGCGTCACCGCCTCAAGCCTCAGCGATCTCGAGAGCCACACGGCGGCGACGGTGGAGGACCCCGACGGCACCCCCCCAGTCGCGGCCGGAGCCAGCACCGCCGCCTTGGTGGACGTGGAAGTGCTGCACGGCGAGCAAGTCCTTTCCCGCTTCACCATCCACGCCAACCAACTGGGTGGAGGCCGTTCGGAACTGAACTGGCTGGCCACCGTGGTGCACCAAAAGGCCGAAGCCCAACACTGGGCCGCCATGGGTGCCGTGCTGGAGGGCTACGGCAACCTGCTGCTCACCATCGCCTCCTTCTACCCACCCATCGGCATTGGCCTCGCCGCCGTCGAAATCCTCAATTTCTGGGACGACATCCGAAACAACCCCGAGTTCCGCGCGCAACTCGAACAACTCATCCAGGAACCGGTCGAGACTCTCACCAACTTCGCCAGCGCGATGACCGAGCACTTCTCGATGAGCGGGTTGTTCGACATCGCGATGAACGGCCATTTCGACGCGCCCGCCTTTGCCCAGCGCAGCCCCCGGCAACGCCGCGGCCGTCCCATGGGCGGTCGGAAAGTGGCCAAGATCTTCACCCGCCTCAAACGGATCGCCGCCGTCACCGCCGTCCGCCTGGAACGGGATCAGGAAGGCGTCCAGGGCCCCATCCACTCCGCAGAAGGCGAACTGGCCGAACACCCCCGTCTCGCTACCATCACCCACTGGGCCGGCCAACACGCCGAGGACCTCGACGACCCGCTCTCCCTCGTTCTCCGCCATCCTATCGCCGGCCCCATTTACGAGGCCTACGCCCTCTTCCGGCGGTCCGGCTCCGCGGCGGACGCCTCGTTCGGCACCCTGCATGAACCCGTCAACAACCTCGCCCGCGGCATCGAAGGCGGTCTGAACCAGATGAAGGAGTTCCAACTCCCTCAGACCATCGTTCCCCTCCGCTTCATGATCGATGCCGCCATCGAACTCATGCTCGCCATCCTCCGCCGCGGCCGCGGCCGGGTGCGCGTGGTCGGTTACCTCGCCGACCTGCTCAAGGAAGGTTCCGACGCCATCGGAACCACCGATCCCCTGCTCCGCGCCCTTGAGGAACTGATCCGCGGTTCCTGGCAGGATCCCAACACCTGGTGGGCCGATCACATTCTCCCTCTCCTCCAGGCCCCCATTGAGAGCAGCATCCAATCGGGCGGAACTCAGATCAACGACCTGCTCGTCCAGGTCCCCATCCTCGGTGACTACCTCGGCCACGACAGCATGGCCGGCAACGCTCCCGCCCTCGCCAACACCGTCAACCCGCCCGTCGTGGATCCCAGCGGCGTTTCCGCCACCGCCAACCCCGAACTCGACGCCGCCTTCGACAGCGCCCGGGTCGCTGAACTCGTGCCCGAGGTCGAGTTCCATGAGGAGGTCGGCATGCCGTCCTATGGCCAAATCTCCGGTCTGCCCGACGCCTTCCTCGAAGGCATGGTCGATCCCGCCAACCCCGACCCAGCCGCCGGCACCGCCAACCCCGCTGCTGGTCCCGCCGTCAGCCCGCGCCTCGCCCCCGATCAGGACGGCACGCTGATCGCCTCCCAACCTTCCGAGCCCTCCATGGCCGCGCCCGTCGCGGAGCCCTTGGCGCCGTCCATTCGCGACAACGCGGAGACCCGCTTCGGCCAGTCGTTCGACGACGTCCGGGTTCACCGCGGCGCCGACGCCTCCGCCCTGACCGCCGCCCATCACGCCGAGGCGCTGACCGCGGAAAACCATATCTACCTCCGGCCCGGACTGAGCGAACGCAGCGGCGCAGGTTCGGAGATTCTGGATCACGAACTGGCCCACGTGCTTCAGAAGCGGGCCGGTCGCTCGGACGCCCTGACCTCAGGACACGGGCTCCGGCTTCGTTCGGATGAAGAAAACGCCGCCGACCGCATGGCGGACCGGGCCCGCCACAATCCCGCGGGCGCCCCGGTGCCAGTCGAGGGCGCCCACGGGGGCGGCGCCTCCCCGACGGTCAGCGCCGACCTGATCGAGACGTTCCTGCGCAAGATCAGTTCCCCCGGGTCCGCCGCGTCCCTGGCTGCCGCCGTCCAAGACGCCCATCAGCGCGCGTCGATCGCCGACCTTGAGGCCAACGTTCAGACCGCCGCCCATCAGCTGTGGAACATCATCGCCAACGCGATCAACAGCGCCACCTTCACCGTGCCCGCCCACTTCCAGGGCTCGAAGAACAACATCAAGGAACACCTGCTCAACCGGCTCACCACCCTGCCGCTGCCCGCCGGTTCCCTGCAACGAAGCCTGCCCGCCGCCAGCCAGGTCATCGACCACCTCGCCGTCCGACGTCAGACCCCGGTCCGCTCGCGACGCCGCTCCGGGGCTTCGTCCACCGCCACCCCGGCAGCCGCGCCCGGAACCGCCTCCACACCCGAACCTCAGAAGCTGGAGGCACTCGGATTCCTCGACGACCTCGCCCTCTACATCGCCGCGCGCAGCGGCATTGTCTTTGACCTCAGCGGACCGCGCTCCCTCGAAGCCACCCTGCTTTCGAATCCCCGCGCCACCCCGCGCATCCAGGCCGACGTCCGACACATCGAACTCTACTTCGTCAACGACGCCACGCTCCCGGGCGGCGCGCTCTGGAATGCCGCCCTCCACCACACCTGGCCCGCCTCGGTGGGTGACGAATTGACGTATCGGGACGGCGTGAAAGGCACCCTGCGCGAACATTTCCGAACCGACCCGCCCGCCACCACGACCAGCGGCTCCACACCCCCGGCCACGGGAGGAAGCCCAGCTTCCACCGGCAGCACCTCCGACGACGCCCGCCTGATGCAGGGCGGCTTCACCCCGATCTGGGACACCACCGGCACGAGCGATTTAAAGTTCCGGACCTCGTTCAAGGAGGAGGTGGACGCCCACATGCACCCCGCCCAGCTCGATTACACCTTGCTCCCACCCTGGCCCATCTACGTCGGCGTCTCGCACAACGGTGTCGGCAGCACCCGCTTCAACGCCGCCGAAGGCGCCGCCAGCCGCACCCAGGCCAACACCGACCTGAGCCGAGTCACCCAGTTCGCCACCGACACCACCCGTCGCAATCAGGCCGCCCAAATCGGCATCCACTACTCCACGCATGCGGACCTGACCGGTGGCGACTGGAACCTCGGCATCAACGACCGCAACTCGCATCACATCGTGCAGTACCTCCTTCCGGAGTACTTCTCGAACAGCAAAACGTTCCAACCGTTCCCCGGCCTCGCCCCCAACACCTACCCCGGCGTCGACGGCTCCGGAACGGTGACCGAGATTCGGAACCTCGAATCCGGCAGCCCCACCGACACCATCAAGGTTTCGGAAACGGACACCGGCCGCGGCGGGGTGATGCCCGCCATCCTGCTTTCCGCCCGGGCGCATCTGAACTCGGACCTGCACGTTACGCCCCAAGCCGACGACACCGGCAGTTCGTCCCAGGGTTATGCGATCCACCGGAAGTTTGAGGAACACCTGAAGAACGAGGCGGGCGGCACCGGTTCCGCGGCTTCCGTCGCCAACGCCTACACCTACCTGCGCGGGAACGTCTCCAGCCCCCAGGCCAGCGGGAAACTGCACCGCGCCATTTCGAAAACCTACGAGTGGCTGTGGAAAACCGAGATGAAGGACAACCTCATCCAGGACATGCCCGCCGTGGAGGCGGACTACTACCTCTCCCAGTTCCGCGACACGGCCGCTTCAGCTTCCGGCCCGGGCACCGGCACCACCCGCCGCGATGCCCTCGCCGATCTCCACGGCGGCACCGCCCCCAATCCCACCGATATCGAGGACGCCATCCGTCGGGTGGCCCGCCACGCCGAAACCTTCGCCCTGCCCAAACTCGCCGCGAAGGGATGGAGACTTCCCTGAACCCGGCCCCACCCCTGTCCCCAACTCCCCCGCCATGTCCTCCTTCTCCCGAAGCCCCAAGATCCTCAAGGCCGGCCTCGTGCTGCTCGACCCGGAAACCACCCGCGTCGTCCGTATCATCGCCCTTCAGTACAATCCGGAGGCCCTCAGTCATGCCTACGAAATCCGCGGCGCAGCCGAAGGCAACCGCTCCGAGCCCCTGCGCCTCCTGGGCCCGCCGACCGAGACCTTCACCCTCGAGGCCTTTCTGGATGCCAGTGATCAGCTGCAGTTCCCTAGCCAGAATCCCGAGACCCTGCGCACCGGCATCCAGGGCGCCATCTCCGTGCTCGAAATGCTCATCTACCCCGAGGCCGATCAACTGCTCGCCAACCGGGCGCTCGCCCAGCAGGGCAAGTTGGAGATCCTGCCCATGGAGAAGCACCTGGTCTTGTTCGTGTGGGGCAAGGACCGTGTGCTCCCGGTCCGCATCACCCAGTTCTCCCTCAACGAGGAGGAGTTCTCGCCCGACCTCTACCCCATCCGGGCCCGCATCAGCATGACCCTCCGGGTCCTCACCGTGGACGACCTCGGCTTCGATCATCACGGCGGCAACCTCTACCTGCGCTACCACCAATCCAAGGAACGCGCCGCCAGCGGCGTCGCCAGCGCCAATCTCGAAACCCTCGGCGCTATCAACCTCGAGTAACCCTCCCCGCCATGCCGTCCCCCATCGAAACCCTCATCGACCAAAGCGCCGCCGTCAGTCACTTCGCCGCCACCAGCCGCTACGCCGGCGTTCCCCTGGGCTCCATCCTCGACGCCGATGGCCGGGAAATCCGCTACGTGCTCCGCCGTTTCGTGCCTCCCAGTGCCATCCGCCCCGACGATCCCCAGTATGTGGTCACCGACGGCGAACGCGTCGATCACCTCGCCCGCACCCTCACCGGCGATCCGGAACGGTTCTGGGAAATCGCCGATCACAATCTCGCCCGGCATCCCTGGGAATTGACCGACACTCCCGGCCAAGCGATCCGCTACGCCGGCGGCCGCGGCCCGCGTTCCGTCGCCTTCTACCCCATCTGATCGCGCACCATGGCCAGCTTCACCCAGCTCTCCCTGCTGATCGGACCGGCGGTTCCCATTCCCGTGCCGAAAGAAGTCATCGACGCGGTCGAATCGATCGAAGTGACGTCACGGGCCAAGGAAACCAGCGGTTTCCAAATCACCTTCCGGCTATCCACCCGATCCCCGTTGCACACGCTCTTCCTCCTGGGCAACGGAGGCGCGATCCCGTTCCTCCGCGTGATCATCGTGGTCCAGGTGGCCGGCGAAACCACGGTGCTGATGGACGGCGTCATGACCGAACAGGACGTCAGCCAGGGCAAGGAACCCGGCATGGCGACGCTCACCATCAAGGGCGAGGACCTCTCCGCCACGATGAAGTACTTCACCCTCACCGGCATGCCTTACCCCGCCATGCCCGAGTACGCCCGGGTGAATCTCATCCTGGTCAAATACCTCGCCCTCGGGGTCACGCCCCTGGTCATCCCCCAAATCTTCGAGGACATCCAGCTGCCCACCGAACGGATCATGGCCCAGCAGGGCACCGATCATTATTACCTCACCTGGATGGCCGAGACGGCAGGGTACGTGTTCTACGTCGATCCCGGCCCGCTTCCCGGCATGAGCGTTGCCTACTGGGGCCCCGAAATCCGCTGGGGCATCCCGCAACCCGCCCTCAACACCAACATGGACGCCCACACCAACGTCGAGTCGCTCACCTTCACGTACGACACCGACCGCGCCAAGCTGCCCATCGTCTTCATCCAGGAACAGAATTCCCGGGCGCCGATTCCCGTTCCCATCCCCAACATTTCACTGCTCAAACCTCCGCTGGGGATCCTCCCGCCCATTCCCAAGAAGGTGGATAACCTCTACGGCATGTCCAAACACTCCGTGCCCCGGGCTCTCGTGATGGGCCTGGCCGAAGCAGGGGACAGCGGCGACGCCGTCAAAGGCACCGGCAGCCTGGATGTCCGACGCTACGGTCGCGTGCTGAAAGCCCGCGGACTGGTCGGTGTCCGCGGCGCCGGCGAGGCCTTCGACGGACTCTACTTCGTCCGCTCCGTCACCAGTTCCCTGCACCGCGGTTCGTTCACCCAAAGCTTTGAACTCATCCGGGACGGTCTGCTTTCGACGGTCCCGAACGTTCCCGTCTGACCGTCTCCATCATGAACGCCGACCCTTCCCAACACACCTCCGGCAGCGAGGTCCCGCGACGTTTCTACGGCAAGTACCGCGGCCTCGTGCTCTCCAACGTCGATCCCATGCAGCGGGGACGGCTGATGGTTCAGGTGCCCGATGTCACCGGCCTCGTACCCGGCACATGGGCCGAGGCCTGCATCCCGTGCGGGGGCATGCAGTACGGGCTCTTCGGCATCCCGTTGATCGGCGCCGGTGTGTGGATCGAGTTCGAACAGGGCGACCTCAACTACCCCATCTGGACCGGCACATTTTACAGCAATGCCGGCGAGGTCCCGGCCTTGTCCCGCGCCATCCCTCCTGGCGTTCCAGGCATGGCGATGGTCACCCCGCTTCAAAACGCGGTCATCGTCAACGACACCCCCGGACCCACCGGCGGCATCATGCTCAAGGGCGGCCTCGCCACCATCACCATCAACGACACCGGCATCACCATTCAAAATGGCAAGGGCGCCTCCATCTCCATGGTCGGCCCCCAGGTCATCATCAACGCCGGTGCCCTCACCGTCATCTGACCAACCCCATGCCCGGCACTCTCGTCCAAACCCTCGCCACCGGCTCCTGCCTGCACGGCGGCCAAACCGTCGCCGCCGGCACCGCCGCCCGCGTGCTCTTGTCCGGCCAACCCGCCGTCAAAGCCACCGACATCCACACCGTCGCCGGCTGCCCCTTCCAAATACCCGTGGGCGCCGGAACCAAACCCTCCCCCTGCGTCACCGCCTCCCAGTTCGTGCCCGCCACCCGCGTGCTCGTCGAAGGCGTGCCCGCTGTGCTCAACACCAGCCCGGGCATCGGCAAGAGCCCGGAACAGGCGCCCCAAGGCCCCGTCACCTTCTCCGTCACCCAACCCCGCGTCACCGGCATCTGAAGGACACCCCCATGCCACGTCTCCAACCCGATCACCCCGACTCGCCCGTGTACGTGGATTTCCCCTTCCACATCGACTGGAAGGGAACCGCCGCCACCACCTCCCGGCAAAAACACGTGCGCAATCTCCTCGAACAACTGCTCTTCACCTCTCCGGGAGAACGCATCAACCGGCCGCTCTTCGGTTGTGGTCTGGATCAGGCCCTCTTCCGGCCCAATAGCGAAATCCTCGCCGAAACCGCCCGGGTCACCACCGAGGCCTCCATCCAACAGTGGCTCGGTCATCTCATCCGCCTCGAGTCCCTCAGCATCGTCGCCTCCGAAAACGTGCTCACCGTCCAGGTGAGTTATCACCTGCTGAACGATGGCGAGACCAACACCGCCACCTTCGAGCGCCCGTTGTAACCCCATTACCCGCACCCGGGTCCCCCCCATGCCCGCCTCCATCTCACCCGTCTTCTGCAGCAGCCCCCAACGCCGGGACCGGGTCCGCTCCACCCTCGGCCCCGGCGGTCTGCCCCTGCTCAACGGCATCGATTACCTGGAGATCGCCAACACCGCCCAAACCGAAATCGACCTCCACTTCATCCACCCCCTCCCCGGCCAACCCGACGGCGTTCCCGACGCCGCCCCAGCCCTGAACCCCGATCAATTCTCGATCACCGGCGGCGAACGCATCGCCCAGGTCCCGGTGGAGGGCATCATCGTCTCCGGAAACCGCCTCACCCTGGTGGTCGCCGCCCCCGGCGATTTCTCGATCTACACCCTCACCCTTTCCGCCGGCCCCGGTCTCGACACCCCGCCCCCTGGCTTCGACCCGCAGCTCTCCCGCATTCAGTTTTCCTTCAAGGCCACCTGCCCGTCCGATTTCGACTGCCAGGAAACCAACACCTGCGCCCCCACACTCCCCGAGTCCCCGCGCATCGATTACCTGGCCCGCGATTACGCCAGTTATCGCCGCGTGCTCCTCGACCGTCTCCGGCTCCTCATGCCGCAGTGGACCGAGGATTCACCGGCCGACTTTCCCATCGCGCTCACCGAATTGCTTGCCCACGTGGGTGACCAACTGGCCTACGCCCAGGACGCCGCCGCCACCGAGGCCTACCTGGGCACCGCGCGCCATCGTATCTCCCAGCGACGTCATGCCCGGCTGCGCGACTACCACGCCCACGAAGGTTGCAACGCCCGCACCTGGGTCCACATGACCGTCGAACCCGGCGGCCCCGCCGATGGCGCTCTCATCGAGGTCGGCCAACCGTTCTTCGCCGGAACCGCCGATCAGCTGGCCCTCGCGCTTGCCGGTCAGTTCGACCGGTTGCACCCCGCCAAATCCGCGATCTTTGAAGCCATGGAGCCGCTCGTGGTCCGGGCCATTCACAATCGTTTCGAGCTGTACGCCTGGTCCGATGAATCCTGCGTGCTCTGCCAGGGCGCGACTTCCGCGACACTCCGCCGACCTCCCGGAGCGAGTCTTGAGCCGGGCATGGTTCTGGTGTTCGAGGAAATCCGCGACCCCCGCGCCCCCGCCTCCTCCCAACTCGCCGGTCGACCTTCCTGGCGCGCCGCCGTCCGACTGACCGAGGTCCAGGAAATCGAAGACCCGCTCAACGCGGAACCGCTGTACCAGGTTGCCTGGGATTCCGCCGATGCCTTGCCCATGGCCTTTGTCCTTTCCCGGAGGGTCGACGACACCCTCATCGAGAACATCACCCTCGCGATCGGCAACGTGGTCCTGGCGGATCATGGCCTGACACTCGAGGACAACCCTGCCGATCCCAGCCTTCAACCCCGCCAGGCGCCCATCGACGGCAGCCCTTACCTCCCGCGATTGACCGAAGCAGGACTGACCCACCTCCAGGACCTCGACCAACCTGCGTCACTCCCCGCCACTCAATGCCTGATGCAGGACCGTCATCAGGCGCGACCCCAGGTCTGGCTCGACAGCGACGGCGAACGCTGGATCGCCCGCTCCGATCTCCTCTCCAGCGATGGGCAGGCCGCCGAGTTCGTCGTGGAAATCGACAACCAACGACGCGCCCAACTCCGCTTCGGCGACAACGAACACGGTCGACGACCCGCCCCCGGCCAGGTGTTTTTCGCCGGCTTCCGCATCGGCAACGGCGCACGCGGCAATCTTGGCTCCGATTCCATCGCCGCAATCCTGCGGCCCGGCGGCGGTTTCAGCCGCGTCCGCAATCCCCTCCCCGCCACCGGCGGCACCGATCCGGAACCCGGGGAGGAAATTCAGCTCTTCGCGCCGGTCGCGTTCCGCACCCAGAACCGCGCGGTCACCCTCGACGACTACGCCGCCATGGCCCTGCGCCACCCGGGAGTCCAGCAAGCCCGCGCGGAGTTCCGCTGGATGGCGAGTTGGTACACGGTGGTCATCGCCGTCGACCGCACCGGCGGTTTGCCGCTCGATCCCGAATTCCGGGCCAGCCTCCTGGCCCACCTCGAGTCGTACCGCATGGCGGGCTACGACCTCGACCTGCGCGAACCCGTTTACGTCCCGCTCGACATCGGCTTGGAGCTCTGCCTCTACCCGCACGCCAGCCGCACCCAGGTCTTTCGGGAACTCCAGGAACGCCTCGGCAGCGGACCTTCCGGTCTGTTCCACCCGGACCGCCTGACTTTCGGCCAACGTCTTTACACCAGCCAGATCATCGCCCTGGCCAGCGCCGTCGCCGGCGTTCACAGCGTGTCCGTCACTCGATTCCATCGGTTCCGCCAAATGCCAGGCAACGAACTCGAAGAGGGTTTCCTCGAAGTTCAAGGACTGGAGTTGCCCCAAATGGCCAATCACCCGTCCTTCCCCGAACGCGGGCGGATTGAACTCATTTTGAAAGGAGGCTCCTGATGCTCCCCAACCCGGCCCAACCGCTCTGTTCCTGCGCTACCGGCATCGAGACCGCCCCTGCAGGGATCACCGGACCGATCGGCACCGAAAATCCACCGGGCCGCTCCCGGTTGCGGTATCGCCTCGGCACCCACGGCTCCTTCAAGGAATCCATGATCAACGCCGCCGCCGCGACAGCCAGCCTCGCCCGGCACACCGGTAGTGACCCGTCCAGCCCGCTCACCGCCTGGATCGACACCACCGCCTACCTGCTCGACAACCTCACGTTCTACAACGAGGTCATTCTCAACGAGGGCTACCTCACCACGGCCTCCGAGCGACTTTCGTTGCTCGAGCTGGCCCGCAGCATCGGGTACGAACTCAAACCCGGCGCCGCCGCCTCCACCTACCTCGCCTTCGACACCGCCACCGCTCCCGGCCTGCCCGACATCATCCCGATCACCCCGGGCATCCAGGCCCAGGACATCCCCACCGGCGGTGAGCTTCCCCGGATCTTCGAAACCATCGAATCCATCGACGCCTTGCCTGCGTGGAGTTCGTTCCAGGCCAAGCCAACCCGCCCGCAAGCCTGGGTCAGCGGCAAACAGGATCTCACCGTCCAAGGCACCGGCTTCAATCTCCCCATCGGCAGCCGGTTGCTCCTGCTCTTCGCCCCACTCGCCTCGAACAGCTGGAGCATCGCCGAGATCGCCAGCGTCCAGGAAGACTACGCCCGCGGCGTCACCGTCTACGCCCTGGCCCAACCCCTCACCCTCCCCGCCGGCCCGCTGGCCTCCGGCTATCCCAAGGCTTATCGATTCAGTTCCGAAGCCCGCGCCTTCGGTTCCAATGCCCCGGACTGGCGGTCCATGCCTTCTTCCTCCAAACGCGCGGTCCTCGGTCTGGAGGACGACGACACCATCCCGCCGGAGTACCTCAACGAATGGCCAAACTTCGTCATCCACCTGCCGGCCACCTACTCCTCACGCTTCGACAGCATCCAAGTGCTGGTCGATTCGGGTTTCACCGAGAGCTTCTCGCTCAGCGCCAAGTCCTCCAAGAGTTCAAAGGCCGCCGGTTCGGGCTGGGCCGCCATCGAACGGGAATCCTACTCCACCCCGATCTATTATCACTCGGAGTACCGCGCCTCGACCTTGTCCCTGGACCAGGAGTATCGCGGCATTCTCACCGGTTCCCTCGTCTATCTCGATGATCCCGCCGGGAAGGCCGTTCTGGAGGTCGCCGGCATCGAAACCATCTCACGCTCCGCCTTCGCGCTCTCCGGCAAGTCGTCCATTCTCACCGCCGACGCCTCGAAATTGACCCCGTTCCGCGAGACGGTCCGGTCGCTCACCGTGCTGGTGGGCAGCATCGAACTGATATTGGTCGAGGAGTTGGATCCCACACCGCTCGAAGGCAACACCGTCCGCTTCCCGTCCTCGCTGCCCGCCCTTCCCGAGGGCCGTCGAGTCTCCGTCGAAGGCACGCTCGTAGCCAGCAACGAAAATTTCTCCAAGCTGCTGACTGTGAAGTCCTGCGTCGCCAGCGCCACCGAGGATGCCTGGATCGTCACGTTCGAGGAGCTTCTCGATGCCCCCATCGCCCGGGATTCCGCACGTTTTCGAGGCAATCTGGTCCAGGCCACCCACGGACGTTCCTGCGTGGAAACCCTCGGTCATGGCGATGGCCGGCAGAAATGGGCCGAGTTCACCCTCGCCCATCATCCCCTCACCTACCTCGCTTCCGCGACGCATCCCCGCGGCATCGCCAGCACACTCGCGGTTTCGGTCGAAGGAGTCCTGTGGCAGGCGGTCGAGGATTTCTACGGCAAAGGTCCGGAGGACGCCGTCTACACGGTCCGCAGCGACGACGATGGCGTGAGCCGGGTTCGCTTTGGCGATGGCGTCACCGGCCGCCGACTGCCCACCGGCGTGAACAACCTCAAAGGCGTGTACCGGGCCGATCTGGGCGCCGCCGGAAACCTCGCCCCCGGCAGCATCCGCATGCTGATGACCCGACCGCTCGGCGTTCAGGAAGTCCACCAACCCCTGCCAGCCACCGGAGGCGAAGACCCGGAGGTCCGCGACGACGCCCGTCAGAATGCGCCCCTGCCCATCAAGGCCCTCGACCGCCTGGTCTCGTTGTCGGACTACGCTGATTTCGCCCGCGCCTACGCTGGCATCGCCAAAGCCGCGAGCGCCTGGGGCCGGTTCGGCCTGCAGCAGGGCATCCTCCTCACCATCGCCGGAGTCGAAGGCGCCGAGGTGGCCGACGACTCCGACCTGGGCGTGAAGTTCCGCGAATCGATCCAGCGTTTTCGCGATCCCACGGTGCCCTTCGAGATCATCAACCACGAACCCCTCCCGTTCGCGATCGCCGCCAAACTCCACTACGACGAGCGCTACGAGCCGGAATCACTTCAGGCCATCGCCGAGGAACAGCTGCTCGCGCGGTTCTCGTTCGCCACCATGCAGCTCGGGGAAGCGGTGACTTCCAGCACCGTCATCACTCTGCTCCAAACCATTCCCGGCATCACCGGGGTTGACCTCGACCATCTCCACCTGAGTTCCGCCCTCGCTTCGCGCGAGTCTCGCCTGCCCGCCCGCTCCGGCCACATCGACCGCCACGGAACCCGGTTCCCAGCCCAACTGCTCACCCTGGATGCGGACCGCGTCGCTCTGACCCTGGTTCCCGCCGGCCCGGCCAACTCCTGATCTTCCCCGCCATGTACTGGACCCGAGAACGCCTGCTCCAATCGCTGCCCGCCATCTACCGGCAGCGCGACGCCGAGGTCGCTGCCCGTGAAGGTCTGCCCGAAGGCCCGCTGAGCGCCCTCCTTGGCGTGCTCGCCGCACCCATCGGCGACGTCGAAGCCAACATCGAACAGGTCTACGACAATTGGTTCGTCGAAACCTGCGAACCCTGGGTCCTCCCTTACCTCGCCGCCCTGCTGGGCGTCGACCGCCTGCCGTCCGCCACCGGCGCCGTTCACACCCCCAGGGCCTATCTCGCCAACCTGCTGTCCTACCGCCGCCGCAAAGGCACTCCCGGCATGCTCCAGCAGCTCGCCCGCGACGCCACCGGCTGGCACGCGCACGTCGTCGAGTATTTCCAGCACCTCGCCCATACCCAGCACCTCCATCGCGTTCGCCCCACGGAATGGTTCTGCCCGGACTTGCGTGATCTGGAACCTTTCGAACGCCTCGAAGGC
>CAUJJW010000368.1 GCA_963205105.1 Verrucomicrobiota bacterium | reverse complement strand
ACACTGAGCGCCATTAGCCTCCGCGCATGGTGCCATTGAAACCCCAGTATGCCGCACGGTCCCGCGCCTTTACCCTGATTGAACTCCTCGTCGTCATCGCCATCATCGCGATTCTGGCGAGCATGCTCCTCCCCGCCTTGGGTAAGGCCAAAGCCAAGGCCCACGGCATCAAGTGCCTGAGCAATCTCCGCCAGTTGGGCGTGTCCTGGGTCATGTACGTGCAGGACAACGACGATCGACTTCCCCCCAACAACGGGAACCGTCAGGACGGCTACAATCCGGCCATAAGCCCACACTACCCTGGTACTTGGGTCGCCGGCTCGATGAGTCGAGCCCCCGGCGATTCGGACAGCACCAATCGCTTGTACCTGGAGCGCAGCCACCTCTGGCCCTACCACACCTCCCACGAAGTCTGGCGTTGCCCCGCCGACCGGTTTACGTCCTTGCACGCAGGTCGCCGATTGCCACGGTCCCGCAACGTGTCCATGATCTACTGGATGGGTAGCAGCATCCGCTGACCCTGGGAAGGCCAGCGCTTCCGCATTTATGATCGCGGTTCCCAACTCCTGAACCCCGGCCCCGCCAATCTCTGGATCCTTCTGGATGAACGCGAAGACAGCTTGAACGACGGCTATTTCCTGGTCGACATGCTCAGCTATCCCGACAAGCCGCAGAGGGACTTCCTCTATGACGTTCCCGCCAGCTACCACAACGGCGCCGGCGGCCTGAACTTCGCCGACGGCCACTCCGAGATCCACCGCTGGCTGGATCCCCGCACGCGACCCAACCTGACCGCCAATTCGGTCGCTCAGCATCTCACGACGCCCAACAACGTGGATGTCCAGTGGCTCCAGCGACGATCCACCGCCCCGGAGTGATCCCACCGGCAAGAGCTGAATCGAGCCCGAACGAAGGGTGTCCGAAACGAACCTAACCGGCCCGGCCCTGGTCTAGAAACCTCCCATGCGCCCCAAAGGGGCGACATGAGACAGACCTGGGTGAAACCCGGGGTTGGATGTCCAAAACAGGTCCACGCCCTGAAGGGGCGTCATGAAGTCACGCCCCTTCAGGGCGTGCGAATCGTGGGATCCGTCTACCCAGGGCTGTAATCCCGACCCATCGGTGCAACTCGCGCCATGAATCCCAGGCGCCGATCCCTGGGTGGTGCGGGCTTTCAGCCCTTGGATTCCTGGGAAACCGCTAACCTGGGCCTTCGGCCCAGGCTGGGATGGTAGGGGCCGTTGGCCCGGATACCCCGCTGGGTCACGCCTCTCTCGGCATGAACCGAGCCTCCGTAGCGGCGGGCGTCTCGCCTGCCGTAGAGGGGGGCGTCTCGCCCCCCGGAGTCCCTCCGGGTTCAAGGTCCGTGAGCAGGTCGGTTTCGAACAGGGAGGCTGACGCGCATCGCCCATCTCCCATTCTCGTTCCGGGCTCCGATCACTCCCCCATGAAAAACGGGGGGAGGAGCTTTCGCTCCTCCCCCCTTCGAATTCCGACAGCTTGTTTCCGTCTGCTGCCCACTTACTGGCCGGCGCGGTAGAACTTCTGCCCGCCCGCAGGAGTCACCGTCAGCGGCGAAGTCGCACCTGCGACCGCCGTGTAGGGTCCCTCGACCGAGTCAGCGCTCTGAAGCGTGCCCGTGTAGGTCAGCACCATGTTCCCGCCCTGGCGGGCCACGCCAAGGGTCGGCGTCGTCGTCGGCAGGCCGGGTTCCGCCACCGTGCGGCGCTTGAACGTCTTCAACGCACCGGTCTGCGTGCCGTTCACCAGGGCACGGGTGCCGTTCGGGTTCACCGTGAACCATTCCACCTGCGCGCCACCGCCGTTTTCCCAGTACACCAGACGGAACAGGTACACACCCGCCTTGGTCGCGTTGAAGTACATGACCGTGTCGGTCGCTCCCCGGATGCCCACTTGCAGGAAGCTGGGGTTCGTCGCATTGCCCATGTACAGGGCGAAACCGTCGTCGCTGCTCACCACCATCGTGTAGATGCCGGGAGCCGGAATCTCGACATAGGCCAAAGCCTCGCCCGCGATGTTGTCGTTGCCGCCTTCGAGTCCGGGAATGCCGGGAATCAGTTCGTCACCCACCGCCTGTCCTTCGATCGCCGAAGAGGCATTGAAGTTGGCGGCATCGGTGCCGTCCTGCTGCATGTTCACGTAGGTGATGTCGAAGAAGCCGTTGGCCGCCTGGCTGGCGGGATCGTGGATGCTCGCGCCCAGTTCGCCCAGCAGCTGCCGGTTCACATTGGCGATGTCGTTGGCCGGACGGCCGGCGGCAAGCTGGTGAGTCTTCCAGCGCATGCCGGCATCCGCACCGGTGCCGATCGCGGTTCCCAACGCTTCAGGAAGCGTCACATAGACCGGCGCGCGGAAGGAGACCGTCTCCACCACCGTCTGGGCGGTCTTGGTCGTGTAGGTCAGCTGGAGCGTGTGCGCCGAACCCGAAGCAAACGGAGCGGGAGCAGCGTACTGGACGTCAATCCGGTCCGGCAGATCCGTCCCATCCGCGGCTTCCAAATTCACCCGGGTCACCGAGGTCGCCGTGATGGCGGCGCCGTCGAGCTGGAGTTGGATGCCCTTGGTTTCATCGACCGCCAGGTAGCTGGTCTCACCGATGGCCGCAATCAGGGTGCTCGGGGTCGATGACAACGTGGTGTAGCTCGGGGCGGTGAACCCCACGGAATCAGTCACGGTCAGACCCGCGCCAGTGGTGAAGGTCACCTCGACCGTGTGGCTAGAGCCCGGCGCGAAGATTCTCGGGGATTGATCGTGGGCAACGAAGACACGTTCCCCGTCGCGGGTGTCGGTCACGGTCACCGTCTGGCCATCGAGCTTCGCCGTGATGGCGGCGTTGTCGTTCACGGTCTTGCCCAGCGCTTCGCTGATGCGGGCGGTGAAACCGACACCGGTCGCGGTCGCACCCGTGATAAACGGGGGTTCGCCCACCGCCACGTTGTCGATCGCCCACCACCAGTCATTGGCAGCCTCGATCATGCCGAACTTCAGGGTCAACTTCTGGGCGCCGCCCGGGTTGTTCAGCGCAGCGATCGCCGCTTCGTTCACGAAGTCATTGTCGGCCTTGAAGAAATCGCCGGGAGCCTTGTCCTGCGAATCGGAATCCCAGCGGAGAATCTCGACCGGGGTGCCGTTGTCCCATTGGGCAGTGATCACCGCCGTCTGGTTATTGATGGCACTGCCGTCTTCGGCCACCGGCCAGTTTGCGCCACCATCATCGAAGCCTTCCGGGCGCCATGACGAATCGAACGCCAGGACCAGGCTGTTCGCCGCTTTGCCCGCCACGTCGATCTGCGGCGTGGACATGTAGGAATTAAAGAATCCCTTCAAATGGGGCGCATCATCCCACTCGTCATTGTCCGCGATCGCCGCGCCACCCGTGGCGTTGACGAATTCCACGCGACGTTGGTTGTCCACCGTCGGCCACCAGCGAACGTCCGCGAACGCCCATCCCGCCCATTCAGTGCGCCCGTCGTTGGCCGCGTACTCCGGCGTGCCGTAACCCGGCATTCCGGTGTCGTCGATCGCCCAACCGCTGGGGGGCGTGCGGGTCCAGACCTTCTCGCCCTTGGACGCTTCCTCGGGATTGGGGCCAAACGGGAGGGAATCGAAGTTTTCGTAGAAGAGCTTCTGACCAAAAGCCGGCAGCGACACCGAGGCCGTCAGTGCCAGGGTGGCACCAGCCAGCCATCCGCCGTGTCGGCGATGGAACCTGAGTTGTTCACGCTTCATGTCGTTTCGCATTTCGTTAGCAGTGGGATTTCGAATCGGGCCCCGGACCTGTGGTTTCGGTGCCCGCGAATCCCATACGAGGCCGCACTTATCCCCACAAACGCCAACCTGCGGCGCACGAAGAATTGACCTGCCGGTCACGAAAGCAGCCGGAACTGTCATCCATTGTTCACCCGCGTCACTCAATCGACACTTGCAGCGCGACCACCACCTTGCGGCACCCACGAAAAAGGGGAGATGAGCTTTCGCTCATCTCCCCGTGTCAGAATTGTCGAAGGACCAGAGGCCCGCTTACTGACCGGCGCGGTAGAATTTCTGCCCGCCCGCAGGAGTCACGGTCAGCGGGGAGGTCGCGCCCGCAACCGCCGCGTACGGCCCATTGACCGAGTCAGCGCTCTGGAGCGTGCCCGTGTAGGTGAGCACCAGATTGCCGCCTTGGCGGGTCACGCCGAGGGTCGGCGTCGTCGTCGGCAGGCTCGGCTCCGCCACCGTGCGGCGCTTGAAGGACTTCAGCGCACCGGGCTGGGTGCCGTTCACCAGGGCACGAACGCCGCTGCTGTTCACCGTGAACCATTCAACCCGGCCGTCGCCACCGCCCTGGAAGTAAACCAGGCGGAAGAGGTACACACCGGCTTGGTCTGCTTTGAAGTAGAACTGGGTGTCAGCTTGGCCGCGGCCAGCATCAAACTTGCCCAATTCGAGGAACGACGGATTGGTCGCGTTGCCCATGTAAACTCCGAAACCATCGTCGCTGTTGACCACCATCGAGTAAACGCCCGCCGCGGGGATTTCCAGGTACGCCAGCGCTTCCGCAGCGATATTCTCCGTGCCACCTTCCAATCCAGGAATTCCGGGAATCAGCTCATCACCCACGGCCTGACCCTCGATGGCCGAGGAGGCGTTGAAGTTGCCGGAGTCAACACCACCCCGGTCAAAATTCACATAAGCCACATCGAAATAGCCGTTCGCGGCCTGGCTCGAGGGATCGTGGATGCTGGCGCCGAGTTCGCCCTTCAGCTGACGATCCACCGTGGCGAGGTTTTCAGCAGGACGGGCGGCAGCCAGTTGATGGGTCTTCCAGCGAATGCCGGCATCGGCGCCGGTGCCGGTCGCCGTCGCCAGAGCGGCGGGCAGCGTGGAATAGGCGGGAGCCTTGAAAGCCACCGTCTCCACCACTTGTTGAGCCGTCTTGGTCGTGTAGGTCAGCTTGACCGTGTGGGAGGAACCAGAAGCAAAAGCCGCCGGCGCCACATAGCGAATGTCGATCCGATCGGGCAGATCCGTGCCATCGGCGGCCTCCAGATTCACCCGGGTCACGGATGTCGCCGTGATCGCGGCGCCGTCCAGTTCGAGTTGGATGCCCTTGGATTCATCAACCGACAGGTAGCTGTTCTCAGCGATCGCCGCGGTGAACGCGGACGGAGTGGCCGTCGCGGTCGTGTAGGTCGGGGCCGTGAAGGCCACCGTGTCCGTCACGGTCTGGCCCGCGCCTGTGGTGAAGGTCACTTCGACCGTGTGGCTTGAACCCGGCACGAAGATCTTCGGGGATTGATCGTGAGCCACAAAGACGCGCTCGCCGTCCCGGGTATCGGTCACCGTCACCGCCTGGCCATCCAGTTTCGCGGTGATGGCAGCGTTGTCGTTGACTGTCTTGCCCAACGCCTCGCTGATGCGGGCGGAGAAGCCGACGCCGGTCGCCGTGGCACCCGTGATGAACGGGGGTTCGCCCACCGCCACGTTGTCGATCGCCCACCACCAGTCATTGGCGGCCTCAATCAAACCGAACTTCAGGGTCAGCTTCTGCGCGCCACCCGGGTTGTTCAGCGCGGCGATTGCCGCTTCGTTGACGAACTCGCTGTCGGGCTTGAAAAAATCGCCAGGAGCCTTGTCCTGATTGTCGGAGTCCCACCGAACGACCTCCACCGGGGTTCCGTTGTCCCACTGGGCGGTGATCACCGCCGTCTGGTTGTTGATGGAGCTGCCGTCCTCGCCAACAGGCCAGTTCGCACCACCGTCATCGAATCCTTCAGGACGCCACGACGAATCGAAGGCGAGGACCAGACTGTTCGCCGCCTTGCCCGCCACGTTGATCTGGGGCGATGTGATGTACGAGTTGAAGAAACCCTTCAAATGGGTCGCATCGTCCCATTCATCCGGATCCGCAATCGCCGCGCCACCCGTTGCGTTCAAGAATTCGGCGCGGCGTTGGTTGTCCACCGTGGGCCACCAGCGGACGTCCGCAAACGCCCAACCCGCCCACTCGGTGCGACCGTCGTTGGCCGCATACTCCGGCGTGCCGTAACCCGGCATCCCGGTGTCATCCAATGTCCAGCCCGTGGGCGGCGTCTTGGTCCAGACCTTCTCGCCCTTGGACGCTTCCTCGGGGTTGGGGCCAAAGGGCACCGTGTCAAAATTTTCGTAAAAGAGCTTCTGACCAAAAGCCGGCACCGACACGGAGGCCGCCGCGGCCGCCAACAAAATGCAAAAACGTCCGGACCGGACGCGCGAAGAGAGGGGAAACAAACTCCCCTGACGATTAATGTTCATCATGACGTTTAGTCTTGGATAGTGGACTGATCGGCGCAGTTGTACCCGGTTCCAACCCACCGGCGCCATCCCCAAAAAAGGTCGTTCTGAGCGATTTTTTACTTCTGCAGGTGCCGAACCACCGCCTCGGTCCGTGTGCGAACGCCATATTTTCCAAAAATGCGCTTCAGATGGCTATGGACGGTCCAAACACTGATTCCTAGTTCGTTGCCGATTTCCTTGTCGGAAAAGCCGCGCCCCAGCAAATCCAGGACCTGGGTTTCCCGCTTGGAAAACGAGGGGCCCGGGGGTTCCGCCACCGCATCCACCGGCTCCAGCGCATTTTGAAAATAACGACGCACCAACCGTTCCTCATCGGAACGGTTGCGCCGAGGCCCTTCCAGGAAGGTCTTGAGCAGCGGCTCCAAAAGCTTCGCGGGTGGCAATCGTCGCAGGAAATAACCCCGACTGACACCGCTCACCGAGGCGAAGATGGCATCGCTGTCGGCGTAGAGGCCGTGCTCCAGAATCCATGCCCCGCTTTCGTTCCGCGCCGGACGTCCGCGTTCCAGAAACCGCAATGCCCCGGGACCCAGGTTCCGATTGATGAGCGCCAGGTCCCAGTTCCATCCCGCGGGCATCTCCGGCGGCGAGGCGCACCCCCGCGCCGAGGCCAGCCCTTCAGCGGCCGCCAATCCCCTAAGCATGGCGCGGCGCACCGGTCCATCCGGCTCCACCACCAGAACGTTCCAACCTGTTCCAGACCTGGGTTCTGACCGTGGCGTCCTTCGGTCCACCTCGGGAACACTGAGCAGGGTGGTGTAGGTGCAGGTCATCGGATTCCCCTGCCAGAACACCGCCACCGTGACCTCGCGCGAGCGCGACGCCTGGACCGCCTTCCAGCCAACCCGACGAACCTCGGACTGGATCGTTGTCCCGCGCACCAACCCCAGCGCCGGATCTTCGGTGCCCAGCGCGATCTGCTCGCGCGCGCCGTCGTGCAGAATCTCGGCAAACAATTCGCGCTCAAATCCCGGGTGAAGGTTGCTCACGTATTTGCGAACACCTACCCAGGGTGCAGCAGGAGCATTCTCCTGGCCCAAGTCGCGTGCCTTCCACGCCTCCACGGCGGTCCAGCCACCGCGTCGGAGTTTCGCGTAGACGGAAGCCGCTTCAGTCGCCGCCAATTCGCGGCTTTCCGCCGGCAACCGCAGGGTCCGTCGTTCACCTCCGTGCTGAACTTTGATGCACCATCCCGACACCCACCGACGTTCCCCCCGGTAGGTGAAGGAATTCCGGAACAGACGCTTCTTCCAGTATTCCGCGGACTCTCGCTGAGCCGACTTGGACATTTCTTGGACACTCCAACAGGGCGGGTTGGGTGACAAGTCTGCCGGGCAGGTTTCGGGGACCGGGTTTTGTTAAGATCCGGCGACGTTGCCTGTGCAAATCAGCAAACCTTGTGGGCTTACCCCCGGGGGTGCGCGTTGCCCTGCTCGCCCGAACAAGGGATTGCCACCCGGAGGATTCAAGCCAACCTTCACCCGTGATTTGCGGCCCTCTCCGGCGCATATCCACCCGAGGTGGGTGAAATCCCGGGACACTTCCCGGGCACCGCCGCCCCACGGGTAGGCATCCGTGAACGGTTCATGGTACTCCGAACGCCACACATCCCCACGTCAGCCCGCGGGAAACGGGCTGAGGGAATTCCGCCATGGCTCGCCCTAGCGGCGCACCAACGGAACTCTGTCCGCTCGGTCGACCGTCTGCTCCCTGTTCCTCCGAATTCGATGAAATCCAAGACGTACAACGCATCCAACCGATCCAACGGCTTCACTCTGATTGAGTTGCTGGTGGTGATCGCGATCATCGCCATTCTGGCCTCCATGCTCCTCCCCGCCCTTGCCAAGGCCAAGGAGAAGGGACGCCAGGCCAAGTGCATCAACAACCTCAAGCAGATCGGGCTGGCGACGACGATGTACGCCGAGGACAACAACGAGTTCTTCCATCACTACCGCAATTCCAGCGGCGAATTGACGCTCCCGAACCACGGTCAGTGGACCACCACCCCCAACAGCACAGTCATGCTGTCGCCGGACTCAGACTTGGCGTATTGGGGGATCGCTTACTCCCGTTATATCAACACCGCGGGTAGCAATTGGAACTGGCAAGGAGCGCAGACCATGTTCCGCTGCCCCAGCGCCAAGGTTATCGATCAATGGCGTGAAGAGGGAAAGCGCTTCGCTGCCGAGTACTGGTTGAATTCCTCCATCGGGATCAATGGGTACATCTTCCGCGGCCCCGATAACGTGGCGCCCCGTCGCCTCAGCAGCTTCATCTCCCCGTCCACCACCATTTTCGCCCAGGATTCTGGCGAGCAGAAAATGGAAGGTTCGAACGACTCGCTCGGTCTTTTCCCGGGCCAATCGGAATGTCTGACGCAGTGGAAGTACGACTACGCGAGTCTGTACCCTGGAGTCAAAATGGAGTTCGAGTGGTACCGCCACAATCAGCGCTGCGACACCATCTGGCTGCCCGGCAACGTTTCCAGCATCAAGTATTCCAAGCGCGGGTACGACTACCGCTGGTACACAGGTGAGCAACCGTTGGAAAACCCCCGTCTCTGAGACGGCACACCTGACTCCCATGACGCGCATCCTCCTCACCCTGTTCGCCGCGGCTGCTGTCGGCACCTCCGGTTGCAGCAAGGAACAACCTCTCGCCGAAGTCACCACGGCCCAGATCGTCGCCGGTGCACCTGAAGCCTTCAAAGGCGCTCCCGCCAACGTCCAAACCCTCGCCGCCGAAGCCACCGAGGCCATCGGCAAACAGGATTTCCCCACCGCCTGGGACCGCCTCCAAACCCTGAATGGCACCCCCAACCTCACCGATGCTCAAAAGGAGTTCGTCGCCACCAGCATCGCCACCGTCGGCGCCGAAATGAACAAGGCCGAGGAATCCGGCAACGAAGCCGCCCAGGAAGCCCTCAAGTTCCATCGAGCCAACAAGTGATCTTCGGCGTCCACGAGGCCTCCGTCCGTGGACGCCATCCCCTTTCGCCGCCGGTGTAGGTGGCGGATTCCGGAGCCGGGGGTTGGGTGTAAAACCGTGTGTCACTCCGCCCCCGGCTCTGTTCTCCACCACTGAAAACAGACCCGCCCCGCCCCGGCTCGGCTCCCCTTCCCGACTCCATTCTCCAAATCCATGCGCCCGACTCTGCCCACCTCCCACGACAAGGTCCTCTTCACCCCCGGCCCTCTGACCACCAGCCTCGCGGTCAAGCAGGCCATGCTCCATGACGCTGGCTCCTGGCACTGGGAGTTCAACGACCTCGTCAAATCCGTCCGCGACCGCATCCTGGCCCTCGCCCAACTCTCCACCACCGCCGGCTGGGAGTGCATCCTGCTCCAGGGCAGCGGGTCCTTCGGCGTCGAGGCCGTGCTCGCCTCCATCGTCCCACCCAACGGAAAGGTCCTCGTCCTCGCCAATGGCGCCTACGGCGAACGGGCGGTCCTCATGCTGCAGTATCACCGCACGGCCCACGCCGTCCTGCGCGGGCGCGTGGACGCCCCCCCGGCCCCCGACGATCGCGTCCGCGCGCGCGCCGCCGACCCCGCGATCACCCCCCTCAGCGCCAGCCACAGCGACC
>CAUJJW010000367.1 GCA_963205105.1 Verrucomicrobiota bacterium | reverse complement strand
CCTCCAGCATGTAGCCAAAGCGAAGCTTCGTCTCGTCGGGGGCGATCGCGAGAATTTCCTCGAAGATCGTCCGCTGCACATCCGGCTGGTGAATACGGATCGAACCGCCACCCAACTCCACGCCGTTGACGACGATGTCGTAGTGCTGCCCACGAACCTTTTTCGGGTCCTGCTTGAGCAACGGAACGTCCTCCGCGACCGGCGCCGTGAACGGATGGTGACTTGAGTACCAGCGGTTCATTTCCTTGTCGTAGCTCAACAACGGAAAATCCACGACCCACAGGAAATCGAACCGGTCGGGATCCACGGTCAGCTTCCCCTGCCCCTTGAGCACGTCGGCGCAATAGAGCCGGATCTTTCCGAGGATTTCGCAGGCGTTCAGCCACTGGTCCGCCGCGAACAGAATCAGGTCCCCCTCCTCGATCGACAACTTGGTGCGCAGGGCCGCCTTCTCGGCCTCGGAGAAGAACTTCACGATCGGCGACTTCCATTCGCCGGCCTCGACCTTGATGAACGCGAGCCCTTTGGCGCCAAAACTCTTGGCGTACTCGGTCATGGTCTCGATCTGACCCTGGGTGGCGCAGGCCAGTCCCTTCGCGTTGATCGCCTTCACCACGCCGCCCGAAGCGATCGTCCCGCTGAACACCTTGAAGGTGCTCGACCGGAAATCCTCGGTCAGGTCGACCAGTTCCATGCCAAACCGCGTGTCCGGCTTGTCGATGCCGTACCGGTTCAATGCCTCCTCGAAACGCATCCGCGGGAACGGCGTCGGAATGTCGCGGCCCAGCGCGGTCTTCCAGACTTTCACCAGCAATCCCTCGATCAACCGGTAGATGTCTTCCCGATCAATGAAGCTCATCTCGATGTCCACCTGGGTGAACTCCGGCTGGCGGTCCGCCCGCAGATCCTCGTCCCGATAGCAGCGAGCCAGCTGAAAATAGCGCTCCACCCCGGCCACCATCAGGATCTGTTTGAACTGCTGCGGCGACTGCGGCAGCGCGTAAAATGTCCCCGCTTCCCGCCGGTTCGGCACCAGGAATTCCCGGGCCCCCTCGGGCGTCGACTTGAACAGCGTCGGGGTCTCCACTTCCAGGAACCCTTCGTCGTCCATGTAGTCCCGCACCGCTTTCGCGACCTTGTGCCGGACGCGCAGGTTCCGGGTCATTTCCGGCCGGCGCAGGTCCAGGTAACGGTATTGCAACCGGGTCTCTTCGCTCACCCGGGCCGCTGCTTCGGGTTCATCGATCTGGAACGGCAACGGTTCCGCCAGGTTCAACACCTCCAACCGGAGCACCATCACCTCGACGCCGCCCGTCGCGATTTTGGTGTTCGTGGTGCCCTCCGGACGGGCCCGGACCTTCCCTTCCACCCGGATCACGCTCTCGCTCCGGAGACCGGAGGCCTGCTCGAACAGCTCCTTCGGCAGGTCGGAGGGATCAAACACCGTCTGCGTGCGCCCTTCGCGGTCACGCACGTCGATGAAAATCAGCCCGCCGAGATCACGCCGGGAATGAACCCAGCCTTCAAGAATCACATCCTGCCCGATATGCGCCGGGCGGAGTTCGTTACAATGGTGCGTCCGCTTCATTCGAAAGGGCCGGGAGTTTGCCCGCCTCCCAGCCGGTTGGCCACCGGGATTTTCACCGCTTTCCCCTCTGGCAGCCCGGGCCCTTCCTCAATACCGTGCCCGCGGATGAACAAGGATCAGGTCGCCGCCATCCTCTCCGAAATCGGGGTGCTGCTCGAATTGAAGGGCGAAAACCCCTTCAAAACCCGCGCCTACCACAACGGCGCCCGCACCCTCGAGGGTCTCGCCGAACCGCTCGAAAAATTGGTCGCCGACAAGCGCCTCGGCGAACTCAAGGGCTTCGGCGAAGCGCTCCAGGACAAGGTCACCACCCTCGTCACCACCGGCAAACTGCCCTACTACGAGGAACTCCGGGCGTCCGTACCCCCAGGCCTCGTCGCCATGCTCGATCTCCCCGGCGTCGGTCCCAAGAAGGTCAAAAAAATCCACGACGAACTCGGCATCACCACCGTCGAACAGCTCGAAACCGCCTGCCAGACCGGCACAATCGCCGCCCTCGAAGGCTTCGGCGAAAAATCCCAACAGAAAATTCTCGAAGGCATCGCCTTCCGACGACAGTTCGCTTCCCGCTACCGGATCTCCGACGCCCTCCTCGCCGCCGAACCCATTCTCGACAATCTCCGCGCCCACCCCGACGTCATCCGTTGCAGCACCGCCGGCAGTCTGCGCCGCTGGAAAGAGGTCATCGGTGACATCGACTTTGTCGTGTCGTCCAAGGACCCCGCCGCGGTCATCGAGTATTTCGTCGAACAACCCGGCATCCAAAGCATCAGCGCCAAGGGCCCCACCAAAGCCTCCGTCATCCTCGAAGGCGGCATCCAGGCCGACCTGCGCGTCGTCGCCGATTCCGAGTTCAGTTCGGCTCTCGCCTACTTCACCGGCAGCAAGGAACACAACATCGTCATGCGCCAAAGGGCCATCTCCCGCGGCCTCCGCCTCAACGAATACGGACTGTTCCGGTCCACCGAGGAAACCCGCGATCCCGCCCTGCGCATCGATTGCCGGACCGAGGAAGACCTCTTCCAACACCTCGGTCTCGATTACATCCCGCCCGAGCTTCGCGAAGACCAGGGAGAGTTCGCCGCCGCTGAAAACCACACCCTTCCCCGTCTGCTGGACTGGACCCACCTGAAGGGGTCCTTGCACAACCATTCCAACTGGAGCGATGGCCGCAACACCTTGGAAGCCGTCGCTGCCCATGCCCTGGAACTGGGGTGCGCGTATTGGGCCATCACCGACCACTCCCGCGCCTCGTTCCAAGCCAACGGCCTGCAAGTCTCCCGATTGCGGGAGCAGCGCCAGGCGATCGACACCCTCAACCGACAGTTCGCCGACGAAGGCTCCGAGTTCCGACTGCTCGCCGGCAGTGAGGTCGATGTGCTGAAGGACGGCCTGGACTACCCCGACGACGTGCTCGCCGAACTCGAGGTCGTGGTGGCCAGTCTTCACGTGCCTGCCAACAACGAGGCCGAAAACACGCGTCGCCTCATCCAGGCCGCCCAGAATCCCTACGTCCAGATGCTGGGCCACCCCAGCGGCCGGCTGCTGCTGGAACGGAACGCCTACCCGGTCGACCTGCGGGCGGTCATCGATGCCTGCGCCGACACCGGCACCTGGATCGAACTGAATGCCAGTCCCTACCGACTCGACCTCGACTGGCGGCTCTGGAACTACGCCCGCCAAAAGGGCGTGAAGTGCGTGGTGAACTGCGACGCCCACCGGTTGGAGCACGCGGGTTTCCTGCGTTTGGGGGCTGGCCTGGCCCGAAAAGGGTGGCTTGGCCCCGGCGACGTCATCAACAGCCTCCCCCTGCCAGCACTACGCAAAGCACTCCAAACCAAACGTTTAAGGCATTAGCAGGCGTTGCGCAGAGAATTCACTTATTTGCCCGAGCTCCCCAGCCGTGCTAGAACAGCCCGGTCATGAAGGCGACTCAAGCTAAGGCGCTGCGCCGGCTCGGTCGTCGCCAGTCCAGTGGAATCCGGTCCAACCGAGGACCTCAGGACGTGGCGCTCATGCGGCTCAGGGGGCGTTTGCTCCGGCCTTTGTTGGCTGGAACCAGCAACCCCGTGTTGCAAGCAGGCCTTCGGCGGGCTGCATCGGAAGCGGAGTCACTCGCGTGGCTCACCCCGTTTCCGCTGCTGGTGCTGCCAGGGCTGTTCGAGGAGAAGGTCCGCAAAGCTCGGCATTATGCCATCCGGCAAGCCGAACTGCGCGAATCCACCCGCGAATGGCTCAGCCTGACGGAGTAGTTCAGTGCTCGGCGCAGTTGGGTGTCAGAAACGAAAACGAAAACCGACGGGCCCGGAGAAGTCTCTGGGCCCTTTTTCGTTTATCCAACCTGACCTGCCGCCATCGCCGGTTCCGGCAGCGTCCGCGTCATCTCTTCCAACCGATACCCGAATCCCGGCCCCCGCACGGTCGAGAGATCCACGCAGCCCGCACGCCGCCGGTAGCATCCCGGATGCACGTCCGCCTCGGGAGCTGACGCCGCCGGGTAGAACTGCATCGCGTTCGTCTCGACCCCCATGATCGTCCCGGCGTGGGCTGCCAGTTGCAGGTGGGGCAGCTGCGCCAGCATCGGGTTGGTCAGGTCCTGCACCATCAGGGTCATTCCGTGCGCCTTGGCCCAGCACAGACTCAGCAGCGCGCCGGTTTGCGTCTTGCACGTCTTCAAAGCCACCCCCGTCCAGCCCAATTCCCGTCCCAGCCGCACCAGCCGCCAGTCGTGCGCGCTCTCGTCCAGGAACAGCGGCTTCCGCGCCGACACGCTGTGCGCATCGATCCGGTTCGCCTCCAGGTCATAGGGAAACGGCTGCTCCACATACAGCAGCATGCCGTACAGCCGCGGGTGCTCGTCCCGCAGCCGGTCCAGAATGGCGTTCACGTACTCGGGATCGCTCACTGTGCAGTTGAAGTCCGCCGTCAGCCAAACCACCCCTCGCGCCGTTGCCACACCACCGACTCCCACCAAGCGTTCATAATCCCATGCCGCGTCGTTCCCCCGCAGTTTCACCTTCAAACAGGTCAAGCCATCCCGCCGAATCCAATCCTCCAGAAGCACCGGATAACCATCCGACGGCTCATCGCCTTTTAGTTCCGCGACCGAAATCGGGTCCAGTCCACCGACCAGATGCCAGGCTGCCAACCGGTCCTTTCGCGGGGTCAGGTACTGCTCCGGATATCGGCCGGTAAAGCCACCTTCGGCCCCCAGAAACGCCGATAGATCCCGACTCAGAAATTCCGCCCCGTACGTCTCGTAAACGGGCCGCTCCAGCAGCCGACCGAACGCGTCGTGAAGGGCCACGTCGTACGCCGAAGCACAGATCAACGCCGCCAGCCACGGCATCGCTTCACCCCCGCGCTCGCGGTTCAACGTCTCCACCAACCCGGGCAAGACCTCCTCCAGGAAGTCCCAGCCAATCTCCATCGGATGCCCCATCGACCCACAACCCACCCACGCGCTCCCCAGCCGTTTCATCAACGTCACCATCGCCGAAAGCCGCGTCTCGTAGGCCAGCTTCGACGGCCATCCCCATTGCACGCTGAGCGGCACTTCACCCCAACCCTCCGCCGTGCGCCCGCTCCGATCCTCCACCCGCACCCCCACCCGCGCGCAGGTGACATGACTCAGCGTTTCCGTGCCGAACTTCAACGGCACCCGGGTGGGAATCGGCAGCAAATAACAACGGGTGCCTGCGACCCGGATGTCCGACGGCTTGCTCATGGACCCGAAGCGTGGCGAGTGCCGGTCCCGTCGCGAAGTTCAAATCCAAGTCCGGAGGGATCGGCGCAACCGATTCCCAGTCCTGGGTCCACCGGAATGCCTGGGGTGTACACCCCGTAGCGGGAAACCAGAAACGCAGCGCATGTTCAGGTTCGGTGATCCATGGAATCGAACCGTCGAATCCACACGACACCTCCCTTCGGAAAAAACTACTTATGAAAATTCAATTCATTGCCGCCGGCGCCATCGCCGCAGCGTTCGCCCTGAACTCCCCTGCCGTGTTCGGAGACGAACATAACACCCCATCCAGCTCGGATGCCGGTTCCCGAACAAACCAGACCTTCACCGGTCGTTTGGTCAGCCTGCCGGAATACCTGGCCCAGGTGGATTCCAACGATTCGCCGTCGACCAGGATTCCCGAGCGCCCGGACGGGACGCGGCCTGCCTCGCCCCGTGCACTCCAGGAGAATCCCTACGCGCAACCCAATGCCACCCGGCCCAACGCCCGATTCAACCCGTCGAATCCCGCGTCCTCCCATTCACAAACCATGGTTCTGATTTCGCAGAACCTGGCCATTCAACCCGCTCCTGCGACTCTCGTCACCCCGACCACCACCCCGGGTTCCGGCGGACGCACCTTCACTGGACAGACGGAGCCCAAGCCGGCTTCCGATAAGGCGAACCGCTCGGACCTCGACGCCGTCTCCGGCGGACAGGTCTATGTGCTGGTTTTTGGCGAGGAATCCTCAAGTCAGGCAGCGCTGCTGCAGGCGAAAACCATGATCGCCGATGGCCGTTCCCAACGAACCAGCTCAGCGGACGAAGCGCGCGATCGCCTGCCCGTGCGTGGTTCCACAGACACGGACACGGACCGCTCCGACCGCCGGGATGTCCCCCGCCCGACGCAAACGGGCGATTCATCGCTGATTGGCCACGGTGAATCCTCCGGCCAATGGAGTCGCAAAGACTCGCAGATCCGAGTCACGGGACGGGTGATCAGCCGGGGAGGAATCCATGCGATTCAGGTCTCCGACATCGCGTTGGCCACTTCGACGGAAGATTCCACCCACAAAAACCAGCGCGGCAACGATCGGGTTGAACCGAAACAGAACGAAACCAAGTAGCCGGAATTGATCTCCGATGCATGAGGCGTCCACGCGTGACGCAGGACCGACCGAAGCCGTCCGCGGCCCGGTCGGTTTCGTGTTCACTCAGGCGCTCGAGCCAGACCAGAGGCCACCGAGTCAGCCTGCCCAACCCGCAGGCCAGGCAACGGAACGGGCGATCCAGGTTCGGTCCCGACCACGGACGCCGGGCCGGGGGCGACCGGAACGTGGTACTGAAGGCTCCGGGTCGCGTCGTCCGCCGACACGGTGATCCGAACCGTCTTGCCGGCGAAAGAACTCAAAATCCCCCGCAAGACCTCAAGTCCTCCCTCCTCATCCCTCGACGAACTGGGAGCCCCGGTCGGGAATACCGCCGGACTACCCGGGACAGGCGTGGCCCCGTCGATGACCGGCACGGATCCCTTGGTTGCGGGAACTCCGCGGGTGTCGGAAACGAGGCTGGCGAGCAACGGGGACGGGATGGCGAAATTGAGATTCTGCGCACCGATCTTGCTCCAGGAGGAAACACCCACCACCTGCCCATCCTCATCGACGACCGGCCCGCCACTGTTGCCGGGGGAGAACGGGCAGGTCAGCTGATACTGAGGAAAGCCATCGATTTGCTGGATCTGGCTCAACAAGCCATCCGAGATGCTGAAGCTGTAACCACGCGGCGAGCCAATGGCATAGAGCCTCGAAGCAATCGGAGGTGTCGCCAGTTGCAGGTGCAAAGGCTCGCGGGAGGTCGGGGCAACGTGAAGCAGGGCCAGATCATGGATCTCGTGATGCGCAACGACTTCCCGAATCTGGGCCGTCGTTCCATCGGAGTACGTCCCCTGAATCTCCTCGGCGTCCCGGATCAGGTGCCAGGCCGTGGCGGCACGACTTGAATCGCCAACCAAAAAGGCCGCACCCACAAACCGATCGCCGGAAGCGGTCCGGACCTTGATGGCCAGGGTAGAAACAACCACCCGGCGGTAAACCTCGGTGGGCGACAATCCCGCGGCCTGCGCCGCGACGAAACAGGGGGAGATCCCCGCCAGGATCGCCATCGCAACGGCCTTGGACGCCCGTCCCATTCCTGTTTCTGACCATCGACGGAAACGGCTCCGGGATGAAGACAAACTTCCTGCACCCGGCAATAACCTTTCCTTTTCCAATCCCGCCAGCCACGTATCCTCCTCGCACCGACTCCGATGCCCACCCAACCGTGGGATCGTCGGCCACGCCTTCCATGGGTCTGAGTCGTGCCCATGAATCGATCGACGCCGCTCCCCCTTTCCTGGGTACCAGCCACGCATGAAGATCCCAATTCTCATCGCTTCCTTCCTGGCCATCGCCGCCCTCGCCGCAGAGCCGGCCGGGCCTTCCCCGCTCCCCAATGCCCATTCCCACAACGATTACGAACACGCCCGTCCCCTGATCGACGCCCTGGACCAGGGTTTCTGCTCGGTCGAGGCCGATATCTACCTCGTCGATGGACAACTGCTCGTCGCTCATGACCGCCCCAAGGTCCGCCCCGAACGCACGCTGCAGGCACTTTACCTCGATCCCCTACTGGCCCGGGTCAAAGCCCATGGCGGTCGCGTCCACCCCGGCGGCCCCTCCCTGACGCTGCTCATCGATTTCAAATCCGACGCCGAACCCACCTACGCCCGGTTGAAGGAAGTCCTCGCCGCCTACCGCTCCATGCTCACCGTCTTCCGCGACGACCGCACCGTCACCAACGCGGTGACCGTGGTGATCTCCGGCGATCGCCCCTGGAAAACCCTGGCCGCGGAACCCGAGCGCCTCGCCGCCCTCGACGGCCGATTGCCGGATCTCGAAACCAACCCCAACCCGCACCTGGTCCCTCTCGTCAGCGACAACTGGCGTTCCCACTTCCGCTGGAACGGCGAAGGCCCCTTCCCCGCCGACGAGAAAGCCAAGGCCCACGCGCTGGTCCGGAAGGCGCATCAACAGGGCCGAAAAATCCGCTTTTGGGCGGCTGCTGATCGCCCCGAGGTCTGGGGCGCACACGCCGACGCCGGAGTCGACCTCATCAACACCGATCATCTGCCCGAACTGTCCGCGTTCCTCCGCGGACATACCCACGCACCCTGATGAACCACGACATCGACCGCATCCGCGAAAGCATCCTCCACTGCGTCCACACCGCCGGGGATGTGCTGCTCCATCACTTCGGACGCGTCACGGACATCCGCCAAAAGGGCGAACACTCCAGCGTCGTCAGTGAAGCCGATCACGCCGCCGAGGCCTGCATCCTCTCCCACATCCGAGCCGAGTTCCCCGACCACGACATCATCGCCGAGGAAAGCGGTGGAACCTTGCGCCAGTCCGATTACACCTGGGTCGTCGACCCGCTCGACGGCACCTCCAATTATGTCGCCGGACTCCCCTGGTTCGGCGTGCAAATCGCCGTTCTCCACCGCGGCGCTCCCATCATCGCGGCCATGTACCTGCCCATCAGCCGGACTCTTTATGCTGCGGAGCTGGGTCAAGGCGCCTTCCGCGACGGCGAACGCCTGCAGGTCACCCGGGAAACCCGGATGAAGAATGTGCTCTGCGCCTTCGGGCTCGACCCGGATGCCAACGAGGACGCCAACCGGGCGAATGTCGGCATGCTGCAACGGGTGTTGGGCCGGGTGCGAAACCTGAGGACAACCAACTGCCTGCTCGATTTCTGCTACACGGCCGATGGTCGGTTCGGGGGCTGCGTGAACCTGAAGGCCAAGATCTGGGACATCGCACCGGTACTCCTCATTCTCCCCGAGGCCGGTGGGCACATGACCGATCCGCAGGGCAACCCGATTGTCCTTCACCTGACCGAAGCCGATCTCCAGAGGGATTACGCCGTGCTCGGATCCAGCGTGGCGTTGTACCCGGAGTTTCTCGCCGCCACCCGAAACCCCTGATCAACGCCCGGCGCCGAACAGTCGTTGATGCTCCTGGATGGCGTACCGGTCGGTCATGCCCGCCAGGTAATCGCAGACCGTCCGATGCAAACCGTCGTGCGGCAGGCGTCGCTGGGCTCCCTCACCCAGATGTTCGGGATGTTGGAGCAGATGCCGAAACAACTCCTCCAGCATGCGAACCGCCCGCTGGTTGGGCTCATTGACGACCGGGTTGTGATAGAGCTGCCGATACAGATACTTCCGAAGCTCCAGGTTGCGCCGGCGACGCTCCGGACTGTAGCGAACCAGGGGGCGAGCCAGACGCCGGACGTCATCCGCTGAGCGAACCTTCGCCGACTGAATCGCTGCCTCGGTGGTTCGCACCACGTCCTTCACCTGCTCGTCGATGATCACCCGGATCGTGAAAAAACGGCGGGTCTCGTCCGGCATCCTGCCATATTTGCGGCGAACCCAGGACGCCGCCTGTCGCCAGACTTCGACATCACGCACCAGGGCCTTTTCCGAGAGAAGTCCGCAATCGAGGCCGTCATCGAGGTCGTGACTGTAGTACGTCACTTCGTCGGCAAGATTCGCCACCTGGGCCTCCAAAGAAGGCGAACGCACCATGAACTCGGGATGCGGCCCGGGCAGATCGTAGGCCGTGGCATGTTTCATCAGCCCCTCCCGCGCTTCCCAGGACAGGTTGAGACCCGGAAATCCGGGATACTTCCGCTCCAGTTCATCGACGATCCGCAGACTCTGACGGTTGTGTTCGAAGCCGCCATGCCCCCGCATGAGGCGGTTCAAAACCGCCTCGCCGGAATGTCCGAAGGGTGAATGTCCCAGGTCGTGAGCCAAGGCGATGGTCTCCGACAGGTCCTCGTTCAACCGCAGGGCCCGGGCGATGTTCCGCGAGATCCCCGCCACCTCCATCGTGTGGGTCAGCCGGGTTCTCAGATGATCGCCGGTCCCATTCAGAAACACCTGGGTCTTGTACTCCAACCGGCGAAACGCCGGGCTGTGAATCACCCGGTCCCGGTCCCGCTGGTAATGCGTGCGCCACTCCGGCGGCGGCTCGTCATGCACGCGCCCACGGCTGCCGGAACTCCGCTGGGCATACGGGGCCAGCCACGCGTCTTCGCGCTCCTCCAATTCAATCCTGGAAACCGGCATGGCGTTGGAACATCCCGACCCGCGTCACGACACCGGCGGAGGCAGCCCGGGAATCTCGACTCCCTTGAGCTCAAACAAGCGCTCGATCACTTCCTCGATCAGGTTGTTCGGACAACTGGCGCCCGCCGTCACACCCACGGTCAGCGGGCCCCAGGGCAGCCAGTCGCGCGTCTCCACTTCCTCGCGTTTGTGCTGGTCCCAGTGCTGGATCAACCCCGTCGAAACCATCTTGCTCCCGTTCTTGATGAAGTAGGTCGGCAGAATGGACTCCCCCATCTCCGCCAGATGCGAGGTGTTGGATGAGTTGTACCCGCCAATCACCAGCAGCAGATCCGGCGGCGTCTTCAACAGCTTCTCCAACGCGTCCTGCCGATCCTGGGTCGCCCCACAAATGGTGTCGAAGAAGCGGAAATGATCCCCCACCCGCTCCGAGCCGTGCTTGCGCTCCATCGCCGCCCTCAGCCGACGCTGCACTTCCTCGGTCTCACCCCGCAACATGGTCGTCTGGTTCGCCACCCCCAGCGCCTTCAAATGCAGGTCCGGATCAAACCCGTCCGAATAGGCCCCCTTGAATTTCTCAAGAAAGACCGCCTTGTCCCCGCCGTTCAAAATGTAGTCACAGACGTAGTCCGTCTCGGCCAGGTTGAACACCACCAGATAGTGCCCGCTCCCGTTCGCGCGCGCCTGCGAACTGGTCGCCAGCGTCTCCTCGTGCCACGCCTTGCCATGGATGATGCTGGTCACCGACTCCTTCGAGTACTGGCGCACCCGCTTCCACACACTCATCACGTCCCCGCACGTCGTGTCCACGAAGGTGCAACCCCGAGCCTCCAGCTTCTTCCGCGTCGCCACCTCCGTGCCAAACGCCGGGATGATCACAATGTCCTCCGGCGTGATCGCCTCAATCTCCGCATCGTCCGGACGGCTCGCGATGGTCACGATGCCCATCCGACGGATCTGATCGTTCACCTCCGGGTTGTGGATGATCTCGCCCAACAGGAAAATCCGACGGTCCGGAAACGCCTTGCGGGCCGCATAGGCCAGGTCAATCGCCCGCTCCACGCCGTAGCAAAAGCCGAATTCCTTCGCCAATTTGACCGTCAGCACCCCCGGAACCGAGAGCACATGGCCGTTCGCACGGATCCGTTCAACCAGGTTGCTTCGGTAATGCGAAAGCACCTGGGCCTGAACGGCTTCCATAATATCAGGTCGCCGGAGATTAATCTTCTTCGGTCGTTGTTGCCCGTCTTGGGCCTCCATCGTCATGCCGACGATCCTAGAGGCACTCAGACCCCGGCGCGAGTCTTCAGGTTCCTGCTTCATGGTTCCTCCATCCCGCCGCCACCGCCGTCCTCGCAAATTCCAGAAGTTCCCGGTCCCCAGCAAGATCCGCAAAGCGGAACGGCGGAAGACCGCTTTGCACCTGACCCAACATCTCACCGGGCCCCCTCAACCGCAGATCCGCTTCGGCAATCGCAAACCCATCCGCGCTCTCCTCCAACACCTTCAGTCGCCGACGAATCTCGTCCGAGTCCCGGGCCATCACCAACACACAGGTGGCGGCATGTCCCCCACGCCCAATCCGCCCCCGCAGTTGGTGCAATTGCGCCAACCCGAACTGCTCCGCATTCTCAATCACCATCACCGTCGCGTTCGGCACGTCCACCCCCACCTCAATCACCGAGGTCGCCAGCAAGACCTGCGTCCGACCCGACCGAAATCCATCCATCACCCGTTCCTTCTCCTCGCCATCCATCCGTCCGTGCAACATCCCCACCTCGTACGGCTCAAGCACCTTCCTCAACCCCGTCAATTCCCGCGTCACCGCCTTAACGTCCCCTCCCCCTTCGTCTTCCACCCGCGAATACACCACATACGCCTGCCGCCCCGCCGACAATTCCCCCCGCACGAATTCCCACACTTTCGGCAGCTTGTCCCGTCCCCGCACATAGGTGCGGATCCGACCCCGCCCAGGAGGCGACTGACCCATCACCGAAACATCCAAATCCCCGTAGAGCGTCAACGCCAGGGTCCGCGGAATCGGCGTTGCCGTCATGACCAGGAGATGCGGATACCGCCCTTTCCGCACCAGTTCCTCGCGCTGGGATACCCCGAACTTGTGCTGCTCATCGATGATCACCAACCCCAGGTTCCGCGGCATGAACCCGGATTCCAGCAGCGCATGGGTCCCGATCGTCAATCCCACTCCGTCGTCCCCGCCGCTCCCCGTGGTGTCGATCGACCCCGTCCGGCATTCCACCGGAATCCCCAGCGGCGCGAACCATTCCCGAAAGCGACCCTCATGCTGACCCGCCAGAATTTCGGTGGGCACCATCAGCGCTACCCCGTACCCGCTTTCAATCGCCATCAGCGCCGCCGCCGCCGCCACCACCGTCTTCCCCGATCCCACGTCCCCCTGCACCAACCGCCGCATCGGACTCACCCCCCCCATGTCCTGTCGAATCTCCCGCAACACCCCGCTCTGCGCCTCCGTCAGCCGAAATCCCAACCGCCCCAGAAACGGCTTGATCAACCGGTTGTCCCCACCGCACGGCAACCCCCGGGACGCCGCCTGCAACCGCCGTCGTCGCCCCTGAATCTCCCGTTGCAACCCGACAAATTCGTCGAACGCCAACCGACAACGCCCGCGTTCCGCTTCCTCAGGTTCCCTGGGAAAATGCAGCGCTCGGATCGCCTCGGCGCGCGTCGGCAAGCCGCCCGCCTTCACCTCGGGGAATGGCTCCACCACCCGCGGCGCCACATGCTCCACCAGACTCCACATCCGTCCTCGCATCCACCGCTGCGATATCCCCTCCGTCAGCGGGTACACCGGCACAATCCGCCCCATGTGCACCGACGGTTCGTCCCCCTCCTCCACCACCTCGGTTTCCGGGTGGTTCATCGAACGCGGCTTCAATTCCATCACCCGACCCACCACCAGCAACTCGAGGCCCACCGGAAAATGCCCCTCCAGATAAGGCATGTTCCACCACCGGCAATGCAACCGACCGGTGCCGTCATCCAGAACCAGTTCGAACACCGACCTCGTTCCGCCGCGAAATTTCTTCACCCCCTGCGCCACCACCCGCCCGCGGACGGTCACCATCCCTTTCTCCGTGATGTCCCGAATCGCCCGGAATTCCCGGCGATCCTCATAGCGCCGGGGGCGATGGAGCAGGAAATCCGTCAGGGTCCGAATGCCGAGTCGTTCCAACTGGAGCGATCGCTCCGACCCCACCCCCCACAGCACCGTCACCGGTGCATCGAGGTCGATCTGGGAGAGTAGGACGCCGGACACGCGATCACGTTGGGGAACCGACGCCGGACCGTCCACGCAGATCCGGCCTTTCCCCGAAAATGCGCCGAAGGCCTCTTGACAGTCTCAGCGCAGGCCGGAAGGCAGCCGATCCAGAATCGCCTGGGCCGTCCGGATCTGGGTGACGCTCCGGGAGGGATCCAGCCGTTCGCCGCAGCGGAAGGAAGGCAGCACCAGGGAGGTGTCCAGCAGCAGGCACTGCTCGCCGTTGACCAGAATGCCCAGCAACTCACCGGTCTTCGTGAAGGCCAGATCGCCCCGCCGCGGCGCAAAATCACCCAGCAACCGCCGGAAGGTCGAACGTTCCATCTCCACGTAGCCGGGATGCTCCGCATTCAACCGGAACGCGCACTCGCCGTAATAGCTCTCCTCGCCACCGATCACCACCGCGTCCGCGAATTGCGCCGGATCTTTCGCCACTTCATAAACCCGCGCGCCCAGGGTCGAAATCATGTTGGCATCCACGGGGACCAGCGCCACCCGCGGATCCCGCTTCAGCAAGCCGAATTCAGCCGCCGCCAACCGTCCCTCACCCCGGCTCAATTCGCCGGCGAAGGAGGTCCACGGCACGTCCAGCGGCCACAGCCGCAGAGCGGTTTGTTCCAGGTGCAGCACCGCGTAAACCTGCCCCTCCACCCGCACCAGCACCGATGAGGCATCGCGCTTGCGCACCACTTCCTGCCCCAGCGCTCCCCGGGTGGTCCCGGTCATCGCCGTCCGCACCCGATTCGTCAGATAATCCGCGTAAATCAGGTTCGCCGGAAGTCGGGTCTGCCGCTCGATCTGTTCCCGGATCGCCGTCGATTCCTGCGAAAGCACCGTCACGTTGGTGGCCAATCGCGACGCCGTCTGGATCAACTCCGCCTTCTCCACCCCGGTGGTCACCAGTTGCTGGGTCAGATTCGTCACTTCCCGCCGCGCCACCGTGGCCTCCGCCTCGGTCAGCCGAAGTTCCGTCGTCAGCTTGAATTTCTCCTCCTTCAGCGTGTCCTGCGTCGCATCCAGGTCCCGGATCTGCTGCTGCATCACCTGGGTTTCCTCCCGCTTCCGCACCATCTCCTCCTCCATGGCCTGCAACCGAGCCTTCGCCGCCGCCGCCTCCCGCGTCGTGTCCGACAAACGGTCCTGCAGGGAATCCGCGCTCCGCCGCGTCGTCTCAAACGCCACCTGCAATTCGCGCACCGCCGCCGCCGCTTCCGCACGGGACCGATCCAACCGCGCCCGCTCATCCGCCAAACGTTGGGCGTCCGACTCGGACTTCTCCAACCGCTGCTGGACGCTCGACAACGCCGATTCGCGCTCCGCCAACAGCCGCAACCGCTCCGAAAGCTCCGCCGAACTGGCCGCCAACGCATTGGTCAGCGCCTCCCGCTGCACCCGTTCCAATTCCAGCGCCGATTGCAGCGTCGCCAGCATGTTGCTCATCGCCGGCGCCGACACCCCCGACGCGGGCGCCGCAGCCTCCGCCTTCGACGTCGACGTATCCGCCCCGCTCTCCGTCGTCGTCGCATCAAACTGCACGAACGACAGCAGCGTCAGGATCAGAAAGTCACAGATGACCAGCAGAACCGAGCGGTTCATGGGTTCGCTTGCTCCGAGGATTCCAGGATCAGCTGCTGCCGGTAGGGCCGCACATGCATCACCTTCAGGATGAAACAGAACAGGATGCCGAACAGAGTCGATGAATAGGACGCCATCAGACTCACGTCACCAAACCCGGTCAACCGCAGGACCAACGCCAGTACGCTCCCCGCAATGCCGAGGTACAACGGCGCGTCGAACATGCTCTCCTCGTTGTCCAACAGCTTCAGCTTCGTCCCGCCGCTCACCCCCTGCCCGCGGATGTGCCGCAGCCGGCTGAGGCCGATCAGATAAATGGCAAACTGGGTCACAAAGAACAGGACCAGCATGCCGATGACTTTTTCGTTCATGAGAGAATTCTTCGCCGGAGGCAGTTCGAGGCGCACCCGGGCTTTCAGCACCGGAATGCCAGCGGCCGCCCGCCCCGCCGCGGCCCCCGTTTGAAGTCCAAGAAAGCGCTCGCTCGCCAGGAAAATCCCCACCACCGCCGTCACCGCCACCACCCCCACCGAAATCATGTCCGGGCGCGGCTGGAAGCGGCGGTTCGTTTCCGCCAGAAAGATCCGCCGCCCCCACCAAAGTCCCAAAATCAACAAAAACAACCCGTCCAGCCAGAACAGATACCGAACCACCAACGCCAGCGTCGGCGCCCGCTGCGTCGCGGCAACCACCCACCGCGAAGCACCCTCCGCTCCCGTCACCCGAATGATCCAGCCCCGCCAGCGACCCTCATGTATCCGGTGCCCGGCCTCCAACAGTTCCTTCACCGCCCCCGCCCCCAAACCCAGCGCCCGATCCAGATCCTTCAGTCCCGGCTCCCCATGCTTCACCAAATACCCGGTCAACCGCTTCATCCCCCCGCTCGCCGTCACCAACGCGTAAAGCGTCGTCCATCGCCTCGCATCCCCACCCGAGAGTTCCACCAACCGATGCAGGCTCGCAGCGTCCTCACACCGATCCACCAGGGTCGCCAGTTGTTCCCAATCAAAAAAACGCGCCGCCGCCAGCAAATCCAACACCATCGACTCCAAGGCCTCGCTGCCACGCCCCTGCGTCGCCGTCATCGCACCCCGCTCCCATTCCAACGCCACCCCCGCCCCACCCCGCTGCTGTTCCACCAACGCCGAAGCCAGCAACAACCCCGCATCCAAGGGCTGGCCCGATGACGAAGCCACCGGCGGCAAAATCACCGTGTGCTCCAGTCGACGCGCCGACAACAACGCCATCACCGCCGCCTCGCTGCTCCCCTGGATATGCTGCAGCATCGATTTCCGCGCCTCCGACGGCAGCAGCCACTGCAGCACCGGTATCCCCACCTCGAACGCCCCGCGTTCCGCCCTCGAAATGCCCTGGGCCACTTCCCGACAGCAACCGTCCAGCCAGAGATTCGAAGACCCCCAAAGCGCCACTCCCCCATCCCGCGCCACCCGGTCGCCCACTTCTTCCATCCCAGCTTCCGCGGCCGACCGATCTTCGCCCTCCGGTTTCGAATCATGCACCGCCCGGAATAAAACCGCCGCCGGCCCCACTTGCCCCGCCTTCAACGAGTCGTTCGCCAAACTCTCCCGAGTCGCCGTCCCTTCTCCCGCCACCCGAAGCACTTCCCAATCCACCGCCCGGTAATGTGCGGGCACGAAAAGTCCCGCGAGTAGCAAGATTAAGCCACCCGCGCAGCACCCCAACGCGATCAATCCTTCCCGCGGCATCAGTCGTTTCCTTACGAGGACGTCAAACGCCGTGCAGACTATTCAATCCGGTTTGTGTCTGGCGAGGAAACAGACGAGGAACTGAGCGACGCCCCGCGGAGCGCCCTAAAACCCTGGCCTCCCGACGGCGCACTTCCAAGCGTGCCGAAACCCCCATCAGGATCAGCCAAAGCATCAGGTTTCTCGGCTGAACCAGCACCCGTTCCAGCGTGCTCTGTCCATAATTCAGCAAACACCCCACCCCAATGCCCAACGCGAGACAACGCGGGAACGAATGCCCCAACTGGACCACCGCGAGCCCATTCCGCCAAAGGGCAACCCCCACCATCAGAAGGTACGCCAGCAAACCCGGCCATCCTGTCTCCCCCAGAAGGAGGTAATAGTGGCTCTCCACCACTGCATTGGCTCGCTCCGTATCCACCTTCATCCCCCGCCCCCGAATCCATTCCCAATAAAAATCCGCATAGCGATAGGGTGGGTTCACGACCAGGGCATAGTGGTTCCAACCCACTCCCAGCTTGTAGTCCCGCGCCATCTCCCGGCTCGCCTCGTTCATCACCTGCCGCAGTTCACCGCTCGCCACGTTCCCCTCATCCCGAAACCGCGCGAGGATCGTGTCCAGCGACAGCACCAGGCCGATGATCCCCACCACCCCCACCACCGCGGTCGCCACCCCACGACGAAGGGTCGGCCGCTCCGCCAGGCTCACCAGCATCACCGCCACGGTGCCCGCCCCAAACGCCGCCAGCGCCGCACGCGACAGGGTCGACTGCACAACCACCGCACACGCCACGAATCCGAACAGGGCCAGATTCGCGCCACGATAGCCCGGACCCAGGCCCGTCGCGAGAAACACCATCCCGATCAGCACGGCGTACATCGCCAGGGGATTCTGATGCTCAAAGGTCCCGCGCACCTGATACATGCCGTCCACATACTTCAGCTTCAGCACCACGAGTAACTCCCAGGCCATCGTCACACACATCACTTTCAGAAAGTACTCAATATCTTCATCCGTACTCAGCATCTGGAAGGCGGCAAGAAATATGACCGATGCAAACACCATCTTGTGCGCCGCCATCCAAGTGAGTTCTGGCCGGTCCGCATTCACCACCGATAGCATCGAGACACCGCAGTAGAGAAAATACAGACCAAGTCCCGGCGGAAGCTTCCTCAGCGAGGCCGGATTCTCCAGCCACTTGGCCACAATCAGGGCGATCGCCAGGCCATGGTTGAAATAAAAGTGAAATCCCTTCGTGTGCCCGCGGTAGGTTTCGATCGACATCACCGTCACCCCCCAGTTACCCGGTCCAAAAAGGCCGTTGATGGTCATGAAACACATCAGCCCGAAAACCAGCCTCTGCGCCCACGCCCGCCCCTTCAACACACCTCCCAACAGCGGAGCCAGAACGCCAAACAGCGGCAGAACCAACACCAGTTTGATGACATCCACCGTGGTCAACCCGGTTCAGAGTAACCCCCGAAAATGACCCTGGCGAGCACTCGCTCCGGAACGACCCCACCCGATCCGCCCTTTCACACGCCCACTTCACCCCGAAAAAATAGCGCCCCAAGGCGTGCGAGTGTTTGATACCTCCACGGTTTTCATTCTACTCTCCCAATGTCTTGAACGAGAAGGTCACCAACCTGCCACTCCTTACTCCATCCAGGCCACCCATCGCCATCCTCGGCGTCCCCTTCGACCCGGTCACCACCGACGAAACCATCGACGCGATCGCCTCCATGATCGCCTCACGCCGCCCCCACTACGTGGTCACTGCTAATGTGGACTTCGTGGTTCAGGCACTCGATGATATCGAACTAAGAAAAATCATCTTCGATTCTCACTTAGTGGTCTGCGACGGCATGCCCCTCGTCTGGGCCTCCAGGTTCCTGGGCAATCCCCTCCCCGAACGCGTCACCGGCTCCGATCTCACCCCCCGCCTGCTCGCCGCGGCCGAACGCCAAGGGTGGCGTGTCTTCTACCTCGGCGGCCGCCAGGAAAGTCTCGACAACGCCGTCCGCGCCTCTGTCCTCCGCCATCCCAGGCTCCAGGTTGTCGGAGCCTACTCCCCTCCGTTCAAACCTCTGCTCGACCTGGATCACGCCGAAATCCGACGACGCATCGTGGAAGCCCGCCCCGACCTGTTGCTGGTGGCCTTCGGCTGCCCCAAACAGGAGAAGTGGATCAACATGTACTACCGGGAACTCGGCGTCCCGGTCTGCATCGGCGTCGGCGCCTCCCTCGCCTTCATCGGAGGAACCCTCCGTCGCGCCCCGGTGTGGATGCAGCGCACCGGCACCGAATGGATGTTCCGCCTCGCCCAGGAACCCGGCCGCCTCGGCGGCCGCTATGGCAGGGGAGTCTGGGTGTTCGGCCGCGCCATCCTGCAGCAATGGCACATGCTCCGAAACCGGCGGAAACACGCCCGCCTCAACCCCCAGCCCGCCAACCCGCCACTCCCGCTCACCGCCTCACCCACCGCCCGCGGCACCGCCGTCTTCATCCCCTGGACCGTCCTTACCGCCCCCGAACGACTCGATGCCGTCGCCGTCCGGGACTTCGGCGAATCCTGGCTCCAAGCCGGCGAAACCGCCCGGCTCGCCATCGACCTCAACGCCACCCGCTTCGTCGACAGCACCGGCGTCGGCCTTCTGGTGCGCCTGCGCAAACGGGCCGGACTCCGACAGGTACCGCTCACCCTCTGCCGAACCACACCGGCCGTCGAAAAGGCCCTCACCCTCATGCGCATCGGAGATTTCTTCGACCGCATTGACGCCGTCCCCACGTACCCCGGGGAAGCCCCGCAGATCGATCGTTCCCCGGCGGTCTCCATCCTTTCGACCCCGGCGGGATTGGCGATCGATTGGAGCGGCGAAATCACGGCAGTGCATATCCCCGACCTCGCCCGGCAAGTGGAGCCCCGGATCGCATCCCTGCCCCCCGGTGCCCGGGTGGAAATCAGGCTGACCGGCGTCTCGTTCATCGATAGCTCTGGCATCGGCCTGTTCGTGGGACTGAAGAAGCGCGCCTGGCGCCAGGAAATCCTCGTCGTTTATCGGGAGCCCAGCCCGGCGGTCCGCAATGTCATCCGCCTGACCCACCTGCAGGAATACCTCCTGGAGGAGCCTCGTCCGTGAAGATCGCGATCAGCACCTCCGTCATCCAACGAGGTCAGACGGGGATCGCCCAATACGTCTTCGCCCTCGTCCGCGCCCTGCTCCCCCACACCACCCGCCACGAAATCCACCTGCTGGTCCTGGAGGAGGACCAGTCGCTGTTCGACTTCGCCCGCGACCAGGTCCGCATCCTGCCCGTCCACGAACAACATCGCCCCGCCCTCCGCAACATCCTGTGGCACCAGCTCCACCTGCCCGCCCTCGCCCGACAACACGGCTGGGATGTCCTCCACGTTCCCAGCTACCGCCGACTTCTCTGGCCGCGTCCCTGCCCCCTGTCGGCCACCATCCACGACCTCGCCCCGTTCCGGGTCGCGGGCAAATACGACCCCCTGCGCATGTTCTACGGACGGGTCATGGTTCGCCGGCTCGCCCAACGGCAGGACGCCGTCATCGCCATCAGCGAGAACACCGCCGCCGACATTCGGTCCTGCTTCCGCCTTCCCGAAAACCGCCTACACGTCGTTCACAACGGTCTCGATCATCAGCGCTTTCACCCGGGCGACCCCGCCGCCTCCAGGATCAGCGTCCGTCAGCGTTTCAATCTGGATCAGCCCTTCTTCCTCTATGTCTCCCGGCTGGAACATCCGGCCAAGAACCACGTCCGTCTCATCGCCGCCTACGACGCTTTCCGAAAGGCAACCGGCCTGCCCTGGTTGCTCGTCTTTGGCGGCGGCGACTGGCACGGCGCCCCAATCATCCGCGCCGCCGCCGCCGCCTCGGCCTTCCCTCATGACATCCGGTTCCTCGGCTTTGTCCCCGACACCGAACTCCCCGACCTCTACCGGGCCGCCGAAGCATTCGTCTACCCTTCCCTCTACGAAGGCTTCGGCTTCCCCCCCGTCGAAGCCATGGCCTGCGGTTGCCCCGTCATCAGTTCCACCCGCGGAGCCCTCGCCGAAGTGGTCGCCGATGCGGCGGAATGCATCGATCCACTCGACGTCCCCGACCTCGACACCGCCCTGCGCACTCTGGCCACGGATGAAACCCGCCGCCGTCAACTCATCACCGCCGGCCTGGCCAACGCCAAACGATTCCAATGGGACGTCTGCGCCCGGAACACCCTGAGGGTCTGGACCTCGATCGCCGCCACCGCCCGAACGCCCGCGCCAGCCATCGGGCCTCGGCACCCCGGGCCGATCGGCATGCCTCCTGCCCATGAGTGAGAACCCAGATCCACGGTCCGCAGACGGCCTGCCGCGGCTCGGAACCCGCGGCCCTTCCGGGGATGCCCCTCACCTCGCGCCGGCCGAGGACTCCCAACTTCCCGCCGCAGCCCCAGGACTCGCCTCCTTCATCCCCTTCGACCCCCTTCGATGGATCCTGGCCCTGCGGCGACGCGCCTGGTGGCTGGTACTTGGAATCGGCCTGCTCGCTGTGCCGGTCGGTTTGCTCGGCTCCTGGCGACTCCAAACCAGCTACACCGCCCCCATCCAGCTGATCCGCCGGGAATTGCCCAACAGTTTTCGCGCCAGCGAACTCGGTGAAGCCTTCAAACCCCGCCAGTTCTCCATCGCAACGGTCGTCGCCATGATGCGCTCCCCCAGCCTTCTGGCGAAGGTCGGCAACCAGGCCAGCCCCAAGCTCTCCCCCAACGCGCTCCTCGACGCCCTCATCATTACCCCGGAACGAAACACCGACCTCATCAACGTCTCCATTCGCCACTCCATCAGCCCTGCCGCCGCCGCCGAACTCGTCAATGCCTACGCCCAGGAAGTCGTCGAACTCACCCGCACCCTGCAGCAGCAGGAGGCCGCCGAACTCGACCGATTCCTCCGCGACCAGCTCGGCCGCACCGAAGGCGATCTCGCCGAAATCAACCAGGAGATCCTGCGCTTCACGCGGGCCGAGAATTTCCTCGATAGCGACAAGGAGATCGAAGCTTACCTCCGCAACCTCGGCGATGCCGATACCGCCCTCCAGAACACCCAACTGGAGACCGAGACCGTCTCGTTCCGCATCCACGCCCTGGAGGCCGAGATCGCCCGCCAAAACCCCGCGGTCGCCGCCCTCGATGAGGCCCGAGCCCGACTCCGCACCCTCCTCATCGATTACACCGAAGCCAACCCCATCGTCGTCGATCAGCAGGCACGCGTCAGCGCCCTCGAAGCCGAAGCCGCTGCCTCCACCAACGCGCTCGTGAACTTCCAGGCCGGCGCCAATTCCGTCGCCAACGCGATGTTCATCGACCTCGTCAATCTCCGGGCCCAACGCGAGGCCCTCGTGTCCCAACTCCAAAAACTCGAGGAACGCCGACTCGCCGCCTCCGTCAAACTCCGCGACCTCCCCGAGAAAGGGATGAAATTCGCCAAACTCAAGGCCCGCCAGTTGTCCCTCGAAACCACCCGCTCGTTCCTCTCCGGCCGACAACGGGAAGCACGCCTGTTCTCAGAGAACTCCCCCGGCTACTACCGACTCTTCGCGCCCGCCTCCGAAGGCGACGTCATCATCAGCAACAAATCACGGAAACTCATCCTCACCACCGCCGCCGCCGGCCTCGCCGGATTCGCCGCCGCCCTGCTCCTGGTCTGCCTCCTCGAAGCCCTCGACCGCCGCCTGGTGTCGCCCACCGACCTGCGCCGATCCACCCGCCTTCCCCTCGTCGGACGCATCGAGGACCTCGCCTCTCCCTCCGCCCCGGATCTCCCCACCTGGCGTTACCGCACCTGGTCCGCCATCGGACGCGCCCTCGCCGACCCCTCCCATCCTTCAGGCCCCCTCTTCTGCGGGCTGTTGTCCGCCCAGGCCGGCGAGGGCCGATCCACCTGGATCCGACTGCTCGCCGAGGCTGCCCGTGAACGCGGTCATCGAACGGTGCGCGTCCAACCCGCATGCCGGCCCGCCACCACCGACTCCGCCCAGCTTCAAATCGGACTCCCGGACATCCTCGCCTCGCCCACACGACTCACCCTGGCCCTCCAGGATCCTGAGCTTCACGACGTCCACATCGAGATTCCCGACGGTTTCGCCTGGCCGCCGGCCCGACGACTCCAATGGGCCAACGCCCTCCAGGAGTGGAAGTCCATCGACAACCTCGTCCTGCTGCTCGAGCTCCCACCCGCCTCCAATCTCGAATCCATTCTGCTCGCCGAAACCATGCCCGCCATCCTCTGGCTGTCCGCCAGCGGCATGAATCAAATGTCCGACATCAGCGCCCTGCTCGAAACCGCCCGCGAAGGCCACACCAGGTTCAAGGGCGCCCTCCTGAACCGTATGCCGGCTGCCTTTCGCACTCTCCCCGACCTCGCCAGGTTCGGATTCCTGCTGTGTGGCGCCTGCCTGCTCGCTCTCACCCCCATCACCGCCGCCCAATCCGGACCCGACCTCACCGAGACGCTCCCCGCCCAACTCCCCATCGCCCTCACCAACACCCGCGATCCCGTCGAACCCACCAACCAGTTCCTCTCCGCCACCGCCGCAGGCCCCACCCTCGCACCCTGGCAGGCACGCCTCGAACTCGGCCCCGGCGACGTCGTCCATCTCGTCACCTACGGCCAGCCTGACTCTGCCCGGACCGGCGTCGCCATCGGACCCGACGGACGCATCAACTACCTTCAGGCCACCGGTGTCAAAGCCACCGGCCTCACCATCGACGAACTGCGCGACCGACTCAGCGCCGAACTCCAGAAGTACCGAAGAAACGCGCATGTCATCGTCACCCCCGCCGCCTGGCGCAGCAAAAAATACTACCTGCTGGGCACGGTCATCGACCGTGGCGCCTACCCCCTCGACCGCCCCATCACCATCATCGAAGCCATCGCCCGAGCCCGCGGCATCGCCACCGGTCTCATGGAACAAAACACCGTCGAGATCGCCGACCTCCCCCGCGCCTTCCTCGTCCGTGACCGCCAACGGCTTCCCGTGGATTTCGTCAAACTCTTCCAGCAAGGCGATCTGTCTCAAAACATCCCGCTCGCTCCCGGTGACTACCTCTATTTCCCGTCATCCACGCTCAACGAGATTTACATCCTCGGTTCCGTCGCCAGCCCAGGATCCGTCGGCGTCAGCCCGGGCTCATCGGTCGTCGGCGTCATCACCACCCGCGGCGGGTTCACTCAGAAGGCCTACCGGCAGCGCGTGCTCATCGTCCGCGGCTCGTTGAACCACCCCGAAACCCACGTGGTGAACGTCGCCGATATCCTGCGGGGCAAGGCGCCGGATTTCCTGCTCGAACCCAAGGACATCGTGTTCGTCTCCAACCGCCCCTGGTCCAAGGTCGAGGACCTGCTCGACACCGCCATCACCGCGTTCATCACCACCGCGGTCAGCACCTGGACAGGACTCAACGTGCCCACCGCCATCCAGGACCCG
>CAUJJW010000366.1 GCA_963205105.1 Verrucomicrobiota bacterium | reverse complement strand
CCCCGTCATCCGCAGCTGGCGCAGCGCCCACACCGACACCCCCAACGCCCCCGCGCACGCCACCAGGCATTGCTCGTTCGTAAACGCCGTCCCCAACGCCTGCGTCACACCCTCCCGCGCCGCCGACCACCATCCCAACTCTCGAAACAACGCCAGCAACGACGGCGCCAACGACAAAGCGCCCGCCGCCAGGAACGACGCCGCCGCCAGGTTCTCCCGCCGGCGGTGCGCGTACCCACCGGTCAGCAACAGCATGGCCGAGGCCACCACAGGCATCACCCATCCCCATGGTCCCGGCCACTCCCCCAACGCCCGCCACACCCAAAGCACCGCCGCCACCACCACCATCCACGTGCTCGTGTACAATCCCGTCTGAAACACCGTCAGCCGCCGCGCATCAATGATCCAGTGGTCCTCCTCCGCCAACAATCGGCGGTGCATCACCTGCAACTGATCCCGCTCGTCCCTCGAGACAATCCCTTGCGCCTCCCACGTCGCCGCTTCCTGCGCATGTTCCGCCACCCTCCGACGCAGCAGGTCATCGTAGAGCCGCGGACGTAACCGGACCGGTTCTCCCGCCAGATAACGCCCCAGTTCCACCACCAGCGCCGAGGCCGTGGGACGCGCGGCCGGATCCCACTCCAGACACGCCAGAGCAATCGCCTGCAGATCCTCGGGCACACCCACCGCCACATCCCGCAAAAACGGCGGCGACGTCGTCGCGATCGCCTCCAACACCTCGCCCAGCGATCCCCCGCTGAACGGGACACGACCCGTCAGAACCTTGAACATCAGACTGCCAAACGAAAAAACGTCCGACGCCGCCGTCAGCGGCTTCCCACGAACCTGCTCCGGTGAGGCATACAAGGGTGTGCCTTCGAATCCCCGACCCGCCTTCGCCGCCTCGTCCAACGTCAGCGCCAATCCGAAATCCAGAATCCGCGGCCGCATCTCCGGCCCGACCATCACATTCTCCGGCTTCAGGTCCCGGTGGATCACCCCCCGGGCGTGCGCCGCAGCCAACCCTCGCGCCACGTCCCGCAGCAGACCCGCCTTCTGCATATAACTCAGCCGCGCGGCGAATCGGTCCAGGGGATAGCCTTCCACCAGTTCCATCACGATCGCCGGCGGATCCGTCTCATCCAGCACCGAATAAATCGTCACCACCGACGGATCCTCCAACCCTGCCGCCTTCCGCGCTTCATCCAGGATCCGCCGGCGCACCCCTTCATCGGTTCGCGATCGCAGCACCTTCACCGCCACCCGCCGCCCCAGCTTTTCGTCGTGCGCCGCATACACCACCCCCAATCCTCCCCCACCCAACTTCCCGTCCAACCGATAACCCGGAAGCCTCGGCCATTCATCCGCCACGCTCGGCTCAGCCATCCCTTGCGAGGTCCCCAGTGCCCGAATCCGCAACCCAGCCTCAATCCGCTCCAACACCTCGCGACGTTGTCCTTCCGACAATCCTCCCACCAACGCCGGCACTTCCGGAAGTCCGCCGTCCGACAGCTGCCTCAAGAAACGGGCAGCCCGAACCGCGACCTCGGCCTCCGTTGAGCCGGATGCAACCCCTCCACCCGCAGTTGCCGCCCGAGTCTCGAGAAACCCTCCCGCCGCCGCGTGCGCCTCAAGCAGATCCTTCAACGATCGCCGAAGATCTTCCCGCCCTTCACAGGCTTCCGCCAAAAAGGCGTCACGCTCCCGGCCAGGCTTCATGCCCATGGCCCTCGCAAAAACGCTCTCGACCCGACGTGGTTCCATGCCTGATGCCTTGAAGTTCCGCGATCCCCCAAGCTCAGCGCCCGCTCACCCCCGGGTTCCAGAAAAATCCCCGGTCCAATTCCGCCAAAGTTTTGTGATCCATCCATCCCAGGAATCTCGCTTACCCCGTTGGAAAGATTCTCATGACATCATGAACACCAAACCATCTCTTCGTCCGCTCGCGATCCTGGCCATCGCCGCCACCAGCGCATGCCTCACATCCGGTTGCCACGTTGCGACATCCACTCAACCCATCGGGACGCGTTCCCTCGACTTGTCTGAGCTGCCCCTGGAAGGCGTGTGGCATTCCCCCGACGGCCAGCCGTTTTATCTCCGGACCGTCGATGCCAACGCCGGTCAACTCGAAGTCGCCAATGTCACCACCAATCAGCAGGGTTTCATCCTTCAACGACACGAGGTCCTGCTCCGACAACAGGAGAATGCCACCTTCGCAAACATCCGATCCATCGATCCGAATCCGGATGAGCACTACACCTTCGGTCGGCTGACCATCCAGGAGAACCTGCTCATCCTGACCCTCGCACCCGCAGGGCACGTTCGGCGCCTCGCCCTTGAAGGAGCCGTCCAAGCTGCCATCACCACCAATCAACAAGGCGACGGCGTCGAATACTCCGTCATCGTGACCAATGGCTTCGAGCACCTCGGCAGTCGCCTCGCTTCCCCGGACGGCTGGCGCTGGCTCGACACCGGGAACCCCATCGTGCTCAGCCGTCAGAAGTCCGGCTTGAACTAGCCCGGGTGGGCTGGTCCAAGCCGGCGCAACGGACCAGCCACCTACCCAATCATCGCCGTCACCCACCCTCGAAACGCTTCCCACCCTTCCACAAACCGGACGGCCGCCGTCGCCGCCTGCAACCACAACGCCAACGCGGCTCCCGCCAGCAACAGAAGGATCACCTGCGACTCGCGGTCTTCCCTGGGCACATTCACCCGCGAGGATCCGGTACTCGAAGTCCCCGACGCCTCTTCATCCCACAACGCCAACTCGCGGGCCCTCATTTCACGAAGCACCGCCCGGTTTGCTCGCGTCACCGGGATCCGAATCGTAGCCAGCCCCAACCATCCTGCCTCCCTGCCCCCCATTCCCAACGACGAGCGTCCCGATGCCCCATCGATTTCTCCCAACCTCCGGGTCGGACTGGAAACCCGCCTCCTTTCGAGAAACGCTGTATCACTCATGGCGGTCACCGTACATGCCTCCCTGGGTTCCCCACCATTCCCCGAAAGGGGTCCCCACTCGCAGAACTATCGTCTTTCCCCCGAAACCCCCGTCCACCACGTTGTTCCCATGCAACGGACCGGCCCACGCGTCGTCGTCATCGAGGACGAACCCGAGATGCGCCGCAACATCGTCCGCCTCCTCCGACTGGAAGGCTATGACCCCGCCGAAGCCGCCGACGGCGACGCGGGATTGGAACTCGTTCGGAAACAGAAACCCGCCCTGGTCATCTGTGACGTCATGATGCCCGGCATGGACGGACATGCGGTGCTTCGCGCCGTTCGCGCCGATCCTCGGCTCCAGTCCATTCCCTTCATCTTCCTCACCGCGCGCGCCGACAAATCCGATCTGCGCGGCGGCATGAACCTGGGTGCCGACGATTATGTCACCAAACCGTTCTCCAACGACGACCTGCTCGACGCCGTCGCTGCACGACTCCAGCGCGCCGAACAGTCCATGCGCCAGGGTTTCGCTCCGGACTTCTCCTCAGCCGCTCCCCTGCTCGCCCTCGGCCTCAGCCCGCGTGAAGCCGAGGTGCTGCTTTGGGTCGCCCAGGGCAAAACCAACCCCGAAATCGCCAGCATCCTGGGCATCAGCGAGGAAACCGTGAAGAAGCACATGAAACAGGTGCTCGCCGGTCTCGCCGTCGAAACCCGAACCGCCGCCACCCTCCGCGCCCTGGAAGTCTTGCAGGCATCCTCCTGACCGTTCGTTTCCTCGTTCGGGGGGTTTCACCTCCCGGCAGTTCCTGCTAAACAGGCGGCGTTCGGATGAAAACGACGCTCCTTTCGGTCGCCCTCACCATCACCGCGGCCGGCATTTCCTTCGCCCTCCCGCCCAACGGCTCCCCAACCACCACCCACCCCGCCGACCCGGTCGACGCCCAAGCTTCGGCCACCGAAACCCTGCGCCTTCGGCTCGCCGCCGGCCGAGGTGTGGCCGGTCGCCCGGCCGCGTCCACCAACGCACCACCCGTTCACGACCCTCGGGCCATTCAACTGGGAGCAGCCATCGCCCGCTCGGCAACCCTCCAGCGGGCCGCCGCGCTCCGAAACCCACCGGCCGCCGTCGCCGCCATTCCACCTTCCCCCCACGCCAGGCAACAGGCCGCCCTCCAACGCCTCACCGCCGTCGCCAGCCCCGACCTCCAGGTCCACATCCGCCACGAAAACGGCACCTTGCGCCAAGCCAAAGGCTCCACCCTCGCACGCGCCGCCGCCGGCCCAGCCAAAGCCACACCCGCCGAACGCCACCTCGCCACCAGCTTCACGTTCCTTCAGGCCAACGCCGACCTCCTGCAACTCGACAATCCCACCGAAGAACTCGCCCTCGACCGTTCCGAATCCGACGGACTCGGCGGCCGACATCTCCGCTTCACCCAGCGCCACGGCGATCTCCCCGTCTGGC
>CAUJJW010000365.1 GCA_963205105.1 Verrucomicrobiota bacterium | reverse complement strand
CGCCGCAACCAAAACCCCCAAGGTCGCGCCACCCATCGATTCGTAGTCGACGACGCCGTCGGAGCCACGCGGGAAGATGAGCTGGCCCGGGGTTTGGAATCGCGGCACGTCCGGCCCGTACCAGGACTCGTCGAGATTGTTCCCAAGCTTGTTGAGAACATTCGCCTTCCATTCCATTTCGGCGGGGTTGTTGGCTGGTGCTTCGGGAAAGGGCCGGATATTCATCCCCAGCGCCAGTTCCGCCCAAGTCCCCTCCTTGTTCACGCCGGGCGCCAGTCCTCCCTGGACCGTCGTTCGCATGACGTGCATGCGGGCGTTGGAGTCGGGGAACCAAGGTCCGGAATCCGACTCGCGGTTGATGTTGAAAACCTGCCTGCCCCAGGGGTCGAACTTGTCCTGTGCGGCGCCATTCAGCATCAACATCCCTGCGACGCGTCGCGGCAGGGTGTCCTCGCGGGTGACGCTGTCGGCGTCTGCTTCCGAACTCACCAAGGTACGCAAGTACGGTATCAGTCGTGTGCCGTTGTGGGGGGCGCCCAGAGTGATGACCCGGTGGAATCTTCCCCGAAAATGGTTCTTCTCGTTCCGAAACGGCTGATCCAGCCAGTCGTTCCGGTTTTGGGTGCACAGCATACGCGCAAGCACGCCTCCCTGGCTGTGGCCGACCACATCATAACGCGTCCAGGCCCAAGCCTGCTTGAGCGGCGACATCTGCCGTGCGAGTTCAGCGTCCAGCAGGGGCGCCAGGGCTTCCATCGACCAGGAGGTGTTCACCATCACGCCCTCGCTTTGATCCGGAAGGGATAGGTTGGTCTGCTTCCTCAGCCCGTAGGTGATGACTTGAACGAAGGCAAGCTGCGACGACTCGTCGTCAGGACGGGAGGTTTTCAAGACCTTCAGGAACTCTTCGCCCCATCCCGTTCCGTCGGAATTGAAGCCATGGACCAGCGCCACGGGCGGTTTGCGAATGCCAAATTCGAACTCGGTGAGTTCGGATTTCGAGTCCGGGTACTCGAGGGCCAGCGTGGCGTTCAGGGCGCCGCTGCCCGGGGTGATCTTGAGGTCATCCGCCTGGATCGGAGTCAGGTAGACATAGGCCTTCGGATCGGTTCGCGTCATCTTCACCAGGTCGGACGCCTGCCATGCACCATCCTTCAGCACCCTGAAGCGATCCTGGAGGCCTGTGTCCTTCAGTTCGCCACCCGACTTCACCCGGGCCACCAGCCGGAGTTCCAACTCATCCGTCACCGCCAAGGACCGTGCGTCGGCCTCCAGGATGAACAGCAGGGGGGTCACGCCGTCGCCCACCAGCCCCCCGAGCACCTTCCGCTGCGCATCCAGGACGGACTTCGTGGTCACTGGCACGAGCGGGGCATGGATCGAGAAAGCCTCGATGCTTTCGAGGGTAAAAGCTGGCGCATCCAGGGCGTGCATCCGGAGGGTCACGCCCGGGTTTTGAACCTTCACCTCCGTCTCGGTGGTGGTCTGCAGGACTAGGGAATCCCATTCGCCGCGCACCTGTATCGAGGCCGAGGCCAGCACATAGTTGGTCGCCTGGTAGGTGTTGGTCCGAATGACGGCATTCGCCAGGCCGGGCCGAATGGTTCCGAAATCCCCTGAATGATTTCCCGCCGGCAGCAAAGCGATCGTGGGCCCGGCCAGCCTGGACCGAAGCTGAATCGGTTCCAGGAGATTGTCCGTTCTGACCTGGGTCACATCGGTCTCCGTGATGTTGGTGATTCCGACGATGACCTGCACCCGGCTGTCGTCCTCGTTGATGACGCCGTCGGCGTTGTTGTCCTCGCCGAGAATCACGCGGGAGGGTCGTTGCGTCAGGTCGACGAGAAGGGCCGTGACCTCGCCTCGCTGCGAAGTGCTGGCGCCGAAGACATTCTGGCCGGCTTCGTCCCGGCCCGTGACAGAACTGGATGCGATGTTGAAACTGCCCATGCCGGTCGCGCGCAAGGTCCACTCGAAGTCCCTCCGTTGGCCCGCCAGCATCGAGCCGAGGTTGGTGGCGGGGGGAGCGCTCACGACCGTGAAAATTCCAGGAGCGATGAGGGCAGGCCCGTTGAAGGCAAGATTCGTGAGAGCCCCCACGCCATCGCTCGTTGTCTGGACGGTGAGCTGCACGCGGAACTCCTCCGTGGGCTCGATCCGGTTGCGAGAGTGTTTGCTCAGCAGCCGCATCGAGACGAGGGGGCGAGGACTCGGGATTGTCAGCGACTGCACGGCGCTTCCCGAGAGGCCATCCGGGGTCGTGGCGGTGAGCCTGACATTGTATCGGCCCGGTCGGGTGTAGAGGTGGACCGGGGCATCGCCCGTGGCGGTGTTGGTGTCCCCGAAATTCCAGGCGTGCTGAAACGAGCCATGCTCCGGATTCTCCGGATCGCTTGAGAAGGTTTGAAACCGGACCTCGCCGGGCACCGTGGGAATCAAGGTGGCGGAGAACCTGGCCGAGGGGGGAGTGCGGGTGAGCGTGATCTCCCACTCCGGCAGGCCTCCGCCGATCTGGTGATCGCAAGGCACGTCATTTCGGGGGCTGCTCGTGCCGTTGAAGTAGCAGTAGACCTCGAAGTACTTCCGATCTCCGTCCACGACCAGTTTCGGAGTCGAGGGAGTCCGAACACCGACGAGAGCCCGGCTCCAGTCTTTGTAGGCGAGGAGGTTCGTGTAGTTCTTGAAGACCTCCCACACGCCGTAAAGCCTGACCCCGCAGTTCACTCCTGTGCCATCCTCATGGGGGCTGTAGTAGTGGCGTCGAACCTTCTGGATCGGGATTTTCAGGGTGAGATTGGAGCTCTCCTGCGCCTGTGCCTGCGGCATGAGCCAGGCGGCGAGAAGAAGGCAGGCAATCAGGAGGCGCCGTTTCTGGAGGAGGCTCTGCATCATGGCTGGAAGACGGGAACGTTCGTTACAAAGCGGGAAGCACGTGATTCCGCGAATCATTTCCCGATCAGGAATGCAAATCGATGGAAGTAGACTGATCCATGCCGGGCAAAGTCCCAGAGGCTTTCGGTCAGGTCCAGTGCGGAAACCCTGGTTCTGACTCGGTTCCGGCCGCCTTGTTCAGGGCTTGGTGGATGCCTTCTTCAACTCCCGTTCGCGGAGCCAGGCGAACAGCACGGGGGTAACGATCAGGATGTGGAGCATGCTGCTGAGGGTTCCGCCGATGACCGGGGTGGCGAGCGGTTTCATGACTTCGGCTCCGGCGCGATCGCTCCACATGATCGGCAACAGACTGGCGATGGTGGTGGCGACGGTCATCACCTTGGGGCGCAGGCGAAGCCGGGCTCCATCCTTCACCGCCTGGATGAGGTCGGCATGCCCAAAGGCGGCACCGCGCTGGGATTTCGACTGAGCCAGGGCTTCCTCCAGGTAGACCACCATGACCACGCCGGTTTGGATGGCGATGCCGAACAGGGAGATATAGCCGACCCAGACCGCAACGCTGAAGGGGTAGCCCAGGGCATACTGCAGGAACACGCTTCCGCTCAAGGCGAAGGGAACGGCGAGCAGGACGTGGGCGGCTTCCTTGGCGGAGTGATAGATGACGTAGAGCAGGAGGAAGATCACCAGCAGAACCGTGGGGAAGATCACCTTCAACGTGTCGCGGGCGTGCAGGAGGTTTTCGTATTGGCCGCTGAACTCCAGAGTCATCCCGGGTTCGAGCGTCACCTCGCGTCGGACGCGTTCCTTGATGTCATCGACGAATCCGCCGAGGTCGCGGTCCTGCACATTGGCTTGGACGAAGAGTCGGAGGCGTCCGTTCTCGCTGGCGATTTCGCTGGGGCCGATGACGCGCTGGAGGGTGGCGACCTGGCCGAGAGGAATGGTGGGTCCGGCGGGGGTGGTGATGAGCACGTCGCGCAGGCGTTCGAGATCGGAACGTTCCGAACGATCGAGTCGGACCTGGATGGGGAACCGTTCGCGGCCTTCGATGGTGGTGGTGACGTTGACGCCGCCGAGGCCGGCTTCGACCACTTCGAGCACATCGCGGGCGGTGAGTCCGAAACGGGCCATGGCCCGGCGGTCGACCTGGATTTCCAAGTAGGGTTTGGCTTGAACGCGGGATGGGGCGACGCCGACGGCGCCCGGGACGGAACGAACGACCCGTTCAATTTCGAAGGCTTTGCGCTGGAGGGCGTCGAGGTTGTCGCCGAGCACCTTCACGCCGACCTGGGCGCGAATGCCGGTGCTGGTCATGAGGATGCGGTTTTCGATGGGTTGAAGAAACCCTGGGACATAACCCGGCAGGGTGGTCATCAACTGACTGAGTTCGGCGATGAGCTTCTCCTTGGTCATGCCGGGGCGCCACTGGTCCTTCGGACGGAGCATGAGGGTGGTTTCGATCATTTCGACCGGGGCGGGGTCGGTGGCGGTTTCGGCGCGACCGAGTTTGCCGGCGACGGAAGCGACTTCAGGGATCTGGCTCATGGCTTTGTCCTGCCAGGCCATGATGCGTTGGACCTCGGTGAGGGACGTGCTGGGGAGAAGGACTGGCATGTAGAGCAGGGAACCTTCCTCCAAGGTGGGCATGAATTCGGAGCCGATGCCGCGGACGAGTTGGGCGAGTCCCGGCCAGCGGTTTTCGCGGAGCCTGTCGGTGACCGCGCGCGGGAGTCCGAAGGCGATGAGGGTGGCCATGGCGAGGAGAATGGCGGCGCTGCCGATCACGATCCGGCGATGCCGCAATGACCAGTCGAGGATGGGGTCGTAGACGGCCAACAGGACCTTCATGATCCAGTTGTCCTCCTCGCGATGGAATGGTCCCCGGACCAGCAGGGAGCAGAGGACTGGAACCGCAGTGACCGCGAGCAGCGTCGCTCCAACGCAGGCGAACGTCTTGGTGTAGGCGAGCGGGTGAAAGAGCTTTCCTTCCTGCCCGCTGAGCACGAAGACGGGAACGAAGGCGAGAATGATGATCGCCATCGCGAAGAAGATCGGGCGGCCCACCATCTTCGCGGCGGTGAGGGTGACCTCGAAGGTTTCCTCGGGAGTCAGCCGGACGCTGCCTGCGGCGGAGCCGAGTCGGCGGGCCTTCTCCTCCTCGGCCCGTTCACAATGTCGGATGACGTTTTCGGTCATCACGATGCCGGCATCCACAAGTACACCGATGGCGATGGCGATGCCGGCGAGCGACATGATGTTCGAACTGATGCCCAGCTGCTGCATCAGGATGAAGGAAATCAGAATCGAAGCCGGGAGCGGGATGGTGACGATGAGAATGCTGCGGAAGTGGAAGAGGAAGATCACGTGGGCCAGGGTCACGAGCAGAATCTCCTCGATGAGCGCGTGCTTGAGGGTGTCGATGGTCCGCTGGATGAGGTCGCTGCGATCGTAGAACGACCGGAGGGTGATGCCCGGGGGGAGGCTGGGGCCGAGTTGGGCGACCCGTTCTTTGACGCGACGAATCACCTCCATGGCGTTTTCGCCGGTGCGCATCACGACGATACCGCCGACGACCTCGTGGCCGTTGACGTCGAGTGAACCGCGGCGGAAGTCACCGCCGATCTGGAGGGTGGCGATGTCCCGGAGGTAGATCGGGGTTCCTTCACGTTGAAGGACGACGATGGATTCGAGATCGGCGATGGAGCGGATGAGGCCGAGACCGCGGACGACGAATTCGAGGCCGTTTTCCTCAATGACCTTGCCGCCGACGTTGAGGTTGTTGGCGGCGACCGCGGCGAGCACGTTCTGAAGGGAAACGCCGGACGCGCGCATTTTGGTGGAGGAAACCTCGATCTGGTACTGCTTCACGAAGCCGCCGAGGCTGGCGACTTCGGCCACGCCTGGGACGGATTGGAGTTGGTAACGGACGAACCAGTCCTGAACGGCGCGCAGTTCGCCGAGGTCATAGCCGCCCTTGGGAGACTGGGAAGGGTCGACCTCGAAGTAGTATTGGTAAATCCAGCCGAGGCCGGTGGCGTCGGGGCCGAGCAGCGGGACAACGCCCTGAGGCATCAACGTGCCGAGGTAGTTCAATCGCTCCAGCACCCGGGCGCGGGCGAAGTAATTGTCGACCTTGTCCTCGAAGATGACGGTGATCAGGGAGAATCCGAACATGGACACGGCGCGGATGGTTTTGACGCCGGCGAGGCCCTGGAGATTGACCGAGAGCGGGTAGGTGACCTGATCCTCCACTTCCTGGGGCGAGCGCCCCATCCAATCGGCGAACACGATGACCTGATTCTCGGAAAGATCCGGGATGGCATCGACCGGGGTGGAGTAGAGCGATTTGACGCCCCAGGCGACCGAGAGAAGGAGGCCGCACAGGACGAGGAACCGATTCCGGAGCGACCATTCGATGAGGTTGGCGATCATGGCGGGTCAGGGTTTACTCGCGGACCTCGACGCCGCACTCCAGCATCTCAGCTCCGAACCAGGGGTTGCGGAGCGGGGAACTGAGCTGCATCCACTCGGCCCGGGCGGGGGCACCCTCGAACGCCTCGGCCGTCATGGGGCAGCGGAAGATCTTCACATCCTTGAAGTCGCTGGCGTGGGAACGGAGCTGTTTGGCGAGCGCGACCAGGGGCAGGCTGAAGGCGTGGTACGCCTTGCGGGCGGCGCGGAGATCGGCGTGGGATCCGCTGGGCGCGGAGCGAGGGAGCCGTTCGGCCCACGGGATTCCGGTGGGCTGGGCGCTGAGCGTCTGGCGCAGCGACTCGAGCCTGGGAGCGATGGACTCGGTGGCGCGATGAAACGCAGGGAGGTCGTCGGCGGCCAGAGCGGCACGCATGCCATCGGCGTCGGCCAGGAACTTTCGCAGTGACGCTGACTCTTCTACGGACAACGCGGCGGGGGGAGGCGTGCTCGCCGAGGCGGTCGGAAGAGCGGGGGCCTGGTGATCGGCTTGCTCCGCAGCGCGGAGGGTTTGGTTGAGCTGAGCCTGGGCGTCGATGAGCAGGTTGCCCTGGACGACGACCCGATCGTCCGGTGCCAGACCTTCGAGCACCTCGAAGTCGGTATCGCCGAGGCGACCGAGACGGATGGCGCGCTGTTCGTAGAGGCCGCCGCCGCGGTCGAGGTAGACGACGGGGTTTTGGGCGGGCGACAGAATGGCGGAACGTGGAACGAGCAGGACGTCGGGAACCGCGAGACGGACGAGCCCTTCGGCGAAGGCTCGATGAGGCAAGGCGCGGCGTGGGGAGGTTTTGGAAGCGAGGACGGGGTTGGGAACCTCGACTCGGATCTTCGCGCTGCGGGTGCTGTCGCTGATGTTGGGATCGATGAACCGGATCGGCGCGCGAAAGGTTTTGCCCGGTGCGGCGGGGCTGGTGACATCGATTTCCTGGCCGGGTTCCAGCCAGGGCAGATCCTGTTCGTAGGCGTCAAAGAGGAACCACAAGGTGGAGAAGTCGGCGATCTCGAAGAGCTTCTCGCCTTCCATGACGTATTGCCCGGGGAAGACGAACCGTTCGATGACCGTTCCGCCGGCGGGCGCGACGATGTCGGAGAAGGCGTTGGTGGCATTTTTGGACGGAAGCTGTTCGATCTGAAATTCCGTGAGGCCGAGCTGACGGAGGCGCGTGGCCGAGGCACTGCGGAGGACCTCCCAGTCGGGGCGGGTGGCCGTGTGGGTGGGAGAGGCGTGGATGGCGAGGAACTGTCGTTCCGCCTCCAGCAGCATGGGGCTGTAGAAGCGGGCGAGCGGCTGGCCGGCGGTAACGTCCGCACCGACGTAGGTGACGAACAGATCCTCGATACGCCCTGGAACGGCCGCGGAGATGAACCGATGACGGGTTTCGTCATCCTCCAGGGTGCCGGCGACGCGCAACGTCCGCTGCAGCGGGCCTCGTTGCAGGGAGACGGAATGCACGTTCAGCACCGAGATGGCGTTCGATCCGAGGGCGACCAGGCCGGGATCCAGTGGAATGGCGGCATCGCCTTCGAAGACCGGTGTGAGGTCCATGCCGCAGATGGTGCACTTGCCGGGTTGGTCGGACTTGATCCAGGGATGCATGGCCGACTGGTAAAACAGGATCTTCCGGGTGGCCGAGGCCGGGGCGCTTGTGTCCTCCGACGGGCGTGAACGTTGGAACCGTTGGGCGGCGGTCCAACCGGCGGCGGCGGCGAGGACGGCGGTGGCGAGCAGGAGGGCGATGAGGCGGGGGGTCATGGGGGGAGATGTTCTTCAGAAGGTGGACACGCGTGGGGACCACGAACCGTGGCGCGAGGAGAAGAGCTGGCGGCCCTCATCCCGACCTTCTCCCGGAGGGAGAAGGTGAATCTGCGCCGCGGGTTTTGGAGGGTTGAGCCGAGCCTTGGCAGCAGCGAGTGTCGACGGCTCGGATGGATAGGCATTGGGCATGTCGCAGAGGGCATGTTGGGACTCCCTCTCCCACCGGGAGAGGGCTGGGGTGAGGGAGCCGGTTTCAACCCTCGCGATGGCTTGCGTGGAGGGGTTCATTGAGGTGCCTTCCCGGTGAGCATTTCGAGGGAGTCGAGTTCGGCGATCCCGCAGCAGGTGATGAGCTCGGTGATCATCTGGAACTGCTCGTTGATGGCGCGGGCGCGCATGAGGCGGGCTTCGATGAGCATGCGTCGCGTTTCCAGCACATCGAGGAACATCCCCCGGCCGGCGGTCCACGCGGCCAGAGCGGTTGAGACGGCGAGGTCCGAGCGGGGAAGAATGGATTCCTGATACAGGATGGCCTCACGCCGCGCGGCATCGATGCGGGTCCAGACCCGGAACAACTCCTGGCGCACCTCGAGTTCGTAGTCCTCGACGTCGGCGCGCACCGCCTCCGACCGGGCGCGGTTGCGATCGAGGTCGGCGCGGTACTTGGAGCGATTGAACCAGGGCAGGTTGAGCCCGACGGTGAACATGCCTTCGCGGAAATCGCCGGACCCGGTCCATTGGCGGCCTTCGATGCCGACGGTGACGTCGGGACGTCGGGCGCGTCGGGCGACTTCGATACCGGCGTCGGCCATGGCGATTTCCTGACGCATGACTTGGAGGCGGGGTTCGAACTGAAGCCCCATGGAGAAGAGCTTTTCGGTGAGGCGGATTTCAGGAGCCACGGCGGGAAGGGCCAGGGTGGGCCACGGTGAGTCCTTGGGGCGGGCCAGGAGGCGGTTCAAAGAGACTTGGGAGAAGTCGCGTTGTTGGCGATCGGTGATGAGCTGCTGCTCCCGTTTGGCGTGTTCGTTTTCGATTCGAAGGAGGTCCAATCCCGAGTCGAGGCCGGCGCGTTGTCGTTCCCTGGCGAACGAAGCCATCTGCTGAAGCAACGCGAGATCGTTGGTCCCGATGGCGAGCGATTCATCGGCGAGCGCGAGCTGGCCGGCGGCCTGGGCGACGGCGCGCCGGAGGATTTGCTGACTGTAGATGGCCTCCGCGGCGGAGACTCCGGCGCCGGCCTCGGCCTCACGGCGCATGGCTTGGGCCTTGCCGAAGAGGGGGAGCCGTTGCTGGGCCTCGTAGAGAAGGTCACCTTCCATTTCGAGGTTCGGGCCCATCGGACTGGTCACGACACCGCCAAAGCGGACCATGGGATCCTCCCAGGTTCGGACGCCGTCCACGGCGCGTTCGGAGGCCGTTTGACGTGCCGTGGCTGCCTTGATGCCGGGATGCCGGGATTGAGCCTCGGTGACCAGATTCGCGAGGAAATCGGGGGTGATGGGGATCACCGATTCAGGAGTGGGCTCAGCACGCAGGCTGGGCAGCGTGGAGGCAAGCAGGGCGGCGAGCAGGATGGGGAAGCGCCATCTGGCGTGTCGGATGAAAGCCTGGGATTGGACAGCGAGTCGGCGGGAACAGCCGGCGCCGAAACGGACAGGAATGGTTTGCGTTCTAGTCACGATGGACCTGCTCAAGGCGCCAGAGCTGTGGCGCGAGGAGTGGAGCGGGCGGCCCTCATCCCGGCCTTCTCCCGGGGGGAGAAGGAGAACAGGCGCCGCGGGTTTTGGAGGGTTGAGCCAGGCGTTCGCTGGAACGAGCCGAGACGCCTCGCACGGATGGGGTTCAGGCACGTTGCCGAGGGCAGGACGCGACACCCTCTCCCCCCGGGAGAGGGCTGAGGTGAGGGAGCCCGGTTGAATCCTCGCGATGGCTTGCACGAAAAGGTTCATGGATAGAATGGTCCTGGAGCCGAATTGGGAGACGGGGGGAGGCCGGGCTGGAGACCCGGAACCACGGCAGGCGACAGGCCTGACGTTTCTGGAGCGTGACGGGAGCCGGGCACACCTCACCCGGCGCCGGTCGGAATCAGATGAGGAGTCCGCCCCCGAGCAGGAAGGAGGGAGCGGCAGCCGAAGGGCTACGACGGAAAGAAGCCAGTCGCGGCGAGGCTGTGGGGAGGCTGAAGAAGAGGGCTAAGAACGAGGGAGCGAACGGGGCGGGAGGCGTGAGCAGGTCCTCGCTACCAACCGCCCGGACGGGGGTGGCGCGGAACGGGGCGGTCGGGGTGGGTTCCGGTGCCGGAGCGCAGCACGCCGTGCCGCCGCAGGAACAGCAGCGGCACGGCGTGGGCGCCAGGGCATGGCCCGAGGTCGTCGGGGTGATGGCGTTGGAAGGTGACGCGATGACGGCCTGCACCAGAAAGGCGAGGAGCAGGACGAGGGCGTTGAGGGATCGCGTCACGGTGGGGGAGTCGGGCGAATCGGGTTACTTCTTGGTCTCTTCGTCAAGTTTCTTGGAGAACTTCGCCGTGTCCTTCTTGAAGTCCTTGAGGCAGCTCTTGCAGCAGAACATGTACTCACGACCGTCAGCGACAGCGCCAACGGCCTGGTCGTCCTCGAGCTTTTCGCCTGAGACGATGCAGGTGGTGAGCGGGTAGGGTTTCACCTTTTTGGCGGCGGCATCGATTTTGGCGAGGCTGGCCTTCTTATCCTTCAGGAAGTCTTTCTTGCAGCCTGCACAGCAGATGGCGATTTCCTGGTCCCCTTCGGCGAACACCACAGGGTCGCCCATGGACCCCAGCTTTTCGCCGGAGACGATGCAGGTGTCCATGGGGTAGGGCTTGACCTTCAGCTTGACCTTCTTGTCGGCGGCCTGAGCTGAAGTCATTCCGAGGCAGAGGGTTCCGAGGGCGAGAAGAACGAGGGTCAGGGTTTTGAACGTTTGTTTCATGGTCTGGGATGCAGGGATGAGTCGTTGGCCGCGGCGCGGCGCGCACGCATGTACCAGCTTACGTGGTGGCCGCCAAAAACCCTCGGATCGAGTTCAGTTGTTATAATATCCAGGCTGACAATTGGTTGCGAAGAGCATGGCGTGCGCGGTAGAGGCGCATTTCCACTGCTTTGACGCTGCATTGGAGGATGGAGGCGATCTCGGCGTTCGCCTGGTTCTCGAATTCCGACAACAGGATCACCGTGCGCAGGTCTTCCGGAAGTGCGGCAATGGCCGCCCGCACGGCTTGGGCGCGTTCCTGGCCGAGCAGGCTATGGGAGGGATCTGAGCCTGGATCGGGGAGGGTGGCTTCCAGACACGGACCCTCCTGGGGTGCAGGATCTTGCAGGGAAGTTTGGGGATGGCGTTGTCTCCAGCGCAGCCGATCCCGGGCGAGGTTGGTGGCGATCGCGTACAGCCAGGTGGCGAGAGAGCGTCGGGGATCGAAGCGTTCCCGATGGGCATGCAGCCGGACGAAGGTTTCCAAGGCCAGGTCCCGGGCGTCCTCGGCATCCTGGACCCAGCGGATCAGGTAGGCATGGAGGGCGACGCCGTGTCGCTGAATGAGGCGATCCAGAGCACCGGGCTGATCGGCGAGCAGGCATGCCATGTCGGCGCGATCGGCATCCGCACCCGCTTCACTCGCGGGGTTTGGCATGGGTGAATTCGCTGATCGGATGCGACGCGCCGGTGATGCCGGTGGCCGGGAGCATGAGCTGGAGGTAGCGTCGGCCCTGCTCCGACGGCATGCATTCGGCGACCTGCAGAAGGTGTCGGGCCAGAGCCGTGTGACAGGCGGCACGTACGCTGGCGCCTTCCTCAATGAGCTGCAGGAGCTCCGGGGTCATTTGGTGGGCTCCGAGCAACGCTTGGTTCAGGCGGCGATTGTGGTCGTCGATGCGCCGGCAGAGCTCATCGCAACGGGGGCGGTAGTCCGCATGGAGGGTGCGCACGCGTTCGAAGGCCGCGGCGTCCAGCTGAAACTCGGTGGCAAGCCAGTGGAGATCGGCGTCATCGGCGGCGTGGCGATGCGAGTTTGGGGTGGCGGTGGTGGCACCGGAAGGGTCGGCGGGATGGGCGTGGGACGTTGAGGGTGGGTTGGGGGATCCGAGGCGGGCGACCAGCAGAAATGAGGCTGCTGCGGCAACGGCGCCCAGGATCAGGATGCCCAACGGGTTCTTCATCGGAGGTTTCTGGGATTCATGGGGTTACGGATCGCGCCATCTGGTAGGGATCGATGGAGGCGATGTACCGGACCTGGGGATCGCCAGGAGGAGGAGTGGGGCGGGACTGAGCGTGGCGGGATCCGGACAACGCGCCCACCAGGATGCCGGCCGTCACGTAGGCGATGGCGAAAGCGGGTCGTTGGAGGGGAGAAAGGGCCTGGAGCAGGGCTGAGAGCCAACCGACGGCGGCGGGCTTGTCCGGGGTCTGTTCCCTGGCGATTCGGTGCCGGACCTCCCTGGTGAAACCTTCGGGCAGGGAACCATCGACCTTCCAGGAGCGAAGGAGTTCCGAAAGAGCCGGGTCGTGCGGCGGTGTGGGCGGTTGCGTCGGCCTGGGGTTCATGGTTGTGGAGGTGGCGGAGCGCCTGAGGTGCCTACGTCGGCCGCCGGGAAAACCCTCGCCGGACCTCCACTCCGCCGTTGTGGCCGGGAGCATGGCGGGTAGGCTGGGGGCGTGACAACACGGCTAACACGCGGTCAGGTGCTCGACCTGTATTTCATGGAGGCGCGGTGCAAGCTCATCGAAATCGCGGCGTTCATGGATCGTTACGAGCGCTCGGAAGGCGAAGGCGACTTTCGCTGGCGGGCGTTCCGGGAAGCGCTGCGGGAACTGGGGGATGGCGAGGTGGCACGGGCGGAGCGGGTGTTGGTGTCCCTGAGCGATCCGACTTCCGAACCGGTGCCGGCTGCCGCGGTGAAGGGTGCGGTGGGGGCTTGGGCGGGTTCGGCGGGGGCTTGAGGGTGCCTCCTGGAGGTCAGCGCGATGCCTATTTTCTACGAGTGCCAACGATGTACCGCCTGCTGTCGGTGGCCTGGACAGGTACGGCTGACCGAGGTGGAAGTGGATCGGATTGCCGAGTACAAGTCCTTAAAGGTCAACGATTTCGTCGAGCGGTACACCCGGTTGCGGCCGGATCGGAAAGGGTTGACCCTGATCGAGCGCGGGGACGGGGCGTGTATCTTTTTGGAAGGTGGTGATTGTGGCATTCAGGCGGTGAAGCCGAAGCAATGCCGGGAGTTTCCGAACGGATGGAATTTCCCTGGTTTTGAGGCGGTTTGCCGGGCGGTGGCGCATGAGGTGACCGATGAGGAATATGCGCGTCGGACGGGATGGGAGGCTGGGCGGCAAGAAGGTGGTGGACGGGGTGTTCCGGGGTGAATGGGATGGGGGTCAAAAACAAGATTGCCGTTGACAGAAGGGGTGTACCATCGACGCTTTCTGGCTTTTACCTTGCGAAAGCGCTTCGCTTTCTGATACTTCAATCGCCGCATGGCAGCCATCGGACGGTTTCAGCGCGGGGAAGAAATCTTCCACGCCAAGGTAGTCGATGGAGAGCTGTTCAAGCTCAAGGGGGATGTCTTTGGTTCCCCATCCTTCGAGAAGAAGCCTATGCCGGCGCGGGGGCTGAAGCTTCTGACGCCGGTGGCTCCTTCAAAAGTCATCGCGGTCGGCTTGAACTACGCCGACCACGCCCGTGAATCGGGCTTGGACCTGCCCAAGGAGCCATTGTTTTGGTTCAAGGCACCGACGTCCCTGATTCCGGACGGGGCCAAGATCGAGATTCCGTTCGCGACGCACCGCGTCGATTTTGAGGCGGAACTCGCGATCGTGATTGGGCGACGGGTGCGGAATGTGACGCCGGCGGCGGCGGCGCGTTACATTTTCGGGTACACCGCGGCGCAGGACATCAGCGACCGGACGATCCAGAATGCGGAAAGCCAGTGGGCGCGGGCCAAGTCCTTCGACACCTTCACGCCGCTGGGGCCTTACATTGAGACGAAGATCGACCCGCATGATCTCTCGATCCAACTGTTCCAGAACGGTCAGTTGCGCCAGAACTCGAACACCAGTCAGCTGATCTTCAACTGCTTCAGCTTGGTGAGCTTCATCTCGACCAACATGACGCTCCTGCCCGGCGACGTGATCCTGACGGGCACCCCGAGCGGCGTGGGGCCCATTCAGAGCGGGGACCGTTTGGAGGTCCGCATCCAATCCCTGGCGCCTCTGGTCAACATGGTGAAGTGACAATAATCACTTGGTTTTCTGGAGAGGCGCGGCAAGCTCCGCGCCTCTTTCGTTGTTACCCTACGGAACCCCACCATGCGCTGGTCCCAAACGCTCATCCCCACCCTGAAAGAACCGCCGGCAGACGCCGAGATCGTCTCGCACCAACTGCTGCTGAGGGCAGGGTTGTGCCGCAAGCTGACCGGCGGTTTGTACACGTTCTGTCCGCTCGGCCTGCGAGTTCTGCGCAAGGTCGAACAGATCGTTCGTGAGGAGATGAACCGGGCCGGAGCCCTGGAAGTACTCATGCCGGCCTTGCAGCCGCCGGAGATCTGGCAGCGCTCGGGTCGCTACGAGACGGCGCGGGATGTGCTCTACAAGGCCAAGGACCGTTCGAACAAGGAATGGGTGCTCAGCCCCACCGCCGAAGAGGTCATCACCACGCTCGCGGCGTCCGAGATCAATTCCTACCGCCAGCTCCCGCTGAACTTCTACCAGATCAGCGTGAAGTTCCGGGACGAGATCCGTCCCCGCTTCGGCCTGATGCGGGCCAAGGAGTTCATCATGAAGGACGCCTACTCGTTCGACATGAGCGACGAGGCCGCCATGGCGAGCTACCGGAAAATGTACGACGCCTACACCCGGATCTTCGCCCGGTGCGGGCTCCAGGCGTTCCCGGTCGAGGCCGATACCGGGGTGATCGGAGGCAATTATTCGCACGAATTCATGGTTCCCGCCGAGACGGGTGAAAATGAGGTCGTTTATTGCGAGTCCGGCAAGTACGCCGCGAACATTGAGAAGGCGACCAGCCGCGGGCCGCTCGTGCCGATTCCGACCGTCTCCACGGGCCCGGCACCGGAGAAGTTTGCAACGCCCGGGGTGGTGACCATCGACGCCCTTTCGCAGGCGCCCTACGGGGTGCCGGCCGCAGCGCAGGTGAAGACCCTGATTTTCATCGCCGACGGCAAGCCCGTGATCGTGCTCGTCCGGGGCGACGACCAGCTCAACGAGGCCAAGCTGGCGGGCAAACTGGGGGCGACGGCCTTCCGCGCGGCGGTGCCGGAGGAGATCGTGGCGGCGATGGGCGCCAAGCCGGGCAGCCTGGGTGCCGTCACCAGCACCCGCAAGGATACCGCGATCCGCGTCTTCGCTGATGAACAGCTGCGGTCGGCCCGCGGCATGACCACCGGGGCCAATGAGGACGGTTTTCATCTCCGGCATGTGGATGTGGACCGCGACATCCGGGTGGATGTTTGGGCGGACCTGCGGACAGTCCGAGTCGACGAACTCGCGATCGAGACGGGTTTGCCGATGAAGATCCGCCGGGCGATCGAGGTGGGGCACGTGTTCAAACTGGGCACGAAATACAGCGAGAAACTGGAGTCGTCGTTCCTTGATGTGGACGGGCAGCGGAAACCCACCGTGATGGGCTGCTACGGCATCGGCATCACCCGCACACTGCAGGCGGTGATCGAGCAATGTCATGACAAGGACGGGATTGTCTGGCCCATGAGCGTCGCGCCCTACCAAGTGCTCCTGACGCCTCTGGGTGCGGCCGGCAGCGCCACGATGCAACTGGGCGAGGAACTCTACCGGCAATTGTCCGAGGCCGGCATCGATGTGCTGTTGGACGATCGCGACGAACGGCCGGGCTTCAAATTCAAGGACGCGGATCTGGTGGGCATTCCTCTGCGGGTGAGCGTTGGTGAGAAGTCGTTGGCGAAGGGTGAAGTTGAGCTGAAACCACGGGGTGGCGCCTTGCAGGCCATCCGGAAGGAAGAAGCCGTGGCCCAGGTCATCGCTCATGTCCGCGAGGCTCTGAAGAAACTCAGCTGAGCGGACTGTAAAAAGGGCGTGCGCTGTTGCCTGAATTCTTGCTAGAAGCACGCATGATTCCCCGGCGGTCCCGATCAGGCGCGTTCACGCTCATTGAATTGCTGGTGGTGATCGCGATCATCGCGATCCTGGCCTCCATGCTTTTGCCGGCCTTGGCCAAGGCGAAGGAGCAGGGGCGCCGGGCCAAGTGCGTGAACAACCTGAGGCAGATCGGGATCGGCATGACGATCTACGCCCAGGACAACGACGACGTGATTCTGAAGGCCCGGTATGACAGCGGAATCTGGGTTCAAATCTCGATCAACGAGCCGGAGGCGGCTTCGGCGAAGCAACTGGGCTTGCCGGTCGAGACGAACCAGCCGGTGGCCAAGATGTGGACCTGTCCGAACCGGCCCACTTTCCCGACCTACGAGCCGGAATACCGGCAGTTCAACATCGGTTATCAGTACTACGGCGGGATCGACCGCTGGACCAACCCGGGAGGCACCTTCACGTCACGGAGCCCGATCAAGACCGCCACGGCGGGTCCCACCTGGGTGCTCGCGGCCGATGCGGTGATGAAGGTGGATGGCAAGTGGGGTGGCGGCCGGGACAGCGCCTTCAAGAACATGCCGCCCCACAAGGACACCATGGGCCGCCCGAAGGGTGGGAATCATCTGACGATCGACGGTGCGGTGAATTGGGTTCCCGTGCAGAAGCTGTTGTTTCTCCACAGCTGGAACGTCTCGGGCACCCGTGACTCCTATTTCTACCAGCAGGACATCGGCGAGGAAGTGGAGAAGCAGCGTTCCAAGCTGCAAGTCCGGTTTTAGCCAAGCCTAGTCTTTTTCGGCAGCCTTACGGCAGGCGGCGGCAATCTTCTCCAGGACCGTCAGAAACTGCTCCGTTTCCGGCGGCGAGAGGGGGGCGAGAACTTCGGTCTGGAGCGTGTTGGCGAGCGATCGGGCGGCGCGGTATTTCTTCCGCCCCGCGGGCGCGAGTCGCAACCGGCGGGCCCGGCGGTCTTCGGGATCGGTCTGGCGGCTCAGCAGTTCGGCTCGTTCCATGCGATCCACGAGCGAAGCGACCGTGTTGGGGTCCGAGGACATGTTGGTGGCCAATTCGGACTGGGTGATTCCCTCGCTGCCCGCCTCGTGCAGATTGCGCAGGACCGTGTACTGGTCGGGGGTGAGGTCGAGGTGGGCGATCCGTCGGCGAAAGGCCTGATTCAGACTGTACCAGGCACGGCGGAGCAACGGTGGGAGTCGACGCAGGACCTGTTCCTCGGGCGGATCGTGGAGGGCGTCGGACTGAGGTTCGTCTTGTGGGAGCATGCGGCGCGGTGCGGAGATAGTACGTGTAGGTATAATTCGTTTGCAAACCCACGGTCCCGTTCTAAGAGTCTGGGCGAGTTGCGAGTGTTTCAACCCCCTGCGGACATCATGATTCTCGAAGCATCAAGAGTCCGGCGCCTGTGCCGGCTGGGTCTGTTCCTGACGCTCGCGGCAGTCGCCAGCGAAACCTTGGCGGCACCGGCGGCGGGCTGGCTGGCCTGGCGTGGGCCGGAGCAGACCGGCGTCTCGCGGGAGACCGGCTTGCCAGGCAAGATCGGTTCCGCCTCCGAGGCCTTGTGGGTGGCGGAATGGGGCGGTCAATCCACCCCGGTCATCGCCAATGGACGCCTCTACGTCGGAGGCTTTGAGGATGACAGTCCGGACCTCCAGGAGGGCGTGGCGTGTTTTGATGCGGAGACCGGCAAGCTTCTCTGGAAGCGCACGTTCAATGACTTTCTTAGCGACACCATTTATCTGAGGTATGCGACGGCTTCGCCGGCCATCGATCCTGAAACCGGCAATGTGTACATGCAGGGCACCCAGGGAATTCTGGCGGCCTTCACGGCGGACGGCGCGCCTCTGTGGAGCCATTCCCTGATGGAAAAATTCGGCCGGCTGACCTTTCCCAACAGCCGCACCGCCTCCCCGGTCGTTGATCGGGATCTCGTCATTACCCGGGGCATCACCGGCAACTGGGGCGCGAACGGCGCGGCGGCGGACCGTTTCTACGCGTTCGACAAGGTGACGGGTGATCTGGTCTGGACCTCGAGTCCCGGTGGTCGTCCGTTGGACAATTCGTTCGCGCATCCCTACCTGACCTGGTTGCGCGGCAAGCGCGTGCTGATCGCCGCGAGTGGCGACGGGTCAGTGGTCTGCATCAATGCGCGAACGGGCGAACCCATCTGGCGGGTCCCTCTCGCCAAGGCCGGCATCAACGCCACGGCGTTGGTGCACAACAACGACAAGGTCGTGGCGATCTACGGCACCCCCTATGAGCCGGGCCAGTTGGTCGCGTTCCGCATTCCCGATGTCGAGCCCACCCCAGCATCGGCCGGAGCCGTGATCGTGGAACGACCCACGGTGGAGATCTGGAGCGACCCCGAAATCTCGACCTCGACGAGTTCGCCCATCCTGGTGGGGGATCGCATCTACGTGACGAAGGAAAAGGGCGAGCTGGTGGCGGTCGATGTCAACACCGGCAAGGTGTTTTGGGGCTATCCACTGGGCATTGAACAGCGCAACGCCTCGCCGCTGTTTGCCGATGGCAAGATTTACGCCCCCATCCTGGATCAACCCAAGGCCGAGGGTCAGGGCAATTCAGGGGATGCCGTCGGCAAAGGCGGTTTTTACGTGCTGAAGGATACGGGGAACGCTGCGGAACTCATTTCCCACATCGAATTGGATGGGCGCTGTCTGGCGGCTCCATCCGCCTACAACGGGAAGATCTACATTCAGACCGCCAAGAAACTGTATGCCTTTGGCAAGGCTGGGAACAACCCGGGACTCGCCAAGGTCGGCCCCGAGCCCGCGTGGCCGGCCGCTGGTCCGGCCAAACAACTGCAGATCATTCCTTCCGAGGTCCTGATGCATCCGGGGGAAACCGCATCCTTCCGCGCACGCAAGCTCGACGCCCATGGCCTTTTCGTCGAAGAGGTCAAAGACGTCTCCAAGCTCAAGTGGGATTCCTACATTCCCCCGACCGCCCTGGTTCGGGCGACGATGGAAGGGAAGTTCGACGCGAATGGAAAACTGACCGTGACGAGCCAGGCCAAAATATCCGCCGGCGCGTACGAGGCGCAACTGGACGGGTTGAAAGGCTACATCCGTGGACGCGTTCTGCCGCGCCTGCCGATTCAGGAGGATTTCGAGGCCTATGCGCTGAGCAACACGACCACCAACACGGTGGAGCCGCCGACGAAATTCAGCTACCCGCCGCTGCCGTGGATCGGAGCGCGCTTTCGTTTTGAGGTGCGCGACCTCGAGGGGACCAAGGTTTTGGCCAAGACCATCGACAATAAGTTCTTCCAGCGCGGCACCTCGTTTATCGGCGACGCCGTGATGAGCAACTACACCGTCCAGGCGGACGTGCGCAGCGAAGGTGCCCGTCGCAAGATGTCGGAGGTCGGCGTGGTCAACCAACGCTACATCATGGTTCTGAAGGGCAACTCCCAGGAGCTGGAGGTGAATTCGAACCAGGAGCGCCTGAAGGTCGCCGTGCCGTTCCGCTGGCAGCCGAACCTCTGGTACACCCTGAAGTCCCGGGTCGACATCGCCGCCGACGGCACCGGCGTGGTCCGGGCGAAAGCCTGGAAAAAAGGCGATCCCGAGCCGGCTGGCTGGACCATCGAAGTGCCCCATAAGACGGCGCACCGACAGGGTTCCCCGGGGGTTTACGCGTTCAGCCCGCAGGAGATGCGGGTCTTCGTCGACAACATTGTCGTGACACCCAACTGAGCTCCGCGCGACGACATTCCAGACACCAACCACCTGCTTTCGATCCGCATCCAGGTCAGCACTCCGCCTCTATCCAACGATCCATGAAGACTGCGTCGCTCGTCACTATCGCCCTTGCCGCCGCCGGCCTCGTTTCGCAGGCCCAGGACTGGTCCCAGTGGGGTGGAACCCTGGACCGGAACATGTACTCGCCGGCCAAGAATCTCCCGGACCGGTTCGACCCGGGCAAATTCAAGAAAGGCACCGAGGACGTGGATCTCGCGACCACCAAGAACGTGAAGTGGGTGGCCCGCCTGGGAACGCAGAGCTACGGGAACGTGACCGTGGCGCAAGGCAAGGTGTTCGTGGGGACGAACAACGACAATCCGCGCGATCCTCAGCATCAGGGAGATCGCGGCATCGTGAAGGTCTTCGACGAAAAGACCGGCGACTTCCTCTGGCAGTTGGTGGTGCCGAAGCTGAAGTCCGGGAAGGTGAATGACTGGGAGAACCTGGGGGTGCTCAGCTCGTCGACCATTGAAGGGGACCGGGTGTACCTGGTGACCAGCCGGTGTGAAGTGATCTGCCTGGACATCAACGGGTTTGCCAACGGCAACCAGGGCATGCAGGAGGAAGCGGAGTATGTGGTGAAGGACACCGGCAAGCCGCCGGCCAAGATTGGTCCCAAGGACGCCGACATCATCTGGGTCTACGACATGATGGACCAGCTGGGAGTGTTTCCTCACAACGCCTCGAACAGCTCGCCCATCATCGTGGGCGACCTGGTGTTCGTCTGCACCTCCAACGGTCAGGACTGGACGCACGTCAACATTCCCTCCCCGCTCTCCCCGAGCTACATCGCGCTCAACAAGAACACGGGTGAATTCGCGGCGGAGGACGACGCCGGGATCGGCCCCAAAATCTTTCACGGTCAGTGGGCGTCGCCGTCGGCCGGCAAAGTGGGAGGCAAGTGGCAAATCTTCGCCGGAGGCGGCGACGGCTTCCTGTACGCGCTCGATTCCGAGCCGAGGAAGTCCGAGGACTCCAGTTTCCTGCGCAAGGTCTGGTGGTTCGATGCGAACCCTCCCGAGTACCGGATGAAGGACGGCAAGCCGATCAAGTATCCGGCGGCGGAAGGTCCTTCCGAGATCAATGCGACCCCGGTCTTCTACAAGAACCGGGTGTACGTGCCGATCGGCCAGGATCCTGAACATGGCGAAGGCGTGGGCCGGTTGGTGTGCGTCGATCCGACCAAGTCCGGGGATATCACGGGTAACGGGTTGATTTGGGACTACAAGGGCATTCACCGGAGCATTTCCACGGTGTCGATTGATCCGGCGACGGGTTTGCTGTTCGTGGGGGATTTCTCCGGATTCGTGCATTGCCTGGATGCGGAGACCGGCAAGCTCTACTGGACGCACGACATGAAGGCCCACATGTGGGGCAGCACCCTGGTGGCGGACGGGAAGGTGTACGTCGGCGACGAGGACGGCGACCTGGTGGTGCTGGCGGTGGCGAAGGAGAAGAAGCTCCTCAGCGAAACGAACCTGAACTCGCCGGTGTACTCGACCCCGGTGGTGGCGAACGGGGTGATCTATGTGGCCAGCAACTCGCATTTGTACGCTTTCCACGATTCCGCCCGGGCTGCCGGCACGCCGGACCAGCCGGCGGCGACCGATGTGAAGATCGCCCCGGCGAAGTGAGATTGAGATCTCGAAACAGCTCCATGCCTATTCCAACTGTCGCTTCCGAGGCCGTCGATCAGGCCAAGGCCCAACTCAACGCCCATCTGCTGGAGATCATCCAGTGGCACTTCAGCCCGGAGACGGGCTGTCCGTTCTGGCTCGAATGGGCCGCCAAAAACTGGGACCCGAGGAAGGAAATCCGTTCCTTCGACGACATGCTGAAATTCCCGCATTTCCAGGATGAATTCCTGCGGGACCTGCAGCCGGAGGTCTGGGTGCCGGCGGCCTTCAAGGGCAAGCCGTACAATATTTTTGAGACCGGTGGCACCACGGGCATGCCGAAGCAACGCATCGGGTGGAACGACTACAAGGTCGACTACTCCGAGTTCAGCGAGAAAATCTCGGACGCCCATTTTCCGCGCGGCGGGGCGTGGCTGATGATGGGGCCGACCGGTCCCCGGCGTCTGCGGTTGGCGATTGAGCATCTGGCGAACGTCCGGGGCAGTTCCTGCTACTTCATCGATCTCGATCCGCGCTGGGTGAAAAAAATCCTGGCCGACAAAAAGTTCGACCAGGCCAAGGCCTACATGGTCCATGTGGTGGACCAGGCGGTGACGATTCTGAAGCACCGCAAGGTGACCGGGTTGTTCACCACGCCCAAGCTGTTGGAAGCGTTGGCTGAAAAAGTAAACCTCTGGGACGCCGGGATTCGCGGGGTGTTTTGCGGCGGCACCTCCATGAAGCCCCAGGAAGTGCGCTTCATCGTGGAAGAGTTGCTGGAGAACCGGATCGGCTTTTATCCGACCTACGGCAACACGCTGATGGGTCTGGCGGCCAGCGTGCCGTTGCAGGCCGAGGATCAGTTCAGCGTGACCTACTATGCGCCGCAGCCGCGCGCCGTGCTTCGGGTGGTCAATCCCGCCAACACCAATGAGACGGCGGCCTACAACACGTTCGGTCGCGTGGAACTCACCACCCTGACCAAGGAGTTCTTCATGCCGCGCTTTCTGGAGCGCGACGAAGCCATTCGGCGGGCACCCCGTCCGCCCTATGCGTGGGACGGTGTGGGTGATGTCCGGCCGTTCGGTGCGATGGAGAAGAACATCGTCGAAGGCGTTTATTAGTCGCCGGCGGTGAACACGGGAATCCGGAGGGTGATGGTCGTTCCTTGACCGACGGCTGAGTCCACGTGGATTTGGCCGCCGTGCAGCTCGAGGCAACGCTGAACGATCACCAGGCCGAGACCGGTTCCAGCCCGGGCTCCCACGTTTCGGCCCCGGTGGAAGGCGTGGAAGAGCCATTCGAGATCCGCCTCGGGAATTCCGATCCCGCGATCCCGGATGATGATGACGGCATCGATCTGATCGCGTTGGACGGTCAGTTCCACCGGTGACCCGGCGTCGGAGTACTTCACCGCGTTGGTGAGAATGTTGGTGAGGACGTTGCGCAGGAGGCGTTCGTCCCCCTTCGCCTTCCAGCTGCGGTCCGGCGCCAGATCGCTGTTCACCCGGATGGGACAGTGCTGGATGGTCACCGCGGTGACTTCGTCGGCGACGGTCTGGCAAAGCCCTGGAAGATCGAGTGGTTTGGGTTCGAAACCGATCCGCCCGGCATCGAGGCGTGCCAGCAGGAGAACCTCCTCCATGAGATCGCCCATGCGCCGGGTGCTGCGTTGGATGGAGGCCAGTTGGTCGCGCCGTTCCTCCGCCGGCAGGCGGTCGTGGTACTTCTCCAGGATGCCGGCCGAGGACATGATGATGCCGAGCGGGGTGCGGAATTCGTGGGAGACCATCGACACGAAGTTGCTCTTCAGCACGCCGAGTTCCTTCTCCCGATCCAGTGCCCGCCGGAGATCGGCCTCCACGCGTTTCCGGTGGATCGCGATCGCCGTCTGGATGGCGACGAAGGCGAGGATCTGTTTCTCCGTTTCACCGTAGGCGGCGGGATCGTGATAGTCCTGGACCGCCATGGCGCCGATGGTTTTTCCGTGGGTTTTCAGGGGGACGCCCAACCAGATGGCCGCCGGGCGGCCGCATTCGAGGAAGCGGATGTTTTCGAAACCCTCAAGAGTGACCACACCGCCCGGGTCACGACGACGGGCGGTGGTGGCCCGATCCATGAGCAGAGGTTGACCGCTTTGCAGCACGGCGCCGGTCAGTCCGGTGTCGATGGGGCGCGGAGCGGGCGGGTCGTCGCCGAATTCATCGCGAAAATAGGGGAAGGTGATCAGCCCGGACTCCTCGGAATAGAGGGCGATGTAGAAGTTCCGGGCTGGCATCAGGTCCTGGATGATCGCGTGAATGCGGCCATAGAGAGCCGGCAGATCATCGGCGGCGTGCACCGCCTCCGAAATAAGGTAGGTGGCCTGTTGGGTGCGTTGACGTCGTTGGCGCTCCGAGTTGTCGGTGATGCTCGCGCGCAGCAGGCGCCGGCCCTCCGACGGGAGTCGGACCAGCCGGATCTCGCAAGGGATCGGTGCGCCGCTGGCGTGGAGATGGGTCCAGTCGAAGACGGGGATGGCGCCGGCAAGGGCCGCCTCAATGCGCAAGCGGGCGGCGTCAACCGATGCCTGGCCATCGGGCTGCACGACCGGGCTGACGTCGAGGGGAGTGAGTTGGCGAAGTTGATCCTCGCTGACGCCAAAAAGCCGTAGGGCGTTGCCGTTGCCGGTCAGAAAAAAGCCGGTGTCGGCGTCATAGACGGCGATCGCCTCCGGGGCATGCTCGATCAGAGTGCGCAGGCTGGCTTCGCTCTCGGACAGCGCGGCGGTGCGTTCAGCCACGTGCTGTTCCAAGGTGGCGTTCAGCATGCGGATTTTGTCCGCCGCCGCCCGTCGCTCGCTGATGTCGGTGATCGCGCCGACATGATAGGCGACAGCACCTGTCCTGGGATCGAGGATCGCGTGGGAGCTGGTCAGGCCCCAGAACCGGGTCCCATCGCGTCGCACGTATTCGACTTCTTCCTGGTCGAATCCGCCCCAACGGGCGAGTCGCTCCAGCAGGCGCGGTCGGACCGCCGGATTGGCATACAACGTCTCGCGGGGAACCGACTGGATCTCGGCGAGCGAGGTGTACCCGGACATCCGCAGGTAGGCGCGGTTGACGAAGATCAGCCGATGCTGGTTGTCGCTTCGATAGATCGCCTCCGAGATGTTTTCAGCGACGGATGCCAGCAGCTCGCGGCTTTCGCGCAGCGCGGATTCGGCGGCTTTGCGTTCCGTGATGTCACGGGCCACGACCACATGGAGCGGGCGTTCGGTGTTTCCGATGACCGTGGCGACGATTTCCAGCGGCAGCTCCACGCCATCGGCCCGGCGGGCGAGCCATTCGAAGCGATGGGCGCCCACGCGTTCGGTTTCCCCGATGAACGACGCGGCGGCCTGGGTGGATGGCCGCCCGTCGGGTTGAAACGGTGGTGCCCAATCGGCGGGTTTGAAATCCAGGAGCTGCTGCTTGGACTCGCAGCGGAGCAGGCGAATCGCGGCGGGGTTGGCATCCTCGAACGTTCCGGTGCTCGGGTTGAACAGGAAGATCGGGTCCGTACTGCGTTCGAAGAGAAGCCGGAATGTGTCGGGGCCAAGCCCAGGCGGCGTCGGGCGTGCCGGCTGCGCCGGGCCGTCGTTGGTGTCGGGTGCAGCCACAACAGACCTACGGTTGAACGCCTTGCAGGCGGTTGGCTTCGATCACGATGGCCTTGGTTTCAGGGCCGGTTTTCACAGCCAACCGCGGCGCGCCGGGACGCGAGTCGGTGAAGGTGTTGCTCCGGATGGTGATCGACTCGGTGCCGCCCTGGATGTCGATGACGGCGGCGCCTTCGGCGGCGTTGTCGATGAATTGATTGCCCTCAATGAGGTTTCGGTGGCCGGCGAAGTCCGGTCCGCGCTCGGGCCGGAACAGCAGGCCGACCGATTTGCTGTCGCGGACGCGGTTGGCGGTGACCCGGTTGTCGGTGTCGCGATGGCCGATGGAGATTCCGGTGCGATTGCCTTCCACCAGGTTTCCTTCGGCGAGGCCGTACTTCACGCCCCAGCAGAAGAAGATGCCGATGCCGTTTCCGCGAAGCGTGTTGTTGCGCATGATCGGGCGTTGCGATCCGGAACCGGGGTGGAGTCCAAGATTGGCGTTGTTCTCGCTCACGCAGTTCTCGACGACGACGTCGTGGCAGATCTGCCAGCTGATGCCGTCGCCGTGGTAGTTGCGGGCGGTGACACCTCGGATGCTGATCCGATTGCAGTCCTGGAGGAAAATGCAGCCGGCGTAATTCCCGTCGAGTTCGGCGTTGTTCTCCCGATTGCCATCGAGCACGAGATTCTCGATGCGAAGGTCGTTGGCGAACTCGCCGCTCAGGATGGGAAACAACGTGGAACACGTGGCTCCGTTCAGGCGCCAAAGGTTCTCGCGCAAGGGACGGTCGAGCTTGAAGCGGGACCCGGACCGCGCCACGAGCGTGCGTTTGAGCACGGTTTCGCGCTGGGTTTGGGCATCCCGCGCCCGCAGGCAAACGCCGTCGCCGAGTCGGAAGCCCGAGGCGTCCTGGAGGGTGATCTCCTGGTCGTACCAATCGCTGTCCTGCCCCAGCGGGGTGGTGACCGAAGCTTCCTTGACCAGGACCGTGCTGGGTCCGTCGCCGACCAGATGGACGCCGGATTGGAGGTAGACGGCGTTTCGAAGCCGGTAGGTTCCGGGGAGAATGCGAACGGTGCCGCCCCCGAGTCGGGCGAGGTGATCCACGGCGGCCTGGATGGCCCGGTGATCGGTGCCAACGATGTCGGCGTCGCGTGCCCCGACGGTCACGGTGAGGTGCTGTTCCCAAACCGGTTGAACGGCGGTGTCGCCGCTGGTCTGGCGGGGTTCGGTGACGGTGGGGCGATCAGCGGCGTGGCTGGTGCAAGCGGCCGTGAGCCAGGCGACGAGGCGCCATGCGGTTCCGATGAGAGACGCTCGGCGTGACCGGATCATAAGGAAGTGTGGTCCGCTCGATTTGCGACTGCCAGCCTGATGGTTGGGAGAGATAGGTCGGTGAACCGGAATCCCGCCGGTTCAAAGCCCCTGAGCCGGTCGATTTCGAGCAGGGGACTACCCACCCCAGGCGCCTCCGCAGCGGCGGTATTCCACGGCTGCGGGGGCGTACCTCCGTATTGTGGATGGGAGATCCAAGCCTCGGAGGGATTTGGACAGGATTCACAGGATGAACAGGATGCCCAGGAACCCAAGCATCACGGCATTTCATCCTGTCGAAACGAGGGCCAAGGCCTCCGACAACACGGAGATCGCCTCGGCCGCGGGCGGGGTGAACTCGCCGTTGCGCGGTTTGCCGATTCCCGACTACCTTGTTTGGACTGATGTGCGACGCGGCCAGCGCCGCAGCCGACGTGGATGCCCGGAACGGGCGGGTGGGCTGCGCGGATGGCGGGCGGCGTCGGAGATTTAGCCATGACACTGACTGAGAAACTTTTGGCGCGGGCGTCGGGAAAGGCTTCGGTCCAAGCCGGGGACAACGTTTGGGTGAAAGCGGACGTGCTGATGACGCACGATGTCTGCGGCCCGGGGACGATCGGGGTGTTCAAGCGCGAGTTTGGGGCGGACGCGAAGGTTTGGGATCGGGAGAGGGTGGTGATCATTCCGGACCACTACATTTTCACCGCCGATTCGAAATCGAACCGCAACGTCGACATTCTGCGGGATTTTTCGCGGGAACAGGGCCTGCCGTACTTCTACGACGTGATCGACGATCCGTCGGGCCAGTGGAAGTTCGACACCGCCAAGGGTTTGCTGAAGCGGCAATACGGCTCGAACTACGCCGGGGTGTGTCATGCCGCGCTGCCGCAGAAGGGGCACACACGGCCGGGCGAAGTGTTGTTCGGCACGGATTCGCACACCTGCATGGCGGGAGCGTTCAATGAATTCGCGACCGGCATCGGCAACACCGACGCGGGTTTCGTGATGGGCACCGGCAAGTTGCTCCTGAAAGTTCCGGAGACGATGCGCTTCCGCCTGGAAGGCCGTCTCCAACCCGGGGTGATGGCGAAGGACATCATCCTGCACGTCATCGGAGAGATCGGCTTCGACGGAGCCACCTACCGGGCGATGCAATTCGACGGGTCCGGGATTTCGAGTCTTTCGATGGATGACCGCATGACGATCGCGAACATGGCGATCGAAGCGGGTGGCAAGAACGGGATCTTCCCGTTCGATGCGCGCACCGCGGAATTCGTCGAGGCGCGAACCCGCCTGAACGGCACCCGGCAGTCCTACGAACCGGTCGAGGTGGACCAGGATCAGAAGTTCGTGTTCGAGACGGTGGTGGATCTGGACAAGCTGGAGCCGACGGTGGCGTGTCATCCGGACCCGGGCCAGCGGAAGCGGGCCAAGGAACTGGGCGGCATCCAACTCGACCGCGCCTACATCGGTTCCTGCACGGGCGGCAAGACCAGTGACTTCGTGGAGTTCGCCCGGGTCATCCGCGGTCGGCGGGTGGTCATCGACACCTTTGGGGTGCCGGCGACTCCCGAGATCGTGCACGACCTGCAATCGACCCGCTGGGGCAACCAGACAATCTGGGAGATCCTGGTGGGTGCCGGGGTTCAGATGACGGAGAACGCCGGTTGCTCCGCGTGTCTGGGCGGGCCGGTGGACACCTTCGGGCGCATGAACACGCCGATGAAGTGCATCAGCGCGACGAACCGCAATTTCCCCGGCCGCATGGGTCACAAGGAATCGCAGGTGTTCCTGGCGTCGCCGGCCACGGTGGCGGCGAGCGCATTGGCGGGAAAGATCACGGACCCGCGCGAATACGTCGCGAACTGACCTGATCAAGCCGGCGATGGCAGACGCTCTCCCGCCGGGCTTCGAACTGCGCGATGCCGTGGATGCGGACGCCGCGGCGGTACGGTCCGTGGTGTTTGCGGTGCTGGGGGAGTACGGGTTGAGTCCCGACCCCGAAGGAGCGGACCGCGATCTCTTTGCGCTGACGGAACACTATGCCGCCGACGGCGGATGGTTTGTCGTGCTGACCGATCCATCCGGGCTGGTGGTGGGGACCGCTGGGCTGAAGCGCTTGGACGAAAAGCGGTTTGAGTTGCGCAAGATGTACCTGCTTGCCGCCTACCGTGGCCGTGGATTCGGACGATGGCTGCTCAGCCGTGCTTTGGAAGAAGCCCGTCGCAGGGAAGCCTCGAAGGTGCTGCTGGAGACGGCGACGGTGCTTCGGGAAGCGGTTCGGCTGTACGAGTCTTTTGGGTTTCGGCCCGTGGATCATGTGCCAGGCGCGTGCCGATGCGACCTCGTGATGGAGCGGTCCCTTTAATCACGGGGTTGCCGGGATCAATCGGAAGAACCGGGAGGGTTCGGTGGCGGGGAGGCTGTCCTGGAACTCGAACACGCCGGACGGAAGGTTGGTTCGCAGCAGGGTTTGCCAGGCCCCCAGGTTGCCCGCGACTTGCCAGTCATAGACTGCGGGGGCGACGCGCATGGAGACATGGAACCGCCCGTCCCGGAGCGTCACTTGGGGTGGGTTTTCTTCTTCGGCACTCCAATTCAATTGAATGGGTCCGCGGCGTCCCTGCACACCATCGACCAGCACGAGGTAATCGACCCCGCGCAACGCACCGAACTGCACGGCGGCGCCCGGTTTCTGCGGGGGTTGGGCAGCGTCGCAGGCGATCATGCGCAGGTTGGCGCGGTTGGTGAAGACGGCGACGAGACTGGGCAGGGCGGTACCGTCCGTCGTCAGGCGCACGGTGGTGGCGCCGGCGCCGGGCACGTTGAAGCGCAGGCGAAACCAGCGGGTGGCGGTGGCGAAGGCCTGACAAAGCTCGGGATCTTCGCCGCCGCGGCTGGATAACGAGTTGTCGGTCCACTGACTGCCCGGCAAACCAACCGAGACGGGCAGCTCGGCCGCCAAGTCCGAGTCCTGCAACGCGCGGGGGCTCACCAAGGCGGCGGCATCCTCGGGAAAGAGGTCATCAAGTTTATCGGCGCTGAGCGTCCCGGAAGCCTGGGGGCGATCAGTGACCTCGAGCACGGCGCCGGCTGATTCGAGTACGGCGCCTTCCGGTGTTCGAATGCGGGCGCGGTAGGTGCCGGCCTGGGCGGGTGTGACGGGTTGAATCCGGAGGGTGGCGGCGGTTTCTCCGCTGAGTTCACGGTCGTTCAAGAACCACTGAACCGTGGCGGTGGGCGGGGTGAAGGCGACCGTGAACTGGACGGCGTCGCCAACCACGCCCAGGGCCCCCGCGGGTTGCTGCAGCAGGACCGGCAGTGGTGCCGCGCTCGGGTCGAGTTCCCAGCTGAGCACGATGTTGCCGGCGGCATCGGCGAAGCCGTCGATGGCAATGTGGTAATCGCTTCCGCGGACCGCGTTGAAGCGCGCTTCGCTGGTGAGAAAGCCGCCGGAGTCTTCGTCGCTGGCGATCGGTTGGAGAGCGTTGAGCGCGGTTCCCTGGTAGACCGCCAGCAGGGTGTCGAAGCTGGATCCGGCGGTGCTGAAGGTGACGACGCCGGAGGTTGGCGCGCGCCAGGTGAGCCAGAGCGAGCGTCCACCGCGTTTGCCCACGTGGCGGGGTTCGCCCGAGGCGTCCTCGCGGGTGGCGACAAGATTGTTGGTGGCGCCGATGCCGTTGGTTTGAGTGAAGATCTGTCGTTGGGCAAAGGCGTCGGAGAGAGGGATCAGGGGCACCGCCAGCGAGAGCACGGCGGGTGCGCTCTCCTGGATGCCGAACGGATTGGAAACCACGAGAGTGTAGGCGCCGGCGTCGCTTCGGCGCATGGCGGGAATGGACAGGAACGGTCCGTTGGCGCCTTCGATTTCCTGACCATTGAGCCGCCACTGGTAGTGGAGCGGCGACGTGCCTTCCGCCAAGCCATTCAGAAGAACGTTCTCGCCCAACGCGACGGTTCGTCCCTGGGGGGATTCGGAGAACACGGGTTCCGGCGGGATCAACCTCTGGACCACGGCGAGGGAACTGTCGACGGCGCCGACGGAGTCCGTGACCCGAACGCGGTACGTTCCGAACGAAGCGTTGGAAAGGTTGGCGAGCACGAGGGTGTCGGTGGTTTCGCCGGGGATGGGTGCGCCGCCGCGATACCACTGGAAGCGGAGCGGGCCGGTTCCGGAGGCTTGGACGCGCAAGGTAGCGGTGGAACCGGCGGGGAACTCGCCGCCGACGGGTTGGACCACGATTTGGGGGCCGGCATCGGTGGCGGGTCGGGCGATCCGTTCGCCGGTGAGGCGAGTGCCTTCGTTGGGCAGTGGTGCGGGTTCACCGGGAGCCTGCCAAGTGATCGCGAGATGTTCCGTGGACGTGCCTTCCTTGAAGCGCGCGTCGAACCAGTAATGACGCCCGGCGACGAGCCAAAGCGGCGAAGACACGTTCGCGGGCGGAACGCCGCGGGAGGTGGTGACCTCGGCGCGGGTGCTTGAGGCCCATTCGCCAGGATAGGCGAGCAACGGTTCGGACGCGATCAATCGGACATTGGCGGGCGAATGATCTTCGCTGAGGTAAAGGACGCCATTGTCATCCGCGGTCATGTAGAACCGATGCCAGCCGGTTGTCTCGGGAACGACATAACCGGTGAGCTGGGCACCCAGTTGATCGCCGTCGATGTCGTCGCGTTGGGCGGTCAGGCGGGTGAGGTCGCGGGTTGAGTCGGGGGAGACGGGCCAGCGTGGGTCGGCATAGAGCTGTGACAAACGGGTGCCGTTGATGCCGTAGTAGACCTCCTGTCGGGCGAGTCCGCGGAGGGTGCCGCGGGCGATGAAGGAAGCGGATGCTGAAGTTCCGGCGACCGGGAGGCCGAGGCCGTTACGCACATCGGAAACAGTCAAGGTGTAGGTGGTGCCGCCGGTGAGTGGGGTGGTGGTCAGGAGAACCGTGGACAAGTCACTCAACAACGCGGCGTGGAGAACACGGGCCGAACCGGAGAGCAAATATCGGGTGATGTCCTCCGCGGTGGACGCGTCCAGCACATCGGAGAACGAGGCGGTGATCTCGGTCATGGAGGGGCTGGCGATCACGGACACGAGGCGGGGCGGTTCGTTGTCGGGCAGGAGGCGCACGTGCACGGTGCCGTTGGTTCCGGCACGCCAGCCGGCGCCGCCGAGGGCGGACACTTGGTTGGTGGGGAAGGCGGCACCGTGATGCCGCAGGGCGATACGTCCACCGGCCCCGCCACCGGTGGTGTTGTTGTTGTCGCCGCCTCCGCCATCGGCGAGCACGAAACCGCGACCAGTGAGTCGACTGGCGTGGAGCAGGATGCTGCCGCCGGATGCGCCGCCGCCACTGGTGCTCTTCGCGGCGTTGGCACTGACCAAGCCGTCGAGGCGAAGTGTGCCCTGGACGCTGATGCGGGCGCTGCCGCCACCGGCACGGTTCCCGGCGCCGCTTCCGAGGTCGATGGGGTTTTCGGCGTCTCCGTAGGCGAGGCCGCCGATGCCTCCGTCCCGGGCATTGCCACCGGCTGCTCCGTGGCTGGCGCCGGCGTTGTCGGGTGTTCCACCGGGGCCGGTCTTGGCGGGGTACCCGAGTCCATCCAGGTCGATTTCGGCGCCAGAGGCGAGGGTCAGGTCGCCGCGCACACCGAGTTGGAAGGGATGTCCTTGGGGATGACTGACGATGGCGCCGGAGCGGATGCGCATGGAGCCGGGGATCTGGATGGGGCCCCAGAACTCGGTGGGTGCGGTGTCCTTGTCCAGCGGTGAGCGATCGACGATGAGTTCGCCCGAAGGTTGGGTGGAACCCTTGAGGAAGATGGTGCCGCCGCCGCCCTGTTGGATGCCGTCGCCGCCGGCGGTGGTCATCTGGTCGAGCAACGCTTCGTCGAAGGCGTCGTAGTACAGGGCGATGCGGCCACCGCCTCCACCGCCGCCGCCGGACGCGTTGCGTGAGGCGTTGCCGCCGGTGGCGGAGATGCGTCCGGAGCCGGTGAGTTGGGAAGCGGTGACGTAGACGCTGCCGCCGGAGCCGCCGCCGGCGTAATTCCCGCCGAGGCCTCCGTCGGCTTCCAAGCGGCCATCGACACGCAGTTCGCCATCGACGACAAGCCGGATGGCGCCACCGCCGTTGCCCCCGGCCTCGTAGCTGGTGGCATTGCCGGCGCCGCTCCCCGGGACGACGGGCTGGAACCAATCGCCGTGGGTGGTGGTGGCGAGTGTGTCGTCGCCGGCGCCGCCCTTGCCGCCGTGGCTACCGCCGGGGGAATAAGCGGCGACGGGAGGGGAGGAACCTTCGCCCTGACCACCGGCGAAGCCGCGGGCGGTGGCGGAGATGGACCCACCGGCCTGGATGTGGACATTGGCGGGAAAATAGAGGTTCCACGGTGCGCCGCTGAGGCGCGGCGCGAGAATGGCGCCGTTACGGATCACCAGATCATCGGGCAACGAGAAGGTGGAACTGACTTCGGTGAAGCCGCCCGCGCGGTCACCGTTGTCGAGGATGACAAGGCCGCGGGGATTGTTGTCGAGTTTCAGGTAGGCGGTGCCGCTGCCGCCGGTTCGGAAGCCGTTGCCGCCATGAAGCTGGAGGGAACCTGAAAAGGTGTTCTGACGGGTGTAAACGGCCAGACGCCCTCCTCCTCCTCCTCCTCCGCCCTCCAAGTCAGCGCTACCACCCGCGACGGAGAGGACGCCGGTGCCTGAAATACCGGGACTGGAGATCCAGAGGCTGCCGCCGCTGCCGCCGCCGGCATAGCGACCGCCGGCGGTGCCTTCGGACTCGATTCGACCATCCACCTGCAGGCTGCCGTCGACGATCAGGCGCAGAGAGCCGCCGCCATCGCCCCCGTCGCCGTAGCTCGTGGCGTCGCCGGCGCTGCTTCCGGGATCGGAGGGTTCCGTGATGGAGCCGTAATTGGCGCCGTAAGGGAGGTCGGTGGAGCCCGGAGCGCCGGAGCCAGCGTGACTGGCGCCGGAGGTGCAGCATGAGGCGCGGGCCGTGGCGCCTGGGCCGGTTCCGTTGAGATGCCCGCGGCCGGAGGCGGAGATGGCGCCGTTGGTTTCGACGGTGACGTTGCCCTGGAAGCGGAACGTGGACGTCCGTGTGTCGAACCGGGTGGCGAGGGTGGCGCCGGCGCGGATCTGGAGATCGGCGGCGAGGGTGAAGTCCCGATCGACCTCGGTGATGCCGTTGGTTTTTCCGGCGTTATCGAGGAGGACGAGGCCTCGGTTGGAGGCCGAGGATTTGCGGTAAAGGGTGCCGGAGCCCCCGACCTGGGGGCCATCGCCGCCGTGGACGAGCAGACGCCCGGTGAACAAATCCTCGGCGTAATGCAGGGCGATTCGTCCACCGCCGCCACCGCCGCTACGGGTGGTGGCATTGCCACCGATGGCGGCGAAGGTTCCGGTTCCCATGATTTGGGTGGCCGAAATCCAGAGACTTCCACCGGAGCCGCCACCGGCGAAGGTCCCGCCGGCTGTCCCATTGGCTTCGATCTGTCCGTCATTGCGCAGGGTGCGGTGGAAGATGAGCTGGAGGGCGCCGCCACCCGCTCCGCCTTCGCCGTAACTGGTGGCGTTGCCGCCGCCGCTGCCGAGGGTGAACGGTTCCATGATGGAGCCATAAGTGGAGCCGGGTGGGACATCGCCGTCGTCGCCGAAGCCGCCGGTCCCGGCGTGGCTGCCACCGCTGGTGCAGCAGGACAGTGGGCGGGTGGCTCCCGGGCCTTCGCTGGTGGGGAAACCGCGGCCCGTGACGGAAATGAAACCGTCGGATTCGAGGGTGACATCCCCGTTGAACTCCAGGACGGCGGGGCCTTCCCCGGAACGATGGGCGAGCTTTCCGCCGCGTCGAAGGAGGAGGTTGGCGTTGAGCACGAATCCGGGATCGAAGTCCGTGGTGCCTTCGAGCTGGCCGCAGTTGTCGATGGTGACGGTTCCGAGCGGATCGGCGTCGAGCTTTTGAAAGATCGTGCCGGCTCCACCATGGGTTCCTTCGTCCTCGGCGCCCGCGCCACAGGCCGTGAGTTCGCCGGAGAACAAAATTCGAGTGGCCTGGAGAGCGATGCGGCCTCCTCCCCCACCGCCGGCTCGGACGGCGCCCTGGCCGCCATGGGCGGTCACCATCCCGGTGCCGGTAATGTCTCGGGCCTGGATCCAGATGCTGCCGCCGGAGCCGCCACCGGCGTAGACGCCGCCAGGGGTGCCATTGGCGGACAACCTGCCGGCGAGATGCACATCGCCTTCGCTGGAGATGCGGATGGCGCCGCCTCCGTTCCCGCCGTCGCCGTAACTCGACGCATTGCCTCCTCCGCTGCCCAGGACGGTCGGTTCGAAGATGGAGCCGTGGGTGCGGCTGAATTTGTCCGAGTTGCTGAAACCGCCGCCGCCGCCGTAGCTGCCGCCGGCGGTGCAACAGGACTCGGTCAAGCCGGCGCCGGCGCCGAGGCTTCCCTCGTGGCCCCGTCCGTCCAGGTCGATGGCGCTGTCGGCGGCGATGGAAACGTTTCCAACCAGGATCAGATGAGGTGGCGTGGGTGTGTTGGTGGGGTGGGTGAGAATGGCCCCGTTGGTGAGCACGAGGTTTTGGAACTGGTGGGTGCCCTCGATGGTGAGGGTGGTGCCGCTGACGACCAGTGACTGATTCTCAAAGGCGAGATTGGTGACGGCGATGAGGGTCGGGGTCGTGATGAGGGTTTGGGCGAACGCGGAAGGCGCGAGCAGGCAGGCGAGAAGGGCGGCCCAGAGAATGGTCATGGGTCGTAGCGATTTCCAAAAATTGGACACGTCTTGGGACCATGAACCGTGGCACGAGGAGAGGAGCGGGCGGCCCTCATCCCGGCCTTCTCCCGAAGGGAGAAGGAGACGATGCGCCGCGGGTTTCGAAGGGTTGAGCCGGGGGTTGGCTGGAACGAGTCGAGACGGCTCGCATCGGTCAGATCCAGGTCTGTCGCCTCGGGTCCTGCGCGACTCCCTCTCCCTCTGGGAGAGGGCCGGGGTGAGGGAGCCCGTCACAACCCTCGCGTTGGCTTGCATGGAGAGGTTCATGGGAAGCGGCGTTGGCGCAGGCGCCATGCTCACGGATCTTGAACCGGGGAATCCGGGGGGCGAGACGCCCCCCTCTACGGCAGGCGGGACGCCCGCCGCTACGGACAGAAGGTTCGTGGAAAAGTGGGTCATCGGTAGCGGGTGGTGGATCCAGCGTCGGAATCTTCTAAAACGCGAACCGGACTGACACGGCGAGGGTTCGGTCGCGGTACGGTTCGGTGAGGTCGTTCAAAGGATAGAGCCGGTAGTCGGTATCGGTGAGATTGAGCACGCCTGCGGCAACCTCGGCTTGTCGGCGGAAGAAACGCCACCCGACCCAGGCGTCCCATTGCCAGAAGTCATCCCCGGAATACGGACTGGCGGCGAGTTGGTTGGATTGATGGGTCCAGGTGCTGTCGATCGAGGCGAAGAATCCGGAGGGATGATGGTAGCGGACCGACCCGGTCAGCTGTTGGACGATCGAGCGCTCTCGGCTGGGTCCATCGATATTGCTGTAGGAGGCCTGCGGGGACCGTTCGAGTTCCGCCGAAGCGATACGGTACTGGAGACCGAGGGAGACGTCGCGGTGGAGCGCATGCCCGGCGGCGAGCGACAGGGAATCCTCGGTGAACTTGAGCGCGTCGGTAAACGCCGTCATTCCCTGGTAACCGGCTTGATCGAAGCGAAACCCTCCGGCGTTTTGGCGGGCCTCGCTGGTGAGACGCTCGAGGGAAACAGTGGTCCAGGTGTTGCTGGAGAAGCGTTGGTCCCAGGCGACGCCGATCCCTTCCATTGCCTGGCCGGACACCGAGCCGGTAAGGGATTCCGGGAAAAGTCCCCGGTAGGCCTGAGTAAATCCGGCGACCTGCACGGGCTCCAGACGCTGGCTTTGGTCGAGACTCACGCCGCCGAGGCTGCGCGACCAAGCTGCGCGCACGGTGCCTCCACGCCACGGGCGGGCCGCCACGCCGAGTTTGGGTCCGAACCGTTCCCGCGATTCATCGCCTTCCAACATCGGCGCGGATCGGAAATTGATGGGCTGAGTCAGGTGATCGTACGACAGACCGGCGGTCAGCGTGATTGCTTCCACCGGTTTCCATTGGTCATAGGCGTAGAATCCCAGGCGTGCGAGGCGTGGGTCGGTGTCGGAGACGGCGGGGATGTCGTCGGAAAAGTCCGCCGGATTGAGTTCTGCGTGGGTATCGAAACGGCCGGTCTGAAGGCGCGCGCCGGCGATGACCGTGTGGGACTCGGACTGCCAGATTTGCTGAAGCTCGAAGGCGACGCCGGTGAGGCGGCTGCGATACGTGTCGAGCGGAAGGACGCCTTGGTTCCAGGTGGCGAGGCCAGTGTTGTCCTCGAAGGTGTACGGCACGCGGTGATCGGGGTTCACGTAGCCCAGCGAAACATTCCAGGGGCTGACGAGGGCGAGCGTGTGGTGGCCTGGGTTCCAGGTGTGATGCCAGCCGATCTGGGCGGTGGGTTCGTGACGTTCCTCGATGCGCAGTCTGGGCAGGGCATCGTTGGGATCGTACCGTTGCAGGAGATCGCCGGATTCGGCGTTGAAGTAGGACGCTTGGAAGAGGAAATCGTCGGCGGGCCCGGCCTGGATTTTGACGGTGGCTGCGAGGGCGAGTTCCTCGGAATCGTTGTTGAGGCGTTGGCCGACGCGGCTGGAGTAGAGGGCGTCGAGGGAATAGGCGACGTTGCCTTGTTGGCCGAACTGGGCGGAGCGCTGGAGCCAGTCGCCGTTGCCGGTCCAGGAAGTGGCGTTGACCAGTCCGAAGCGGTCACGGGTAAAGAGGCGCGAATACTCGTGATTGGCGATGGTCTGGGACAGGGAACCGGCGCCCACGGGGGCGAGCAGGTTGGCGAGCAGGAACTCGCTGTACCACGGGGTCTCGTAGCGCAGATGGACGCGGCGCGGATCGCGGCGCAGGTCGTAGCTGTTGGCGAGGTACAGGTGGGCCGCGGCGTTGGCGTAGTCGTCGTCGATCGCGTGGGAGGCTTCGCGCAGGGCGATCTCGGGAAACCCGGCGTCGCGGTACAGTTGGGCGAGATTCGCACTGCGCACGGCGCGATCCTGGTCCAGGCCGAGTTGCGATCGGAACAGTCCGCGTTGCTCGTGGCGGTTTTGGGCTTCGTGAAGATCCCGGATCGCCGGATTGATCTGGTTGCCTTGTTGATGCAGGAGGGCGGAGTAGAGCCACGGGGTGGGATCGTTGGGATCCAGGGTCTGGGCCAGCGACAACTCGTGCTGGGCGAGTTGGGGAAGGGCGGGGGTGCGGAACGGGGCGGAATCGGCGAACGCCTTGCCCAGGTAACTGCGCAGCAAGGAACGCTGGGGTTCCTTGGCGGCGGCGATCAGTAGGTCGGTTCGGCCACCAGTGAGGTCGCCTTGACGCACGCGACCGAGCCCGCGTCCGAGCCAGGCCTCGCCAAGTCCGGGGTCTAAGGCGATGGCGCGTTCGAAGGCTGCCAGCGCATCCGAGATGCGGTTGTCGGCGGCATGAACAAAACCGTGCAGCGTCCAGGCGGCGGGGTGTTCCGGGCTGAGCTGGAGGGCGCGGTGGAGGTGGGAACGGGCTTCACGGGTGCGGCCCAGGCTGAAGGCTAGTTCGCCGCGACGCGTCCAGGCGAGGCCGGAGTTTGGAGCCTGCTCGGTGGCGCGTTGGGCGCGATCGAGGGCTTCGGGGAGGCGGAATTCGGCCTGCAACCGGTAGGAAGAGGCGAGGTGCTCGGTGGCCAGGTTGGCTGACGGCTCGTTGGGGGAATCGCTGGAAGCTTCCGGGGTTTGTGGGATCGGTTGGGCTGCGGATGGGCCGTGGAGGATGGACGCGACCCACTGCTGTTGAGTTTGGGCGAGGCGACCGGGGATGCCTGAAGTGGGCACCTGAGCCAGCCATTGTTCTGCGGCGGGGACCTGGCCGATGGCGAGGGACAAGGCGGCGAAATAGACGCATTCCTCGGGGGAGGTCGGGATGCGGCCTTGCGGGATGGCGAGAAATGCCTCCCGGAAGGAACCGGCGCGGTACAAGCGGAGGCTTTCGGCGAGGGAGGCATCTGGCGGTTGGTGCCAGCCGAGATCCTCGGGGACGAGCACGGCCGGGTAGTGAAGGAACCACTGGATGGCGGTGAAATCGCCGCCGACGACCGGGGCGATGGTCGGCGCTTGTCCGGGAAGGACGAAGGCGCTTTGGCCACTGAGGAGGCTGGCTTGGCCGTGGGCGGTGCGCAGATCGACCCGGCCGTCGTAGAGGGTGACGTTGGCTTGGCCGTCAGGGGAGATGCCGATGGCGACGTCGGTGCCGAGCACGGCGGCGTTGATGCCGGCCCCTTCGACTTCCAGGGGTGTCGAACCGTCGCGGTGGAAGAAATAGAGCAGGCCGCGGAACAGCTGGAGGAGGAGCGATTCCTGTCGTGGGCTGATACGAATCGAGGTGAGTTCCGACACCTGAAGGATGGATTGCGGGCCCAACCGGAGGGTGGCGCGGCTGAACTCGGCGGTGCGCAAGCTGTCGCCGGCGTGGAGGGTGACGTTGGTGGTGGCGGGTTGCCAGACACCGGACGTGCCTCGGCTGAATTCAACGGTCCCTTGCACCGACACGAAGGTGGCGTCGGTGCTTGCGGTGATGGGAGCCGGCCGGTTGGAGACCGAGCTGCCCATGGAGGTTGAGGCGGGGGTTCCGGGGGGCGGGACGCCCCCCTCTACGGCAGGCGGGACGCCCGCCGCTACGGAGGCGAGGTTCATGGGAAGTGGCGCTGGCGCCATGCTCACGGGCCATGAACCTGGGGAGGCGGGGGGATTACGATTAGGAGTAGGAGTACGATGACGAGGGGAAGGCAGGTTCATGGAGAGCCCTTTGTTCGATACCCATTTGCCCACCGACCATGAACCGTGGCGCGAGGAGTGGAGCGGGCGGCCCTCATCCCGGCCTTCTTCCGGAGGGGGAAGGAGAATCGTCGCCGCGGATTTCGGAGGGTTAAGTAGGGCGTTGGCTGGGGCGATTCGCGATGGCTCGGAAGGACGGGGTTCAGGCATGTCGCCGAGGTCAGGACGCGACACCCTCTCCCCCCGGGAGAGGGCCGGGGTGAGGGATCCCGGTTCAACCCTCGCGATCGCTGCCATGGAAAGGTTCATGGAGAGCGGCGTTGGCGCAGGCGCCAAGCTCACAGACCATGAACCAGGATGGACTCCGGGGGGCGGGACGCCCCCCTCTACGGCAGGCGGGACGCCCGCCGCTACGGATGCCAGGTTCATCGAGAGGCTCAACAAGCAGAGCCGGAACCAAAGACGAAAGGTGGGATGAGATGGGGTGCGACGGGTGGTGCGAAGCGGGGAGGGCGCGCGGGTGCGCGAGCCGATGCCGCCGGGGGGGGCGAGGTCGACGAACCTCGACACTTGTCCCCGGCGGAGCGGGCGCTGCATCTCGATGAGGGCCGATGGGGCCATTCCAGTCCTTCTACGATGGGCGTCGGCGAATCTTACCTGACGCGCCAAAATTTCTTCGCCCCTGCGGCGTCACGCCGCGAGACGTTCCAGGGCTGCGACGAAAGCCTCCATGGATGGGAAACGTTGTTTGGGGTCGGGGTCGCAGGCGGTGAGCAAGAGTTGGTTGAGCTTGCGAAAGGCGTTCGCATCGGGCCGTTCATCGAAACGGGTGGGGAGTTCGCCGAACTGGGAGGCATGTTTCCCTGTCACCGCGACCGCCAGTAATTTTCCGAGAGCGTAGACCTCGGCGGTGATGGTGCCGGTACCTTCGTCGGGGAGATAATCCGGCGTACCCACCTGGCTGACTTCGCCGGGGTGGTTTGCGAGATGGGTGACCAGTCCGAGGTCGGCGAGGCGGGCCTTCCCACCGACAAAAAGCACATTGGCCGGTTTGACGTCGCGATGGACGAGCTGGTGCTGGTGCAGGAAGGCGAGGGCCCGGCCGAGGGCGATGCCGATTTCCACGGTCTGGGCAACGGGAAGGAAGCCTTGGCGATCGATCTCGGATCGCAGGGTGCGTGGTTGGTAACGCTCGGGGTCGATGGCGGACCCTGAACTCTGGTCGTCTGCAGCTTCCATGACGTAATAGAAGAACCCTTGGGCGTCCTCGCGGCCGACGTGGAGGATGGGTGTGAACCCGGGGTGTCGCAACGAAAGCGGTGAGTAGCGACGGATACCCTGGAACTCGCGGTCCGAGGCGGCCATGTCGGCGACCGATTCCCGGCGGACGACTTTGATGGCGCGCACGACGCCGACGACATCGCGGGCGAGCCACACGGAGCCGTAGCCGCCGCGGCCGATTTCGCGCAGGAGCGTGTAGCCGGGGATGATGAAGGGAATGGAAGGCGAATCGGGAAGTTCTCTGGGGCCGGCATCGGAAGGGAAATGATCCAGGCGGACGAGCAGGCACCAGGCGAGTGCGAAGGGGATTTCAACGAAACAAGGGATCCACCAGGCGAACCAGGACTGCGTCCAGGCGACGGAGAAAAGGGAGACCGAGGCCACGCCGAGGGCGAGGGCGAGGCAGGTGAGGGCGGCCGCGAGGGGGCGGAGCATGGCGAACAGCAGGATGGCGCCGCCGCCGAAGAGGGAAAAGACGGTCCACTCGAGCCAACGAGGCCACCGGTGCAGGCCGTCGTTGCGGAGCAGATTGAGCACTTCGGTGGCGACGACCTCGACGCCGGATGCTTTCACACGGGTGAAGCGGGTGTACGGGGTGGGGAGGTTGTCGAAGCCGGATTGGGTGGCGCTGATTCCGGCGGTGGGAAACGGACCCTTGTAATCGGCGCCCACGAACACGATGCGGTTGCGGAACGTTTCGGCAGGCACTTCGCCGCGGAGCACGGCGGCGTAGGAAACGCGGGGCAGCGAACCGGGCGGGCCGTAATAGTTGAGCCAGAAACGCGAGGGCGTAGCGGCGGCATTCGTGCCTTTCTCCGGTTGAAGCATTTGGAACACCACCCGGGCCAGGGTGGGCCGACCATCGGTGGACGGGATCGATTCGCGGACGGCGCCCTGTTCGGGATAGCGCGGGGGGCCCCAGCGGGCGACGGACCGGAGCGGTGCGAACGGCGGGATGACCTGATAACTCGAAATGCCGTCGCGGGTGAAACCTTCGACGGTGGCGGCGACGGCGACGTTTCCGGCGCGCCGGATGGCTTCGACGAGAGCGGCGTCCGCTTCCGGTCCCTGGATGTCGGGTTCCATGAAGACCGAATCGAGCACGATCGCGCGGGGTTGATGGGTGGCGAGGAGCTGGATCAATTCGGCATGAAGCGCGCGGGACCAGCGGCCTTCGGGGCGTTGCTTGAGGTCGATGTGCGATTGGAGATCCATGGTCACGATGACGGCGTCGTCGGGGGTGACCGTGGGGCGGACGAGGTAGGTGGCGTCGTAACTGAACTCATGGAGCGGTTGCCCGAACAACAGAGCGACGAGTGCGACGGCGGCGGCGGCGGCGAAGCCTTGGAGATGTCGGCGGGTCAGAAAACGGGGTCGCGCCGGTGGAGGCCGGTCGGGCGTGCGCGCTGGGGGGCGATCGGAGTTGGGGAGGAGCGGCATGCCGGCGAGACCCAGGGTTTCTAGGTGGGGGCAGGGGGCTCTGGCAAGGTTGACGGAAGGTGATTTGACGCTGGGCATGCCGGACTGCTAGCACGCGGTTCACGGATGGCAGCCTACGAGAAAGACTGGGAGACAACCCGGGCGAGTCTGTTGCTTCGGATTCGGGATCCGAAGGACACGACGAGTTGGGAGGCGTTCTGGCGTCGGTACAAGCCGGTGGTGACCGGTTTTGCGCGGCGCTTGGTGCCGTCGGATGCCGATGCGGAAGACGTCACGCAGGAAGTGTTCATCAAGGTGTTCCAGGCGATCGGTGGGTTTTCGTACAACCCGGACAAGGGGCGGTTCAAAGGCTGGCTGTTTCGCATCGCGCGAAACGGGGTGACGGACTGGCTGAGGAAACATCGTCGAAGGCTGGCGGGGCAGCGGGACCTGGAGGATTTGGGAATGGAATCGATTGATGAACTGGCGACGGTGGAGACGGACGCGTACTGGCCGGTGTTCGAGCAGGAATGGGTTCGGTTATTGGAAGGTGTTCGGGCGCAGGTACGGCGTTCGATGCCGCGGCAGTATCAGTTCTACAAGCTGGTGGTGGTGGATGGGCGGAGTGTGGAGGAGGCAGCGCGTACCATGGAGGTGGAGCCGGGCTACGTTTCGAAAGCCAAGCATGTGGTGGAAGCGGCGATTCAGGACGAGATGCGGAAGATCGAGAATGGTGGGGAACTTCAGGGGGGGTGACTTGGACGTGGACAGGGCCAAAGGCCCGCAACATACCAGCCTGGGGCGACGCCCCAGGAGAACGTTTTCCCCGGAATACAAGGGCTGAAGGCCCGTTCCATCCGGTGGGTGGATTCCGGGTGTGTTCGGCGCGGATCGTCACCGGATGGTGCGGGCTTACAGCCCTGGCCCGAGTTTGGGTCGGCGTTCCTGGGCCTTCGGCCCAGGCTGGAATGGAGCGGGCCGTTGGCCCGTGGGAAGCGGACGCCATGCTCATGAACCTTGAACCCGTGAGGAGTCCGGGGGGCGAGACGCCCCCCTCTACGGCGGGCGTCCCGCCTGCCGCTACGGTGGAGCGATCCATCCACGACGAAGGCCGCCCGCGGGATGCGGGCGGCCGGTGTGCTGCGTGCTGTGTGTGCTCGTCGGCTGCTGATGGAAGGTCAGGGTTTGGCGAGGCGGAAGGCGCCGAAGCTGGCCGGGTTATCGACGATGAACTCGCGGCGATTGCCGTTCACGATGACCGCGCGGCTGGTGAGGAACGTCCAGGGTCCGCTGGCGGTCGGGGCACCCTGGACCAGGTAACCGTCGGTGCCGGCGAGGGGCCAGGACAGGAGGACGGCCCGGGCGATGCCGAGTTCCACGTCGGCGGGAGTGACCTGGAGGCGCACGGACTCGGTGGTGACGCCGCCGAGGGCGTTGGAGATTCGGACGCTGACGGTGTAGTCGCGCACCTCCACGATCCGGTCGGTCAGGGTGACAGATTCGGAAGTGGCGCCGGGAACGGGGACCCCATCGAGGTACCATTGGTATTGGAGCGTTCCGCTGCCGTCGCCTTGGACGCCAAAGGTGGCTGGTTTACCGGCAACGATGGTCTGGGGCGTCGGTGTCAGGATCACGAAGGGTGGAACCTCGCCGGTGAACGTCCGGGTCAGGATGAGACGGTAGGGGGTGTTGTAGCCGGAGTGACGTTCCACCTGGAGGAAGTACCTTCCTGATCCCAGCACTTTCTCGATCGTGGCGTTGGCTCGGGAATGCCCCGTCGCGTCGTCGAGTTCCTCGAGAATGCCGTCCTGGTTGGCATCGGCGAACAGTCGCAGATACGCGTAGCCCTGGAGATGTTCTGCGGGAAGTTGGGCGGTCACTTTGCGGCTGGGCCCGGTGACGTCGAATCGGAAGAAGTCCTGCAGGTCGGCAGCGCCGACGAAGTCATCGATGGTTTTCGGGGACGTGATGTGGCCGAGATACCCGGGGGCTGCGGGATCATTGTCGCGGTTGCCGAGGGAGTTGGGTCGGGCGGCAGTGGAGAGGGTGAGGGCGTAGTTGGGGGCGTACCCGGGGTAGGCGGAGACGCGCACGAAGTATTGGCCGGGATCGAGCCAGGTCTCGATTCTCGCATCCGTGTTCGAATGGCCCGTGGAATCGTCGAGAATCTCGGAGTCCTCGATGATCCCGTTTTGGTTGTCGTCGCGAATCACCTCGAGCGTGGCATAGCCGTTGAGCGAGGCCTTGGGCAGAACCGCTTCGATTTTGGTGACGGAGCCGCCGACTTCGAAACGGTAGACGTCGCTGGGGTCCTTGAAGCCGACGTAGTCCGAGACGGTTTGGGCATGGGTGAGG
>CAUJJW010000364.1 GCA_963205105.1 Verrucomicrobiota bacterium | reverse complement strand
GCGCGGGCGGGCCCCCTGGGGGGGGGTCGGTGGGGGCGGTGGGGGCCGGGCATGAAATTGGGGTCCGCGGGTGGCCCGGCGAACCCCTGGGAGAGCGGACAAAAGATTAGGACAAGGGGTCCCAGCCGTAGGTGAACGGCTTGAGTTCCCGGCCGTTCTCGGTGGTGATCTTGCGGGTCTTCTCGTCGAAGAGGCAGGCCACATTGAGGCGGTCCGACATTTCGCACAGCGAGATGACGGTTTGGACGCGGATGGCGAGGTCGATGCCGGAGTTGGCTTTCTTGGCGCCGCGGATGGCCTCGAACCAGTTCTTCTCGTGCCACTTGATATCTTCTCCGGGCAGGAGGTTCTCGAACACTTCGGGATCGATTTCCTCGGAGAACGGGCGCTCGGGCTTCAACTCCACGCGGTTGCCACCGATGTAGAGCGTCGCGTGATGACCTTGGATCATGTCGCGCAGCCCCTGCTCACTCACGGTCGAGGAGGTGACGACCAACTGGTAGCCGCTGGGGAATTCGATGAGGGCGGACACCATTTCCGGCACATCACGCTCGGGCGTGCCGGGCGTCTTCTTGTCGGTATGGATGTGCTTGGTGCCGGTGCAGACAACGCGCCGGGGGAATTCCGGGTTGCCGGTGGCGAGGACGAGCGGATGGAGCCGATGCGGGAAGAGGTCCCCGAGCAGGCCGGCGCAGAACGGGTAGTACTTGCGCCAACGGAAGTAGTCGTCCTTGGAGAACGGACGCTTCTGGGCGACTGGGCCCATCCACTGCTTCCAATCGATGTCGCTTTCCTCGGCCCAGCCTTGGATGCCGTAGTTCCACTCGCCGGTGGGCGTGTTGCGCATGTACGAGCCCTGGCCGAGCACCAGCGGTCCAATCTTGCCGGATTTGCAGAGCTCGGCGGACTTGTGCCACTTGGCGTCGGAGCAGCCCTGGGAGCCGACCTGAAGGATCTTGCCGGTCTTCTTGGCGGTGTCGTGGATCTCGAACGCCTCGGGGAGGTACCGGGTCATCGGCTTCTCCACGTAGACGTGCTTGCCGGCGTTCATGCTGTCGACGGAGATCCTGGCATGCCAATGGTCGACGGTGGAGCAGCAGATGGCGTCGATGTCTTTGCGCTCCAGAAGTTTCTGGTAATTGTCGAAGGTGTCGACCTTGGGGCCGCTGTCCTTCTCGATCCAGGCCTTGGCTTCGGCGTTCCGGTGTTTGGAGACGTCGCAGACGGCGGCGATGGTAACGTTGTTGTCGCCGGAATTGTTCTTGATGCTGCGAACGTGGGCCATGCCTTGGCCGCCGACGCCGACGAACCCGACCGTGATGCGGTCATTGGCGCCGATCACGCGGCCCGCGGAGGGCGCCTGGCTTTGGCCATAGACGGGGGTCTTCAGGGAGTTGACGACCGCGACGGTGGTCGCGGCGGTGGCGCTCTTTTTGATGAACTCGCGGCGTGAGGCCGACGACGCCAAATTCTGTTGAACGATGTTCTGCATAACGGTCAGGAATACGGGGTTTCGGACGTGGGTTGAACCTAGGGTTTTGGCTTCGAGAATCAAATCCGAACTTGTGAAACGCGGGTTGGCGCGGGTGCGGATCGATTGCTCCAGGAAGCGCTCACTTGCCAAGGGACGCAGCGGGACCGAGGCTCATTCATGGCTGCGGTGGAAAGGTTTGATTTTCTTGTCCTTGGAAGCGGCATCGCCGGGTTGTTTTTGGCGCTGAAGGTGGCGGAGCGCGGGCGGGTGGCGATCATCACCAAAAAGCAGAGCGCGGATTCCAACACCAATTGGGCGCAAGGCGGGATTGCGGCGGTACTGGGCAAGGACGACACCCTGGAAAGCCATGTCCGGGACACCTTGGAAGCGGGGGCGGGTCTGTGTCGCGAGGAGGTGGTGCGGACCATTGTGGAAGAAGGCCCCGAAGCGATCTTCGAGTTGGTCGGGTACGGAATGAAGTTTGACGAGATGGAAGTTGCGGACGCCGCGGGGCGTCGAGAGCCCCATCTGACCCGGGAAGGTGGGCACTCCAAACGGCGGGTGCTGCATTATCGGGACATGACCGGTCGGGAAGTGGAACGGGCTTTATTGGCGGCGGCGGCGCGCCAGCCGAACCTGCGGATCTTCGAGAACCACGTGGCCATCGACCTGATCACCACGCGGAAACTGGGTCTGGGCGGGGAGGATCGGTGTCTGGGGGTCTATGTTTTGGACCGCTGCGCGGGCGGGGTGAGCGTGTTTGAGGCTCCGGTGACGGTTCTGGCGACGGGTGGTTGTGGGAAGGTCTACCTGTACACGACCAATCCGGACATCGCGACCGGCGATGGCGTGGCGATGGCGTGGCGGGCTGGGGTTCCGGTGTCGAACATGGAGTTCGTTCAATTTCATCCCACCTGCCTGTACCATCCCAAGGCGAAGTCCTTTTTGATTTCCGAGGCGGTGCGTGGGGAAGGGGGCGTGCTCAAGATGCCCGGCGGCGGGGAATTCATGGAGCGCTATCACCCGCAGAAATCGTTGGCACCCAGGGATGTGGTGGCGAGGGCGATCGATTCGGAAATGAAGCGGACGGGGGCTGATTTCGCGCTGCTGGACATCACCCACAAGCCGGCGCCGTTCATCATGAGTCATTTTCCGATGATTTATGAGACGTGCCTTCGGTATGGGATCGACATGACCAAGGAACCCATCCCGGTGGTTCCGGCCGCGCACTACCAGTGTGGTGGGGTGGTGACCGACGTGAATGGCAGAACTTCATTGGCCGGGCTGCTTGCCATCGGTGAGGTGGGGTGCACCGGACTTCATGGGGCCAACCGGTTGGCCAGCAATTCTTTGCTGGAAGCGGTGGTCTGCGCGCGTCGCGCGGCCAAGGTGGCGTTGGAACAGGCGGGGCAATCGTGGACCGGCACCATCCCGCCGTGGCACACCGGTGAGGCGAACAACGCGGACGAGTTGGTGGTGGTGTCGCACAACTGGGACGAAATCCGGCGTCTGATGTGGGATTACGTGGGCATCGTGCGGACCAACAAACGCCTGCAACGCGCGGCCAAGCGGCTGGCGAATCTTCAGGAAGAAATCCAGGAGTATTACTGGAACTTCATCGTTACCAGTGACTTGCTGGAGCTTCGTAACATCGCGACCGTGGCGGAATTGATCGTGCGGAGTGCGCTGTCGCGTCCCGAAAGCCGGGGATTGCACTACAACCTGGATTATCCCGAAGCCGACCCTGCCTGGGCCCAGCGCGATACGGTTCTCCTCCGGGGGGAGGTTTCAAAATTTGCCGCAACCGGCAGGGCGGGGTAGGTGTTCCATGCGATCATGGAAACGGTTTTCAGTATCCTGGCCGGATTGGGATTGGCGGCGGCGTGCGGATTTCGAGTCTTTGTGCCTCTCTGGGTGGCGAGTGTCGCGGTTCATGCGGGTTATCTGAATCCGTCCCCCGAGTTCGCCTGGCTGGGAAGCATGCCGGCGATGGTGACGTTCGGGGTGGCAACCTTGATGGAAGTCGGAGCCTATTACGTGCCCTGGCTGGACCATGCCTTGGACACCCTGGCCTCACCGGCATCCGTGGTAGCGGGCACCTTGATCGCTGGATCGATCGCGGTGGATATCGATCCTTTTGCCCGCTGGACCTTGGCCATCATCGCCGGAGGCGGGTTGGCGGCCACGGTTCAGGCGGGGACGGTCGCCGCGCGTGGCCTTTCCTTTACTTCGACGGCGGGGTTGGCGAATCCGGCCGTGGCCACCGCGGAACTGGGGGGTGCTTTGCTCACCAGCGCCATCTCGGTGGTGGCGCCAGGCTTCGCGATTCTGGGCTTGGTGGCTTTGGGCGCGATCCTGATCACCGCTTGGTCGCGCCGACGTCGGGCGAACCCCTGAATCACTTCGCGGGCAAGTCCGCGACAGCGTCGCGGATGGCGCGCTTGAAAGGCTCGATGCCTTCATCAAAGCCGGCGGCCATGGCCAGGATTGGCATGTTGCGAATGCGCCGCTTAAAGCTCTTCAAGTGGGTCTCGGCGGTGGGCTCATCCATCTTGTTCGCGACGATGATGCGGGGTCGATCGGCCAGCGAAGGATCGAACAGGCTCAATTCGGCGAGCACCTGCCGGTAATCATCCCAGGGCTTTCGGCCATCCGTGCCGGCCATATCGACCACCACCACCATCACGGAACACCGTTGGATGTGGCGCAGGAAAGCGTGTCCGAGCCCGACATTACGGCTGGCGCCCTCGATCAGACCCGGGACGTCGCACACCACGATCCGGCGGAAGTCGGGATAATCGACGATTCCGACCTGGGGGGTGAGGGTGGTGAAGGGGTACGGAGCGATCTTCGGCCGGGCCTTCGAAATCGCCGACAGCAGGGTGGATTTGCCGGCATTGGGGTATCCCACCAGTCCGACGTCGGCGATCAGCCGCAGTTCGAACAGAAAGGCACCTTCCTGGCCCGCCTCGCCGGGCTGGGCAAACCGCGGCGTTTGCCGGACGGAATTGGCAAAATTTCGATTCCCGAGTCCGCCGCGACCGCCCTTGCACAGGACAAAGCGCTGGCCATGCTCGGTCAGGTCCGCGACCAGTTCCCGATCCTCGGACTCGCTGGGCGAGGAGGAATCATCGGAATCCAGGTCGATTTCCAGGGCTCGGATGCCCCCGGCATGGCGGATGACGGGTCGGTGGTGCCCTGCCGACATCAGCAAGGGGCGTGAACCTTCGGGAAGGTCCTCGGCATCATCGTCCTCGGCGTCCGCATCGGGATCGGTTTCACCGGGGGCAGGGGTGGCGGAAGGAGGTGGGGGAATGCGCCACACGACGGTGCCGCAGGGGACCTTGACGATGAGGTCCTTGCCGGCGTGGCCATCCATGCCTTTCCCCATGCCGAACTCGCCGTTTTGGGCGAGCAGCCTGGGTTGGTAGAACTGGGCGACGAGGTTGTTGAGGTCGTGATCGGCCTCGAGAATCACGTCACCTCCGCGACCACCATTGCCGCCTTCGGGGCCGCCTTTGGGGCGGTAGGCCTCACGGCGGAAGGCCACGCAGCCTTTGCCTCCATGCCCAGCGCGGGCGAACACCTTGACCTCGTCGACAAACATCGGATGAAGAAAAAAAGGCGAGGCCTTGAGCCTCGCCCTGAGAGCGATTCCGGCTCAAAGCCGGCGGGAGAGGAGTCAGTTTTGGGCCGCTGCGGCAACGGTGGCGTCCGGCACGATATTCACGCGGCGGAGGTGGGTGTCGAATTTCACCCGGCCATCGGCAAGGGCGTAGAGCGTCCAGTCGCGGCCGACTCCGACGTTCTTGCCTGCGTTGAATTTGCTGCCCCGCTGGCGGACGATGATCGTGCCAGCTGAGACGAGTTCGCCGCCGAAGCGCTTGACGCCCAGGCGTTTGCTGTGGCTGTCGCGCCCGTTACGGGAGCTGCCTTGACCTTTCTTATGTGCCATAAATCACCTCGCGTGCAGATGGGGGGATTCGGAACGGGGATTAAGCCTGGATCTCTTTGACCTGAACGACGGTCAGCTCCTGGCGATGTCCCTGCTTCTTGTGGTACCCCTTGCGGCGCTTCATCTTCCAGATGACGACCTTGTCGCCGCGTTTATGTTCCAAAACATCGGCGACAACCTTAGCGCCGTCGACGACTGGAGCGCCGACGCTGAGTTGTCCGTCCCGGTTAACGAGCAGCACGCGATCAAATGTCACCGGCTGGCCGACATCGACGCTGACGCGTTCGATTTCAACCTTATCGCCGGCGGCGACGCGATACTGCTTCCCGCCTGTCTCTAGAACCGCATACATAAAATCTATCCCGAAAAAGGGGAGGGACTGTGTGCGATTCTCTCGAAGACTGTCAATGGCGTATTTTGGGAAGGATCACTCTTTCCCGATTTGCACACCATCGAACGTCTTCCATCGCAACCAGCCACCTCGGGCGCCCGGACTTGCTCGGAATCACCTGGGACCGCTTGAGCGGGCCGTGGCCTGATCGCCGAGCGATGCCTTGGGCACCACGTCGTTGCTTGTTTATCACCGGGTCACCCACCGGGATCTCCGTCCGAGATCGCCTTCGGATGAACCGACCGCAGCCGCGCCAACATGGCCGCGGCCTGAGGCGTGTCACCGTGAACGCAGAAGGTGTCCGGATCGAGGTAAATCCAGAAATCATCGCATGATCGCCATCCGCCCCGTTCCTGGAACTCCCGGATCCGCTGCAGAACGGCTTCGGGATCCTCCAGGATGGCGCCGGGTTCGGCTCGCGGCATCAACTCGCCATTCGGGCGGTAGGCGCGATCCAGAAATGCTTCACGTCGAAGGGTTAACGGATACTTGCCGGCCAACGACGCCGTCCCTCCCCCGTCCCGGACCACAACGGCCACTCCGGGCCAAAGCCGGGACACAGTTTGGAGATAGGCATGTCCCAGGTCCGGCTCGCGGTCGACCTGGTGATACAACGCGCCATGGAGCTTGATATGGTGGAACGGGATCCCAAGTTCGCGCGCTTTCGAGGCAAAACTCCCCACCTGGTCTTCCAGCCAGACGACCAAATCCGAGACGTTTGGCTGGCGAGAGTCGTTGCGGCCGAAATGGATGCGGTCGGGGATTCCTGGATGCGCACCGGCTTTGACGCCGTTTTCCTGGGCCAGTTGGAGGCAGCGGGCGAGGCTGGCGTCGTCGCCCGCATGTCCCCCACACGCGATGTTGGCCCAGTCGATCCAGCCCATCAGAGATCGGGTCTGTTCGAGGCTCTCCCCCTCGCCGAGATCGCAGTTGATGGGGAGCAGAGTCATCTGTCGACGGGTTGGAATTGGACCGATTGGCCGGGGCGACACTGGGCAAGCCGAGACAGATCCAGGGGATCCAGCAGGCCGAGCTTCGGATACCCGCCAACGGTGGGTCCGTCCCGCATCGTGAGGATGGGCTGACCGTTGGGAGGCACCTGAATGGACCCGGGAAGTACTGGTTCGCTCGGGATGCCTGCGGACGGCGTGGTCAAGGTTGGGCCAACCAATCGGTAGCCGGTCCGATCGCTTTGGGCGCTGATTTCCCAGCGAGCCTGAAAGAAGGTGGCACGGGTGGAGGCGTCGAAACTCTCCCACTGAGGCCCCTTCCAGACCCGGAGCATGCCGGGGTCCCGATAATCCCGTCGTTCACTGGGTTGCACCCAACGGGTACCGATGGAGGATGAACTCGGCGTGGTCGGAAATCCCGAGGCATGGAGAAAGTCGCCGCGGGCCAGGGGACGGCCCAATCCGCCGCGGGGAAAGGTGCTCACACTGCCGAACCAGCGCGGGGCCTCAAACCCGCCGGCGCAGGCCAGATAGCTCCAGACGCCATGGGAGGGCTGCCCGAATGTCAGGATCTCCTCGGCTTCGAGCCGGCGAGTCTGCCACCGCTCGGCGCTGCCGCTGACCGCGGCGCCGGTGATCGCGATTTCCACGCTCTCCAGCGCCCTGAACCGGGCACCCATCAGCAAGATTTCCAACACAGGCAGATCCTCCGCGTCGCCCAGGAGGCGATTCGCCCACCGACACGCGTGATCGTCCAGCGCGCCTCCTGGCGGGACACCGAAGCGTTTCCACCCGCGTCGTCCCCCATCTTGAAACGACACGCCCATGCCAAGGTCGACGATTTCCAGGATCGGCCGGGTCATGCCATTGGCTCTCTCTTACTGCGTTGCTGGTGGGGGCGCCGACGGTTGCGGGGATGAAGTCACGGGCACAAAACGAACCCCATCCCCAGGGTGTAAGAGAAAAGCGTCGGGATCTTCGCGGGCAGCCCGATCCAGATCCATCAGGGTCAATGAGGTGCGTCCGATCAGGTGCCATCCGCCGGCGGTTGCGACCGGGTAGATGCCGGTGTGTTCGCCTCCGATGGCCACGGACCCGGCGGGTACTTTGGGCCGCGGGGTGGCCATGCGAGGCACATGCAATTTCGGGTCAAGGCCGGCCAGGTAGGGGAAGCCGGGAGAGAACCCCAGCATTTGCACGCGATAAACTGGCGCCGAATGAAGCACGACAACCTCCTGTGGGGACAGCCCGCGTTGGGCGGCGACCCGGTCCAGGTCCGGTCCGTCGTAGGTGACGGGGATATCGACGACCCGCCGCCGGGTGGGGGGGGACGGGGTGGGGGCCGGCAGCTGATCCAGAAGGCTGGCCAACGCGTCGGGCGGGGGCCGATGGCCCGGGTCAAACTCGAACAGCAGGGTATGAAAGCCGGGGGTGGTCTCGATCAGACCCGTAAGCGGATGGGTTTCAAGGTTCCGCAGGAGCGCCTGGATGAGCAAAAAAGCGGCGTCGGGGTCCGGGTTTTGGAATCGGACCAGCAGGGCATTCGGGCCAAAAGGTTCGACGCGGGAATTCACGGGTGCTGGCGGGCGACAGTCGTAGGGGGAAGCCGCGGGGGACGGCGAGACCATTTTTCGGCGAGGGGGGTGCGACCGCTTGCCGTGAGGAGGTGTCGACGCCACCCTTCGCGACGTGTTGGGCGGATTTCGAAATTGGATGGTGACGATCTGGCTGATGTCGAGGTGCCTGGGCATGGCCGACATTGAGCCGGTGGCGGATGTCGACGTGTCGGTTCTGTTGCGTCGCATGGCGGAGCGCGCGCGTGAGGTGGCGAAGGACACCAACCTCCCCATCGTGGTGTACAAGAACCTCTCCTACTTCGAGACCCTGGATGCCTCGGGAGCGGTTCGGCGCACCAAGGAGAAACTCTACCAGGTTACCCTTCGTCGCGGGATGACCCACAACCGGCTGGTGGCCATCGATGGGCGCCCCCTGAGCGCGGGGGAAAGCGAGGTGCAGAGCGAAAAAGAGAAGCGCTGGCGCGACACGTACGCCGGAGGGAAGGGTGGGTCGATGGCTGAACGCATGGACGCCTTGGTGAATGAACGCCTGTTGTCGCGGTTCGAGTTCACCGTGGCGGGTCGAGACTCCGTGCGGGACCGGCGCTGCTGGGTTCTGGACTTCAAACCTCGCACGGGCGATCTGCCGGAGGAGCGCCTGATGGATCGCGTGATCAACCTGCTGCACGGACGGGTGTGGGTTTCGATGGAAGAGCATGAGATCGTGCGGGCCGATGTGAAGACGGAGGGTGGCCTGAAGCTTTGGGGCGGGGTGCTGGGCAGCCTGGAGACCTTTCAACTCCATCTGGATCGCGACCGAAGCCCGCTGGGCGTGTGGTATCCCCGGCATGCTGAGGTGACCGTCCGCGCACGCCGCCTGTTCTCACCGATGCACGTTCGCCTTCGGGAAATCTCGAGCGACGTCCGGCGGTGGCTGGAACCGGCGCCGTGAGGGGGCAGGTTCTCTCGAAATGACTGGGGAATAGAACCCAGGGATGTGCCTCCCATGGGAGACAGTGACAACCCGGTGCCTCATCGGCGGTCAACCACATCGGCGTTTGCCGGTGGAACGCTGAACGAGGGACATCGGCCCCACTTCAACCACAGAACTCCCACGATGAATCCTCGTTTGTCCCAGTCCCAGCATCCCCACCTCTCGGTGGCTGCCGTGCTGACCGCGCTCCTACTGGTGCCGGTTCTTCATGCCTCCGCTGTCCAGGTGCGAGTGACTTTCGAAAACCTCTCGCCCGCCGGGGGCACCCTGCTGACCCCGGTGTGGGTAGGATTCCACGACGGAACGTTTGATCTCTACGATCGCGACGCGGTCGTCAGCGCCGAACTGGAACGATTGGCCGAGGATGGCAACACCGCACCCTTGAGCGCCGCCTTCGCTGCCAGCACCGCCGGGGGGATAGACGGGACGATCGTCAGTGGAGCGTTTCCGCCCTTCGCTCCCGGAGCGAAGGCTTCGATGGATTTCTCACTGAACCCGGGCACCGGAGCGAACCGGTATCTCAGTTTTGCCTCCATGGTGATTCCGAGTAACGACGCGTTTATTGCCAACGGCAATCCGATGGCCATTCCCCTCTTTGACGGGAATGGAAAGTTCCTGGGAGCTGACTTCACCATTCTAGGGTCCATGGTTTTGGATGCTGGAAGCGAGGTGAACGATGAACTGCCGGCGAACACCGCATTTCTCGGCCAGGCCGCACCCGACACCGGCACCCCGGAGGGCGGCACCGTTCAGACGCATCCGGGTTTCGCCCCGGCGGGTCAGGGCGGCATTCTGGATGGCAGCTTTGCGGGCTTCAGTTTCGCTTCCGCTGATTTCAAGGCGGATGGCTACCGGGTGGCCCGCGTTCGGGTGACGGCGGTTCCCGAGGGAACAACGGTCCTGACCGAATCGCTTGTGGCTGGGTCAGTCCTGGCGTTCGGGCTCAGGTTCCGTCGCAACCGCAAGTCCTGAAACCTATCGCTCACTCGTGGGCCGGCGCGCGTGACAGCGTGCTGGCCCATCGCGGCATGGTGTTCCATGGCCTGGGCAACGAGCACGGGCCATCCGAGACGAGATGCTTACGATGTTGGCGTCGCCCTGTCGGTCCGCTTGTGGCACGGTTCCAACCGTGACATCGGAGGACTTGGAGTTTGAGTCGGTCGTCGACCGCTTTTATGCGGACGTCTATCGATTTGCCCTGAGTCTGGTGAAGGGCTCCTCGGATGCCTCGGATCTGACCCAGGAGACCTTCCTGAAATTCGCGCAGAAGCGTGGTCAGATCCGCGATGTTTCCAAGGTCAAGAGCTGGCTGATGACGACGGTGTTTCGCGAGTTCAATGCGGGGCGGCGCCATGCGGCGCGGTTTCCAGAAGAAACCCTGGACGATTCGGAAATCGAGCTTCCGTCGATGGACGAGCGTGTGACCGAGTCGATGGATGGCCGCACCGTGATCGAGTTATTGGCGGCTTTGGACGAGGCGTTCCGAGCGCCACTGGCCTTGTTTTATCTGGAGGATTATTCCTACCAGGAAATCGCGGAGATTCTCGAAGTGCCCATAGGCACGGTGATGTCCCGGCTTTCCCGGGGTAAAGCGCAACTGAAGGCGCTTATGGCCGAAGGTCCACGGCGTGCGACCCAGGGTCCGAGTCGGGTTTTGCGGTTTCCAAGCGCACCTTCCTAACACCATGAATCGCAACCAAGCCCAGCGCATCCTCCTCGCGTACCGTCTTGGCGAATCGGTTCCGCCCGATTCCGAATTGGCGAAGGCCCTCGCCTACGCTGCTGAAGACCCGTCGCTGGGTGCCTGGCTGGAGCAGGAGCTTTCAGCCGACCGCTCCATCCGAAGGGCCCTATCCGAAGTGACTCCGCCGCCTGGACTGCGGGAAAGCATTCTCGCTGCGTCGAAGATCACGGTGGTCCCTTGGTGGAGGCGGTCGCCGGCGTGGACTTCAGTGTTGGCCGCCGCTGCTGCCGTGGTCGTGTTCCTGGGAATCCAGTTCGCTCGGCCCCCGGGGTCGGCTTCGCGAACCGCGCCGAAAGTCTCGGGTGCGGCGCGAGCGACCGCCGCAGGCATGGAGGATTTTAAATCCGAAATGGTCCGCTTTGTGGCGACGGGCTCTTATCGCTTGGATCTCGACGCCGATCGTCTGGCCACGGTGAAGCGTTTCCTTGCCGATCGCGGGCAGGGTTTGGAGGTCTCGATTCCTTCGGCACTGGAACCATTGGCCACTTACGGATGCCAGGCCTTCGACTGGCACGGCGAAACCGTGGTGCTGATCTGTTTCCGGGCCAGCGAGGTTTCGATTGCCCACTTGTTCGTCGTCGACGCCAAGGCCATCCGTAATCCGCCGGATTCCCGCATGAAGATTTCCCGCGAAGGGGATTGGTCCGTGGCGGGGTGGCGGGATGGAGAAAAAGTCCTGATCGTCTGCTCCCCGGCCGGACTTTCGGATTTGAAGCGGTTTTTGGGCGTCTGAACCCGCCGCTTTGCTTTTGTTCGGGAAGCCGGTTTGCTCGGGGCGTGGCGAAGCCGCCCTACATCGAACTTGGGCACGGGCGTGACATCGAACGTCTCGCGATCCTGCATGAGGACAGGTCGGTGATCGCCATCGACAAGCCCCGTGGCTGGATGCTGGTCCCCTTCACCTGGCAGAAAACCAACCGGAACCTGCAGGCGGCGATCCAATCGTCGATCGGCGCCGGTTCTTTTTGGGCCCGTTCCCGGCATCTCCGCTTTCTGCGCTACGTTCACCGCCTGGACGCGGACACCTCCGGGGTGCTCCTGTTTGGCAAGAGCCCGGGCGCCGTGCAGAGCCTGGGTGATTTGTTCGAATCACGGCAGATGAAGAAACGCTACCTCGCCGTGGTTCAGGGTGTGCCGGTCGAAGCGGAATGGGTGTGCCGCCTGAAACTGGACCAGGACCCGGCCCAAATCGGCCGCATGCGCGTGGATGCGAGCCGGGGGAAGGACGCCGAGACAGGATTTCGCGTGCTCGAAAGCCGGGAGGGTCGAACCTTGATCGAGGCGTTGCCGGTCACGGGACGCACCCACCAGATCCGGGTCCATCTCGCGGCGGCAGGTCTGCCGATCGTGGGCGATGAGATGTACGGGGGCGGCTCGGCGGTGCCCCTGGGATTGCGCGCGGTCGAACTGGCCTACACCGACCCCTTCATCCGCCGCGCCGTGCGGGTCAGGGCGCCAGTGGACATTTTCCTGCGCGAACATGGTTTTGCGCGGGTGCAGGAAATGGCGTCGGAACGTGGGTCCGAGGCGACGCCGCCGGCGACGGTGAGCCCGGCGATCAAGGTCCCGCGCAGCTGAAGCGTTCGTGCGGCACCAGTTGGTTTTTTCCGAGGAGCAGGCTGCCGTTGGGCTGGAATTGCACGGGGGTGACCTGGTAGCCCGCGAGCGTGGCGATGAGCATGAGGTTCCCGTGCTGCGGATGCTGGATCACGGTGAACTGCCCGTATTCCTTGGTCGAACTGCCGTAGCTCAGGGACATGTACGTGCTGCTCCAGCCGCCGCTGTTGCGGCTGTTGACATAGGAGGTGGACTCCTTGTTGATCTCGAAGCTGCCGTCCGAGCAGAAAAACGCGTAGCTCTCGCTCCAACTCGTGGAGGAAGCGGAACCCTGCCAGTTGCCGGAATACCACTCGTTGCCGCTGCTTTCCCACTTGAACGAACGTCCGGGCAGCGCGTTGAGGTAGTCGGTGTTCGTGTTGCGAGCCGGGGTCTTTGCCCCCTCCACGAACCGGAGCAGTTGCGTTTGCAGTCCCGCGATTTGCGCCTGGGTGGTGAGTCCGAGAAAACCCAGGAAACCGCCGCTGGGATGCACCAGGAATTCAAGGTTCAGCGCGTAGGTTGAGCCGTCCGCTCCGGTGGCGGTGAAACCGGCGGACAAACGGTTGTTCGCCCCGGCCGTCACCGGTCGAACCGCGCGGAAGAAGAGCTTGTTGTTGGCGTCGATCTCCGTCTCGAACCCATCACGCAGGCTGGGATCTTGCAAAAGTTGCTCCCGGGTTCCGGCAAATCCGATGAGCGCCAGGATCAAGCCGGGCTCGGTGTCCGATCCGAACAGCATCCACGGTGAGTTCACGCGCAGTCCGCCTTTCCATTGGGGTGCGATGGTGAACTCGAATCCGAAGAGTTCGCCGCCCAGCCGCGTCCCTGCCTCATACAGTTTGCCCGGCTCGGGCAAGGTCAGATCCGCCGGAACGTTGACTCCCTCGCGCAGGCGGAAAAAGCGGCGTCCCGTGCCGGCGATCGCTCCCAAGGATCGGGTGCCGGAACCGTCCGCGGTCACGCCGGGCAATGGGCTCCAGACCCGAAGATCCTCCGAGGTCTCGAATTGCCAGGTTTTCCCGATGGCGGCGGTGAAGTCGACTTCGAGATCCCCCGCGGCTCGGCGACGAGCCGCCGTGATGACGGGCGGAGCGGCGGGTACAATCGGCGGACCGCTGCCGGGGATGTTGTACGACCGAAGCTCAAGCACCGCGCCCGAGCTGTCGCTGCCCTTCACCAGACCCACGCCCGACGCCAGCCACATCGTGGTGGTGCCGGCGTACACGACTTCGCCCAGTTCCGACCATGTCTCGTTCAGGGCGACCCGGAAGCAGGAGAACGTGCCGGCCGCCGTGGTGACCGACTCGGGGCCGGAGATCTGCGTGGTTCCCTGAACGGCGCCTCCGTAGTTGAAGGGTTCCGCCATCCCCGAATCCGCGTAGCCATAGGCGGTGTAGAAGCTATGCCCCACTCCGGGGGTGAGTGTGGCGGGGGCGTACACCAGAGGTTGCTGGAACCGGATGCCCGCCGGGAGGGTGCCAATTTCTTCGTCGATCCGGTGGACCTGGAGGCCCGCCGAGGCGCTCCACCAGTAGGTGTCGACAAACCGGCCATTGACCGACGACTGGAAACCGGCGGCACTGGTCCCATGGAGCGTCAGCGGGCCTGGGATGATGCGCCGCACCGCCTCGGAGCCGCCGACGCTGTAGCGCCATTCCGATCCCGGGACGACGGGGAAGAAATCGGCGGTGGTGGCGGCTCGGGAGTCGGCTGGCCTCAGCAGGGTGAGCAGGGCAAGGGCTAAGATCGGGAAGGCCCTGTAGTTCGGCGAAGGTTGCATACTACTCGACATCGACAGGATCGGGAACGAATCGAGGCCAAGGCGCATCATGGTGCGAGGGTCCACCTCCTGAGGCGGACGTGTGGCGAGTATGTCGGAAAGCGACGGTCAGGCAATGGTTTGGATCGTGCCGCGGTTCTTCGCCGATGAACGGGCGGGCAACTCCGAGTTTGCATTCGAGCCTCGCGCGGAGAAGCTTCGCCGGAATCGCATCACGACCACGGCGACATGACTCCACCAAGTTCATCCGACTCTCTTGCCTCTCTCTCCCGGCTCCAGGACGCGCGCGCGATATTGGAGCGCGAATTGGCGAAGGTCATCGTGGGGCAGCACGACGTCATCGAACAGATCCTCATCGCGATCTTCACTCGGAGCCATGCCGTGCTGGTGGGCGTTCCGGGTCTGGCGAAAACCCTGCTCGTTTCCAGCCTGGCCAAGACCTTGCACCTCAGCTTTAAGCGCATTCAGTTCACGCCTGACTTGATGCCCTCGGACATCACCGGCACCGAGGTGATCTACCAGGACCCGGTCTCGGGCGAGCGCCGCTTCAAATTCCTGCCCGGCCCGATTTTCGCCAACGTGATTTTGGCGGACGAAATCAACCGCACCCCGCCGAAGACTCAAGCGGCCATGCTGGAAGCGATGCAGGAACGCAAGGTCACCGCAGGCGGCACGGACCACCAGCTTCCCGACCCGTTCTTTGTGCTGGCCACCCAGAACCCGCTCGAACAGGAAGGCACCTACCCGCTGCCCGAGGCGCAGCTCGACCGGTTCCTGTTCATGATCACCGTCGACTACCCCAGCACGGCGGAAGAACTCGAGATTATGCGGCGTGGCACCACCGCGGGCGGAGGATCTCCCGAGGCTGTGCTTTCCGCGGAGCAGATCATTGAGCTGCAATCGGCGGTCAAACGCATTCCGATCGCCGACCACGTCTACCAATACGCGGAACGACTCGTGCGGGTCACGCGGCCCAAGGACCCGAGTGCTCTCGATTTCTGCAAGAAATGGCTGAACTGGGGCGCCGGTCCGCGCGCGAGTCTGAGTCTGGTGGTGGCGGCACGGGCCAGGGCGCTGCTGCGGGGTGAGACGTGTGTCAGTTGCGACGACGTTGCGGCCATCGCGCCGGCGGTGATGCGCCACCGCCTGGGGCCGAATTTTGCCGCTCAAAGCGAAGGCGTCACTCCGGACGAGATCGTGCGGCGGATCATCGAAGCGATTCCCAAGCACTGAGTCGGGAGAGTGGAGGGTGCCTGGTGGCCCCCGCGGTCTTCAAAACCGCTGTGAGCCGGTCCACCCGGCTCAGGAGTGTTCGATTCGCTCCCTCTCCGCCAGAATTACATAGCGAGGGTGTGGGCTCGAAGTTCCCATCGGCAATAGCGGTGTGTCAGGCAGTTTTCAGACAGTCCGGGCGATTTTTCTCCCGTTCCCCGGCCCGAGGTCGCCAGCGGAATCATGTGATCAGAACCCGGGTCTCGGCCTGGGGTGGATGCAGCCTTGCGCCAATCCCTCGGGATGGCACGATTCCTCCATGCAGACAGCGGTTGATGCCATCTACGAACACGGGCACCTGCGCCTGCTCCAACCCCTGCCGTTGCCGGAAAACACCCAGGTGCGCGTGGCGATCGAGATGCCGGTAGGCGGGGACATTGAGCGCCAAGCCTGGCTGGAACAGAGTGAGCGCAGGTTGCGGGCCGTCTGGGAGAACCCGGCAGACGATGTCTACAACGAGTTGCTCACGCGGTGACGTTGTTTTGCTGCCGATCCCGTTCACGGATCTGAGCAGCAGCAAGGTGCGGCCGGCCGTGGTGGTGGGCTTGGGTACTTTTCCAGGCGATCTCTTCGTGGTCCCTGTCACCTCCCAACTGACGAACGCAGACCAGATTCTTGCCGACTGGAGCGGCGCCGGGCTCAACGTGCCGAGCGGGATCAAGGGCCAAATCTGCACGGTCGAGCATCGTCTGGTTCGTCGAGTGGTCGGAAGGATTTCATCCCGGGACCAAGCGGAGCTGCATTCCCGATTGCGGAGCTGGCTCGGTCTCGGATAGACCCCGGCAAGGCCTCCAAGAATTCCCCCAAGCGGCCGACCACTTCCGACAGGTCCAGCGTGTGATCCGCGACTGCCGCCTGCCGGACAACGCTTTCCACTGCGTGGCCTTGCCAGGGGCATGGCAGCCTTTGCCGAGCCGACGCGCCGACGTTCGGTGACTTCACGTCAGCGCCTCCAGATAGGGACGGATCACGTTGTGAACCCGGCAAACGCGGGCCATGGCCCCAAGATCATCCATGGTGAAGCGTCGCTTGGCCCGACGTCGAAGACGGGATTTTGTCAGACAATGTCAGACAGTTAACCGTCGGAAATCTGCGGGAACTGTCGCGGTGGCACTTTGGGGTCGAGCTGCGGATCGCCCTGTATTGACGCGGTTATCGTGAAGGTTCGACCGGATTTTCCGAAGCGCAGATCTCGGTCTTTAAAACCGCCGTGAGCCGGTCCACCCGGCTCAGGAGTGTTCGATTCGCTCCCTCTCCGCCACAACGATCCACGGCCCAGGTTTTGCAGACGGTGATTTGAATCTGGAAAAATTGGAGGGGGAGGGCGCGATCCAATCGCTTAGTGTGATGGATGGCGTGGTGCTGAGGTGAATGCTGGCCTGGCAACCCGAATTCGGCTGGACAATGGTTATTCCGTGGGCCGGGCTGAACACGGAAACCTAATCCGCGCGTTCCGTTTCGAGCAAACCGCCAGGGAGAGGATACCACAGAGGCTGAGTCTCGTGATCTGAGGCTCGGGAATATCAACGATAGAGAACCCGCTGAGTCCCGCGAGCAATGCCGGCGGCGTGGTTCCTCCGCCCAATCCGTTCACCGTGATCGTTGCGGACGATCCAACTAGCCCCGTTCCTTTGTTGAGTGAGGACCTTTGGTGGACTCAGGGCCGAGAATGAACACGAGACCAGCACTCCCTGAAAGCAGTCCGGGAGCGCCGGGCGAAGTTGTCCGCTTCGGCCCAGGCGTCGAGCAGCGCCAGAGGCTCGCGAAGGCAAAACTCGCGAGCACTCTTCTTCTCGATGAAGCCCTGATGCAGAAGATGTTTGGCGATTCGGGAAACCAGGCCGGAGCTGGCCTTGGTTCGGGCCACGAGTTCGCGTTGTCCCTAAACGCGGTCCCGGTACGTCAGCAGGCACCGGACGATGCGGGCACTCTTGCCGACAAATGCGTTCCGAGGCTCCAGCTCGCTCTCGTGCCGTATGATGATTTGTTTAATCAGAAAGACCGTTATTACTGGCCGGTAAGAATGGGGGATACTGGTGCTCAGCCGGCTCCCGATGAACCTCGCCTCCGCTTCCCCTTCGGAAACCCGGATTCCGATTCCGCGGAACCTTCTTGCGACAATTCTTCTCACTGGATTGGGCCGTCCTTCGTTCTCCAACGCGAAAGCAACCACTCCAGCCCCACCAAAGCATGCAACGATTGAACCTCCTTCCGCCTTGGGCCGTTCTCCTCGCGGTTCTCCTTATCAGCGCAAGCGCCACTCGCTCCGACACGCCCGACGCCATCAGTTTCCAGGGTCGCGTCTCGGTCGAAGGAGTTCCCTTCACCGGAACCGGCTCGTTCAGGTTCGCCCTCGTCGTCGGCGAATCCCCCTCTCCACTCCTCCACTTGGATCCCCCGGCCGGCCCGCCGCTCGGCGCCATCCCGCTGCCGGTCTCAAAAGGCCTGTTCTCCGTACGGTTTGGCGTCGATACCATCCCTGTCCCCCTCCAACTCCTGACCCAGACCGTGGACCTCCGCCTCCGTGTCTGGTTCAGCGACGGCTTCCACAGCGAGCAACAACTGACCCCGGATCAACCCCTCGCCTCCGTTCCCTACGCACACCGCAGTTTCTCCGCAGCGACCGCCAACACCGCCACCTCGGCAACGATCGCCACCACCGCCGCGTCCGTGTCCGGGCCTGTGCCCATGGCCCAGATCACCGGCACGCTCCCCGACAGCCAACTTCCCAACACCGTCGCCCGACTCAACTCCAGCCCGACCTTTACGGGGAATATCACCGCCAACACATTTCTCGGAGCTGGTGCCCTTCCGTGGACCCGCACCAGCAGCGCCAGCGAACAGGCCCAACCCAACCGGGGGTATATCGCCACGAGGGCTGATACCCCGGTCACCTTCACCTTCCCGGCGACCGCCCAGGTCGGGGACGTCATATGGATCGATGGTGAGGGCTCCGGCGGATGGGAGGTTCGGGACGCCAACGGGCTGAGTGTCCTGATCGGGGCACCTGGGACAACCTGGACGGAACTCACGACTCTTGGTTTACCCAAATCCTGGCGATCCGCCGCCTGTTCGGCGGACGGCCGCAAATTGGTGGCGTGTGCCTTCAACGACACCCTCTTCACGTCCATCAACTCCGGCACGAATTGGTCGTCCCATGGTCCCTCGACGAACTGGACCTCGGTGGCCTCGTCTTCCGATGGCACCAAGTTGGTCGCCTGTGCCAACCCGGGCCGCGTCTACACCTCGATCGATTCCGGGCAAACCTGGGCCTCTCGCGACACCAAAAACCCTTCCTGGACGTCGATCGCATCCTCCGCTGACGGCACCCGTCTCATCGGAGGCGCCACCTCCAGCTATCTCCTGGTCTCCCTCGACTCCGGCCTGACCTGGAACACCTCCGGATCCTTCAAAAACTGGACCTCGGTGGCCTCTTCCGCCGACGGCACCCGATGGATCGCCTGCGCCTCCACGGCGCCGCTCCTTATTTCCAGAAACTCCGGCGCGACCTGGACCGAGCGGGCGACGGCGCGCCAGTGGACCTCCGTCTCCAGCTCGGCCGACGGCTCCCGGCTCGCCGCCTGCGTGGATGGAGGAAACATCCACATCTCCGTGGACGGCGGCGTGAATTGGACCGCACGAGCTCCCTCGGCCGCATGGAACTCGGTCGCTTCGTCAGCCGACGGCAGGTCCCTGGTGGCCTCGGTTCGTGATGGAAGGATCTACACCTCGTCGGACTTCGGAGTCACCTGGGCGGCCCGTGGACCCGTCGGGCCGTGGACCGCGGTGGCAATGTCCACGGACGCCAGAATCTTGCTCGCCGGCGCTGAGATCGGAGACCTCCATATCTCCCGGGCGCGGACCCTGCGCGACCGCCATGAAAGCACCGAGTTCAGGTGCTCGGATCCTGGGGTTTGGACCTCGACCTCACGGGTCACTCTCGACGATACGGGCCTGATTCCGGTCCGCGAGATTCCGGCATTGTCCACTTCACAGATCACTTCCGGCGTGTTCGATTCATCCACGATACCCGGGACGCTTCTGGGCCGAAGAAACTTCCTGGATTCAGTGGGCGTGGGCTCCACTTCGAGCGCGGGCCGGCTGAACATCGCGAGCCAGGAAGCCAACGACGATTTCGGTTACTGCATTTCCCTGAATAACGAATTCGACAACCCCCGGTGGCTCCTCGGCGTGAGCTACGTTGGTGGGAGGTTCAGCCTTGGCGCTGCGGGGCTTCGCGACCACGACATCTCCGTGAGCTATAGCAGCGGGAATGTCGGTATCGGTGGCACAGGCCATGGGAATATGAAACTGACCGTCTACGGTGACCTGAAAGTCGAAGGCACCGGATACGCTGACAACGGCTTCTATCTGTCCTCCGATTCCCGAGCGAAGACCTCCATCGCATCCTTGCCGGATTCCCTGGGGAAAGTGAGCCAGCTTCGCGGGGTCAGTTTCGAATGGTTGGTCACCGAGCAAAAAACCAACCGCCCCGCCGGCCGCCAGCTCGGCCTGCTCGCCCAGGAGGTCGTCACGGTGCTCCCCGAACTCGTCCATACCAATATCGACGGCTTCCTCAGCGTGAACTACGACGGCATCATCCCCGTGCTGGTCGAAGCCATGAAGGACCAGAACCGGATCTTCGAAAGCCGACTCGCTGAGAAGGACGCCCAACTCCACTCGCTGGCCGATCGCATCCAGGCTCTCGAAGCGCGCCAGCCCTCCCGCCCCACAGAACCGTCATCCACCCCGCCTTCAACCGCGCCTCGAACCCTCGCGCCGTAGCGGCGCGCGTGCCTCCCACGCATACACGATTATGATGAATACGCTGACTGTAACCATTGCTGCCATCTCGCTTTTCACTGCTTTCGCCTAACGTTCCGGCTCACCGATACCGCGCCAATGAGGCCCCAAAGCAACTGAGACGCTATCGCGGGGTTCGGTGCAGTCGGTTTGTTCGACAGTGGGATCATTTGACGGTCCGCCTCCAATTTGCTGACAGGACCCAAAGTCCGGAAAAGGACAGAATGAAAATGCATTCCACTGCAAAACGGGAGCCGTCCACCACCACGGTAATGAACGTGATCCCGTTCCCATCGCGCTGGGTAATGGACCGAGTCAAGGAGGTGGGTGAGAAAATGAAGCCACGACCCGCCGACTCGCCGGTCGTGGCGTGACGCCGTGGTGGAAACATCGAACAAAGGAGAATGAGTCCGAGGGCGAATGCCGGCATTTTTGAGGTGATAGCGTTCATTGTGTCTCGTGTGGCGATCTTGTTGAACACCGTTTAGGCGGGCCAATCGCAGGCTATCCAGGGGGTCCGCTCTCTTGGAGGCTCCTACACGGAAATTGAGCTGGGGTAGCTCTGTCCTGTATTGCCTGTTCGTCAAGAGATTCGGGGTGGGAACTCTGCGGGTTGCCGTTCTCGGAGTTGCCCACCCAAAGCACTTCAGCACCCCGCAACGGGGTCGTCTGGCTTTGCGCGGCATCGGGTCTCCGTCCGCGGAATTGTGCCCTGAATGCCAACCGCCTGGGCCGGAAGGCTTCCGTGGGGAACCGGGAAGCGCGGCGCCTGGGCGGGGCCGGAGAGGACGATGCGGCCCATGTTCCCGGTGATGACCGCCCACCGACTTCCCCGGCAGCCGAGGACCTTGGTCAGTTCCTCAGCCGAGAACCCGTTTGGATCTCGTTCGGCAACGTGTCGTCGAGAACCAGGTAGCAGGGACAATGGGGTCCGGTCACGACAATCCACAATTGGAGTGTTTTGGATAAGCGCTGCCGGTCCGACTGGCTCAGGAGTGTTCGATTCGCTCCCTCTGCGCCAGCGCCCGCGGCTTCAGCAATTGAAGCCGGATCGAATGGCCGCTGCTGGAGTCGCTCACGAGCGTTTGGTTTTCAGCCCTTCCAGAAACCGCGCGGGCGATACCGTGGGAATGCCGCAGTCTACCCCCGGGCCTGGAAGGGAAACGCGGCTGCGACTGGGTTGGCCAGCACCTCGAGAGCGCGAAGGCTGGCGGCGGCGCGACCCTCGACGGACAGTTTCTGAAAGATGCTGCCGAGATGCTGCTTCACCGTCTTCTCCGCCATTCCCAGGATCGTCGCAATGTCACTGTTGCTCTTGCCTTGCGCCGTCCAGAGCAGCACTTCCGCCTCGCGCAGGGTCAGTGCAAGCTGTGCCCGCAGCGGTTCGGCTGAACTGAAGTCGGGGTGAAATCCGCTCTTGCCCGCCGCCTGGGTGACGAGTTCCTGCACGGACTGCGCCCGCGCCAGCCGCGTTTGCACCGCGGCCAGAAGATCCTCCCGGATGACCGGCTTGGTCAGGTAGTCGTCGGCCCCCAGATTCATGCCGGCGCGGACATCTGCCTTGTCACCCTTGGCCGTGAGGAAGACGAACGGAATGTGGGCCGTGGCGGGTTCGGCCCGGAGTGATTGCACGACCCCATGGCCGTCGAGTTCCGGCATCATCACATCGCAGACCACGAGGTCCGGCTTCTCGGCCCGGGCGAGTTCAAGCCCGGCGCGGCCATCGGCGGCTGTCAGCACGGTGAAGCCTTCCATCTCCAGCAGCAGGGCGAGGTTTCGCCGCATGGGCGCCTGGTCTTCAATGACGAGAATCCGTTTCATGGGCGGTGCGAACAGCGTGCCCTGCCCACGCCTGACTTGTCATCCGACTTAAGTCCGAATGCGGGCCGGAGCGGTCGGCGCGAAGGTCAGGGACATGCGAGCGGTGGAGATTCAACGGGTACGCGACAGCTTCTTGACCGTGGAACGGCAGTCCCACATCGCTGCACTGATCTTCTATCGCCGGCTGTTCGCCCTGGATCCCTCGCTCCGAAGGCTCTTTCAGGCCGACATCGAGGGGCAGGCGCAGAAGCTCATGGCAATACTCGGGGATGCCGTGGATCGGCTCGAACAACCGACCCGGCTCAACGCCATCCTGATGGAGCTGGGACACCGACACGCTGGCTATGGTGTCCAAACGGCGCACTACCCCATCGTCGGAGAAGCACTGTTGGGGATGCTGAGCGACGTCCTTGGTGACGGATTCACACCCGAGGTGCGCGCGGCCTGGGCGAAGCTGTACGAGCTGTTGGCCGCCGCGATGCAGCGCGGAGCTGCCGCTGGCAAGAGTGCCGACGCCGGGGGCAACCCACACCACGCCACGGTCCGAGCGGGATCGTAGGGCCTATTCCCGTCGAACTCAGTTGCTGCTGCGGACCGCGGGATATGCGTTGACCGGGCTGGTACCGAATAACGGCACACGAACGACAAACGTCGAGCCGGCACCTTCCACCGATTGGAACTCGATCCGGCCCCGATGCAGATCAACGCAGCGTTTGACGATCAGCAGTCCGAGGCCGGTCCCTGGCGTCTGGCCCACGTTGGCGGCGCGGTGGAACGCCTCAAACAGTCGCGCCTGATCCGCCGGGGGAATGCCCAGGCCCCGGTCGACCACCGAGAACACAGCCTCGTCGCCCGAACGGCGGACCCCGAGCTCCACGCAGCCTCCAGGCGGCGAATACTTGACCGCGTTGGACAACAGGTTGGAGAGGATATGCCGGAGCAACGACTCATCCCCGCTGGCTTCCGCCAGCTCCGCCGCGTCGGCCTGCAACCGGAGTTCGCAGCGCCGATGGGTTGCGGACTGGGCCTCGTCCCCGATGCGCGCAACCAGTTCGGGCAAGTTCAGCGCCAGTCTCTGGAAACCAGCCCGGCCGGATTCGACGCGCCCCAGCAGCAGCACCTGCTCCATGAGGCCGGACATGCGAAGGGTGGAGTGGTAGATGTCGTCGAGCAGTTCGGCCAGTTTCGCCGGTGGCAGCCGATCGAGATAATTCCGGAGCAACTCCACAGCGCTCATCGTGATGCCGAGCGGGGTGCGAAACTCGTGCGATACCATGGAAACAAAGCGGCCCTTGAGCTCGTTCACCTCGCGCTCCACGGCCAACTCCCGCTCACGCCGCGAGGCCCGATCCTCGGTCCGCGAGAACTGCTCGATCAGTTGCCGGTGGCGCCGGAGCGCGAACAACAGCACCGCCGCGACCGCGAAGGTGGTCAGGGGAATCGCCCCCGCAATCCAGGGCGAAATGCCGGACGCGAGTGGCAGCGCGAAAGGTTCCTCCAAAACCGACGAATCCGGCAGATCCCAGTCCAGCCCCAGGCCCGCCAGTTCGCGTCGCAGCGCGGCCGGCTCCCAGACATCGATCGTGTTCTCGCGCGTGGCACCGACCAGGCGTCGGCCATCCGCCGTCCAGCGCAATCCGTTGAGGGGTGAACCTGCCGGGGCCTCAAGCACGGCCAACGTGCGGCCGGTCGCGGTCTCCACCAGGCGGGCCCCGCGGGACGATGCGGCGTACGCGAGCTGGTTTCCGTCCGGTGAGAACGCCGCCACGCCGGCATAGCTGGGAGTGCGCGGATCGTTCGGCAGTTTCCAGACGGGCTTCCAATCGTCGGTCCGGAAGAGCCGGCAGCCGTCGCTGCTGGCCAGCAGCACCCAACGGCCATCCGGGCTGAACTGCACGCCACCGGAAGCGTCGTCCAGCGCGGCCACCGGCCGGCCGGTGCCCGTGTCGAAGGCGTACGTTCCCAGATGGCCATCAGCCCCGCAGACCAGCCACTTGCCGTCGGGGCTGAGCGCGATCGTGCCGGTACCGCGAACACTGCCGGAACGGGCTTCCAGACTGCTGTGCAGGACCCTCTCGAGCGGGACGATCGAAGGTTCCCGGCCCAGGTGCTCCACCCAGATCGCGCCCGCATTCAGATGCACGTAGGCGCGGGTGGATCCGTTCGCCGACGAGGTGACGAGATTCAGGTCGCGCCCCGGAACTCCGGGAAGCCGCCGCGGCGCACCCAGACGGAGCGACGCGCGACCGGAGTTCGTGCCCACCGTGACGTCGCATTCCTCCAGCGCGCCTGCCCGGGTCAGGAACAATCGGTCTTCCGTTGGGTGAAAGGACAGCGACTCGACACCAGTGTACTGCCCGACCTCCGGGGCACCCGGTTCGGACAAGTTCCAGATCAACAGGTCGCCGGAGTTGGCCCGGGTCAACGCCCAGTTGCCGTCGGGGCTGATATCGAGCGTCATGCCGTCGGCCTGCCCCGGGACACCGATCCGTGTGGCATACGCAGGGCTGGCCGAATGCTTGCGGACCTCCAACTGCGCCCGGGAAACCGACCAGCCCGAGCGATCCTCCGTCCCCCAGCGGATCAGACGTCGGTCGGTGGTCTCCCCGAGCAGGCGGCCATCGCGCAGATCCCAGAGCCGAGACGTGCCGTCGAAGGATGCGGTCGCCAGCCGCTCGCCCGCGGGGTCGAACGTGACGTCGAAGAGGCTGTCCCGGTGCCCGGATAACCGCCGAACCTGCCGGCTTTCCGGGTTCCACACCTCGGCTTCCAGCTGATTGCCCACCACGGCCAACTGCCGGCCGTCGCGACTCCACGCCAGACGCCGGGCGCCGGCGGGAAAGGGGAGTTCGACCCTCGCCTCGCGCGTGGCCCAGTCGAGCAGCCACACCTTCCCGTCGGCATAGGCGGCGAACTGGTTCGTTCCCGGACGCACCGCCGCGTGATGGAACGAGCCGATCTGTGGGAAATGGGCCAGCGTGTTGCCGGTCTGCGCGTCCATGACCTCGAATCCGTCCGGCGTGAAAACCGGGGCCACGACTGCGCGGCCATCGCTGCTGAACAACGCCCGACTAGCCGGTCGCCGCAGCTGATCGGCGTCCCGGAGGAATCGCATCCGCCCCGACGACAGTTCCCAAACCGCGAACGCACCGCGGCTGTAGCGCACGGTGATCAGCGAGCCGTCGGGGCTGAAATCCATCAGCAACGGCGGGCCTTGGTCGCTGGGGACCGGGCCGTCCTGAGGGCGAAACCGACGGACTTCCGCGCCGTCGGACAATCGCTGGATCACCACGTCGCCATGGGTCAGGCCGAGGGCACAGTGCCGAAGCTCGGGATCGAACTCGTAGGCCCGTACGGAATCGTCGAGCGGGAGGGACGCCTCGAGGCGGAACTCGGGCAGGGCGAGGGCGGCGACAGCCTCCTGGCGAAGCTCGGCATTCGGAGCGATGACCGCCGCGCGCTCGATCGCTTCGAGAGCTTCCTGGCGGCGTTCGAGCCCCTGCCCGACGCGGGTAGCCCGGGCTTCCGACAGCAGGGCGCGCCCCAGTTCCCGCTGCGACGACGCTTCCGCGTGCTCGGCCCGCACCTGTTCGCGGGTGGCCACCGACTGCATCCGGGTTGCGCGGAATCCCTGCCACCACGCGGCCGCCGCCAGGGTCAGCACCGTGGCCAGAACCACGCCCACCACGGTGTTTGCCCTCAGGAGACTGCGCCTGAGCGAATCGCGAAGTGTCGCCCTGTCGCCCGGACCTGAATCGGGTGCGGGCGGGACTGGCGTATTGAACACGTCGGACACCGGCAACTAGTTAGACAAGCGGGGCGCCGCAGACGACGCGAAACTGGCTGCCTCGGACGAAAGTCAGAAACCACCGGCTCACGGGATGAACATTGTTCCGACCAAAGTCCGATTCCGTCCCGCCCGCCGGTTACCCAACGATCTCGCACTGCAACGGTTCACCGAAAGACCGTCGCAATACATCCACTGTCATGACGCGCATTGTTGAAGCCCTGAAAAGCACCTTCGGCCTCGGAACCAGGAGCCGGGACTGGAGTGTGGACATCGGAGGCGCCGGCCCATGCGGTTCCGTGACCTACCGGGACACTTCTGGGATGCTTGCCTGCTACTGGGAATTCGGTGGCGGCGACACCGTGGCCACCATCGGCGTCGGTACCGAGGCCGAGTGGACCCGTCATCACCGCTGGGCCGCGGCCCGCCGCACCGAAATCCTGCGTCGCATCGCCGACGAGGTGATTCGCCAGAAGGCGCCGGGATGTCGGGCGGAAATCGACGATCAGGGCGGCTTCATCAACATCCGCTGAACTCCGGCCGAAACCTACCCGCGCGATGATTCTTCCCTTTCCGCTCCGACGAAACACGAAGGTCCTGACGATGCTTGTCGCCGTCGTCCTGTTGTTCGTCATCGCCGCCGCCACGGCCACTCAATTGCTTTCGATCGGCGTTCCCCACGGTTCGCCCTTTGGCCCATCCATCCGCACGGGGCAGTACATCGTCACGCTCATGGAGACCCTCCAACCCTACATTCCCTCGCTGAGCCGCAGTGGGGGCAATGACCGCTTTCGCATCGGGGTGTTTATCTGCCCGGTCGACCAACGTTCACCTGGCCGTCTTCTCCCCATCGGCGGTGGTTTCAGGGCAAATGACTCGAGCACGATGAAGCTGCTGGGCGGCGACGGTCGGTATGTCTGGTGCCACATCAAGGGTCTGGTCGGCGTGGATACCCGGACTGGTAAAATCATCCGCGCAGAGGACCTTCGGCGCGCCAATCCCGGGCTTGCCGAATCATGGGACGACACGCGGCGAATGACGGTCGAGGATCGGCTCCGAGTCGCGTCACCCGACCGCCAGCACCTGTTCGAGCTCGATCCCGATACCCTCAGGGCGTCGCCGGTGGATCGCAGCCGCGCGATCGCCCGGTATCCATTCGAGCTCAAGCCGGAGGACTTCCTCACCCAAGGCGCGTTTCCGTCCACGAACGAGTGGCTTGGACTGCTCTCAGCGAGAGACGCCGAGCGGAGCTATCGGCCGGGATCGTGGGTTCGCCGCGGCACGCTCGCCGACGAGGGCAGTGCGGTGCGCCAGCTCTTCAGGGGCACGATCGCGCCGGCCCCGCAGCCGTCCGCCTACGAACTGCTTTCGCTTTCACCGGTGCCCGGCGAGGGATTGCCCGGCGCGGCATTTCTCAGCTCCGGCGCGGATCGTGATTCCGTCCGGCTCTCCAACCCTGAAGGTTTCCTCCTGGTTTACACTTCGTCATCGGAACAGAAGGGAACGCTGGCGGTGGCCCGCGTGGACCTCGCCGGCCGGCTTGTGTGGACGATCGACACCGGCCTCGACCGGCTCCGCCTGCGGCAGATCCTCCCCGACCCTCGCTTTCCGGCCTTCATTGGCACCCGCCTGCCGGTTCCGGACAAAGTTTCCGAACCGCTGTTGGTGATCATCGACGCACAGAACGGAACAGCTGCGACAAACACGCTTTGGAAATGAAGGTCCGATGAACCCGGATTTCCGTGAAACCTGGGACTCGGGATCATGCAACCACACCGTCGGCCTGAAATGACCCCCATGAGCCGTTCCTCCTCAATTCTCCTCGGACCGGAGGCCGCCATGGCGCTCCTCACCGCCGCCGTGTCTCTCTTCTGCTCGCGCCATGGCTCCTACAGCTCTCGCGACGTGGACAGCCTCGAGCGTCTCATGTGGGCCTTGCCTTTCCTCGCGGTGCCGCTGGCTTACGCCACGATCTTTGTGCCTGGTGCAAAGGGTTGGTGGTGGCTGGGGCGGGTCAATGTCGCGTTGTTCGTCGCGTTGCTCGTCAGCGCGAACAAAGTGGTGGGCGGCTTTGTCGCCCCCGGGGCCGGACCGAGTGCGGGCGCCTACGGCATCGTCGCGGTCATCTCATTCGGAGTTGTTTTCGCGGCGCTGGCCAACGCGGTCGTGGGCGCCCTCATCCTTGCCGAAGCCAGGCCAGCCTTCGCGGAATGGTTTCGGGCCCACCGGTTCATGGGGTCCACTCTGACGGCCTTCGCCGCCGTTCCCATCGGGGCGGCGATGACGTTCGTGTTGGGCGCGGCTCTGAGCGTCTATGTCGGTGTCGCTTCCCTTTTCAACCGTTGACATCTGTCCCCCATGGACCGCCCCCAAGCCGCTCCGTTGGCTGACCGAATAGCGGTTCGTTTGCCACAAATCCCACTCCCATGGCCATGACCATCGATCATCTTCGGCCCGACCACGGCGTGTGCGTGCTCCGCGACTTCACCGATGCACGCGGTCATTCACATTCCGCTGGGGCGACGGGCATTGTTCGCCGGATGGGCCTGGATTGGGCTCAGCGCGAACTATGGATCGACTGGGAACACAACGGCGCACCCGAGCGACTGCACTTCGCGCTCGATTCGACCACCGGCCCCGGGAATGGCCGCATGCGGGAGTACTTCGAAGTGGGCGCGTATGACCCAGGCACGACGTTGCCAGCGCCTCGCGAGGCAAAGGTTGAAGCCGAGCCGCCTCGGAGAGTCCGTGGCGCGAGTTACTCCGGTCAGCATCCACCGGCGGAGACCAACCTGGGCGAGGTGGCCGTCGCCTGCGACTGTGATCCCGCACTTCATCGGGCGGTGTTGATCGAATTTTCCGGAGTCAAAGCCTGCATGCGCTGCGGCACCGTCACGGTCACCCGCACCATCGGTGATGACGGCCGCCATACCGGCAACTCCTGGCTGGCCTACCTCGCCGTGGGTGTTTCGCCCTCGGTCCTCCACTGGCTCTCGCAGTGGTCCCGTGTCACCGTCCGCCGCCACGGGTTGAATCGCTGGCCGACCACAGCCGTTCTCGACCAGCGCGACGTCATCTACCTGCCGGCCGACACCCGCTGCGAAACCTTGGCCGAACTGAACGCACTGGAAAGCAAGCTCCTGGGGCGGACCTATGAAATCAGTTTTCCCACCGCCCAGCCGCCCGTGGATCTGCCGAAGCAGCTGGAGGCGTTCCGCTATTTTCAGGCGGCCCTGCGGCTCACGCCGGAGAGTGACCTTCCTCGGCTTTTGTCGTTTGCCCAACTGGGAAGCCCGGGCAGCGCGATCGCCGTCGAGCGGCTGCTCCGCCGTCCGGACGCCTTTGAAGTCATGGTCACCGCGTTGCGAAGCTCGGAGGCTGTGATGCAAAGCGCCGGGATCGCGATGGCGCGTGCAGCCCGGCCCGTGGATCCCCGGTTGGCGGACGTGCTGATCGAGATCCTGAACGGGCTTTCGTTCGAGCCGCTGCCCGACGTGCCGGGCCGCATCGTGAGCTGCCGACGGTTCGAGGAGATTCTCGTCGTGATCGCCGATCTGAAGCTCGCCTCGGGGGATGTGCTCGCGGCCTTGAAGGCACTCCAACGGCGGTTGATCCGCCATGACTCCAGTCTGGTGAGCTACATCACCCTTGTCCTGCGCGAATTGCTGGGCGAGCCACCGCCGTCGCAGCAGGGACCCTACCTGCCATGACCGCGTTCCGCTGGTTCTTATTCTAAACTCCCATGCACTGGATCTACTACTTCCTCATCTCCCTGCCGACCGCCGCGCTGGGCCTCCTCGGCGGCGGCTTCATCGGCAACGCCTGCGTGCGCTGGTATCGCGTGTCCAGTTTCGAGGGCGGCTCCGGCTATTTCGTGATCGGCCTGGCACTGCTTGGCGCGATCGTCGGCCTGATCACGGGTCTCGTTACCGCCGGGTTGCTCGCTCCGCAGAACGGTACCGGCTATCTGAAGACGTTTGGGGCGGCGGTCGGCGTGCTGGGGATCCTGGCCGCGGTCATCACCGGCCTGTGCTGGTCCCTGGCGGACATCCCGCCGGAGATTGACGGTCGTCCTTTGACGCTCGAGGTGGAGCTTCGCCTGCCGATCGGCGTGACCCACCCGCCTGCACAAGGGACCGGTGTGTCGTCCATGGAGCTCTACTCGGTGGTGAACCACACCGGGCGCAAGCATGAGTCCGGCACTCTGCGCCCCAAGGACGCACGGCGGGAGAACGGCCGTTGGATTGTGCCCGGCGAGGTCGCGCTGTTCACGATGCGCGGCAAGCGTTCGCTCGACTTCAAGCTGAACGGTGAACAGGTCATGGGCTTTCTTGTCCCCCTCCCGGCGCGACCGGGACGAGAGTTTCTGGAGTGGAGCGACTGGAGCCCGCGCCCGCCCGCACCGAATCCTCCCTGGCCGGACACGAAGCCATCCTACCGTTTCCGCGTGCAGAAGATCGCCGAGCCGCCGCCAGGCCCCACCGCTGAGGAGATTCAGGCCCAGCGTGCCGCTGAACAGCAGGCAGAGTTCGACGCCATGAAGGCCGATGGACCCCTCGCCTCCTGGTTTCCTTACACCCGGGATGTAAGCCGCCCAGATCGCCGCGCGGTTGCCATCGCCAAAATGACCGCCAAGCCAACCTTCGAGGCCGAGATGCAGGAGCTGATCTTCGGGCAGGACTCGGAGTTGGCGGCCGAAGCGTTGCGGTTGATCGAGCACCTGCCGACTCCGTCGCCGGCATGGATCGGGTCGGTGACCCGATTCGGCCAGGATATCGCCCAGCGCATCCGCAAGGTGAACACCACGACGGTCGAAGAGGATCCAGCCTACGAGGGCGCGGCCGACGTCTCGATCCGCTTCAGTGCGTGGATGGTCGCCGTGCGCACGCTCCGCGAGAAGGCCAACGGCGATTTCGCGCCCGAGCTCAAGACGATCCTCGAGCTGTCCCGTCTCCGGCCGGAAAGCCGGGCCATGCAGGGCAGCGTCTGCCGGGTGGCGAGCTACTACATGAAGGAATGGACCGGGCTGGAGCCGCTGCCCACCGATCCGAAGCCCCGTTGATTGGGAATCCCACCCCATGAGCATTCCCGAGGAACACGAGCCGGAGTTTGTGAAGTTTCCCGCTGTGCTGCGCGAATTGGTTTTGGCCGAGCTGGCCGCCGGAAACTCGATTGAAGAACTTGGCCACAGCTTTCCCGCCGCTCCTTGCGGCGCCTACATCAAGCTGGCCCGCGAGGTGACCACGAGGCCGCGGGTCAAGACGCCGGAGCTCCACTTTTACGACCGCGATTGCAGCGGCTACTCCGGCGAATACACGGATGCGCAACGCCATTATTTTGTGCTGGAACCGGCCCATCCACCGAAGCCACCGCCGGACATGGACGCCATTCGGGCCGAGTTGGAAGCGAAGCAACGCGCCGCCGACGCCGCGCGCTACGCGGCTCAGGGCTCGGCCCCGGAGGGTTTTGATCCCGAACGGTTCACTCCAGCGGAGGGCGCCGTCCGGAAGCCATCCCGCGACGACCCCATGTCCGCCGTGGCCCGCTTCAAGGCGAGCATGGAGATCACCCACGAGAAATGGCACGACGGCATTGGCTACGACCTCTCGGTTCTCAAGGAGGCGACTCCGGAAGAATTGGAGCGCATCGAAAGCCTTCTGATGGACCGGCGGCTCAATGATTGGCGGGACATCCAGGCGTTGGCGGCCCTCCATTCCAAGAGGGCGCAGAAGGCACTGAAAGAAGCACTGGCCCTGGGCGACGCGAAGATTCGGTTGGCCGTGTGCGCCCATGCGCCTGAGTTGGTGACGGAACGGCAGCGCATCGATTCCCTGGTCCATGCCCTGGAGCAGTCCGAGATGGGCACGGGCCTGAGCGAGGCGCTGGACGAGGTGGCGGAGTTCCATCCGCCCGAAATCGTTCAAAGCCTGTTGCGCGGCCTGATGGCGCGGGACGGGACCGCGGCGGTGCACTTCGCGGCCCTGCTTTACTACATTCACGGAAAGGCACCCGAGCCCTTCGACTGGGCACAGCGTCCCTTCTTCCTCCGCTTCAACACGGCCAATCTGGCCGAACGCGAGCAGGTCGTCCGCGAACTCTGCGCCACCATCGGCGCCGACCCTCATCTCTGTATCCAGCCAAAACCGAAGTCCATCCGGCGGCGGAATCGCTGAGAACCACGAAAAGGGAGCGGTTCTCACTTTGGTAAATGTGAGGGCCGCATTCTGTGTGCGAATGGCTCGCCAGCGAACGTGTGAGGGGCAGGAGTAAAGACACGGGTCCCGGGTCCTTTGGGCGACGCGACATCACCTTGGGTATGGACTCCACTCTACAAGAGTGAGAACGAACCCCTTTGCCCGTGGCAGCCTGCTTTCCAACAGAGTGCGCCGAGGGGTAGGCTTCGGGTATGAGCGACGTCACGGTGCTGATCGAGAGGCTGGATCAAGGTGGCGGCCGTGCGGGGAACGAATTGCTGCCCCTGGTTTACGAGGAGCTTCGTTGCCTGGCCACGTCGCGTCTGGCCCGCGAGGAAACCAGTCAGACGCTTCGACTGACGGACCTCCTGCATGAGACGGGCATTGGCAGCGACGGCATGGAGGTCGTCCAAGTGTGGGACGCGAACCTGTGAGAGGCGTTGCTGACGCTGGAAGGCCAGGGATCGCAATTTGCGCGTACCGAATTCTCCCGCGACGGACGGTTCCTCGGCTCCCGCGGCAGAAAAGGCCTGCATGTTTGGCGCGCTCCGTCTTGGGACGAAATCGCCGCCGCCGAATCGAAAGAGCGCAAGCCCTGACAGCCTCTCCGGCGTTGGAAGAACGCGAAGCGGCCTGGAGAGCCACCGGTTCGAAATCGACCAGGTCACGGCCGATGAACCGGGTATTCCGAGGGGCGAGACGCCCGCTTCGACGGATGCGCGGCACATGGAGATCCGCGTCTGGACAGAATGGAAGGATCCCTCCGTGAGGCGTGAGCCAGCCGGGTGCCAGGGCCAACGGCCCGTCCTACCTCAGCCTGGGCCAACGGCCCAGGTCAGCGGTTTCACCGAAATCCGAGGGCTGAAAGCCCGTTCCACCGATGGGTCGGGCCTTCAGCCCTCGGCAGACTTCGGGGCAACGCTTCCTGGGCCTTCGGCCCAGGCTGGGATGGGCTGGTTGGATATCATCTTTGAGGTGCCGGCAGCGACCCATGTGTTCGATCGCTACAATCTTCTGATCGACAACATTGTCGTGAAGAACTCCGTTTCCAACGTTCCGGATGCTGGGAGCACCGGCTGGCTGCTGTCGGGGGCCCTTGGGGTCTTCGGGCTTTGGCAGCAACGGCTTCGTCGCCCTTGATCGAGTTTAGTATGCAACATGCTGGGAACAAGAGGGATATGGATATGCTGTCTTGACAGCTCTCTGTTTGTCGCCAGGGTGCCGGCGTTAGACACACCGTGACCTTTGATGCGTGATTCTCCCCGAGCTCAATGGTTCCGGGGGGGAGGGCCCTAATCCGCGATGGACCCTGGACAACTGCCCATTTGGGACCTGCACGATTCGATTGTGACGGCCCTGCGCGAGCATGGACGCCTCGTGCTGGTCGCCGCCACCGGCTCGGGCAAGACCACGCAGGTTCCCCAGATGCTGCTCGACGCCGGGCTCGCCGGCGGGAAGCGCATTGTGGTTCTTCAACCTCGCCGGGTGGCCGCGCGCACGGTGGCGTCCCGGGTGGCCTGGGAACGCGGCGGGAAGCTGGGCGGCGACGTGGGGTATCAAGTGCGTTTCGAGGACCACATCGCCAGGGACACCCGCCTCTGCTTTGTGACGGAGGGCATTCTGCTGCGGTGGTTGCAGGATGACCGGACGCTCGCCGACGTGGGCATCGTCGTGTTCGACGAATTCCACGAACGGAACCTGCTCAGCGATGTCGCGCTGGCCCTGGTGAAGGACCTCCGACGAACGTCCCGACCGGATCTCGGGATCGTCGTGATGTCAGCCACGCTCGAGGCGGAGCCGGTGGCGCGGTATCTGGGGACCGAGGTTCCGATTCTGGCCTCGGAGGGACGCACCTATCCGGTGGAAGTTCGGTGGACCGACTACACCGATGCCCGGCCGGAGTGGGAGAAGGCGGTGTCGGCGGTCGAGGAGATCGTTTCGAACGGATGGGAAGGGGACGTCCTGGTGTTCATGCCGGGGAAGAGCGAGATCCAGACGACGATCCGGGAACTGGGGGCGGCACGGCTGAGCGAGAAGGTGACCCTGATCGCCTTGCACGGAGACTTGGCGCCGGAGGAACAGGATCGGGCCTTTCTGCCGAGTGATCGACGGAAGATCGTGGTCAGCACCAACGTGGCGGAGACCAGCGTGACCATCGACGGTGTGCGGCACGTGGTGGATGCCGGACTGGCGCGGGTGGCGCGGTACGATGCCGAGCGCGGGATCCAGACGTTGCTGCTCGAGGAGATCAGCCAGGCCTCGGCCGACCAGCGTGCGGGGCGGGCGGGACGGACGGCTCCGGGGACGTGCTGGCGCCTGTGGACCGAGGGTTCCCACCGAAGCCGCCCTGCCCGCAACACCCCCGAAATCCAGCGTGCGGATTTGGCGGAGACCGTCCTGCTGCTGCATTCGCTGGGTGTGCAGCGCGCGGTGGAGTTCGACTGGCTGGACCGACCGGACCGCGAGGCGGTGGAACGGGCGGAACGGTTGCTGGTCACGCTGGGGGCGCTGGCCGCGGGCGATGCCGGGCACGGGGAGTTGACCGAGATCGGGCGGCGGATGTTGCGGCTGCCCATGCACCCGCGGTTTGGCCGGATGCTGGTGGAGGCGGGAAAACGGGGATGCGTTCCGGAGGCGGCCCTGTGCGCGGCGCTGGTGAGTGGTCGCGATCTGCTGGTTCGCATCGGTCGCGACGAGGGGCATCTTCAGGATCGACGCGAAGCGTTCGAGGATCAGGAGACGAGCGATTTTCACACGCTGCTGCGGGCGCATCGATTTGCCCGAGAGCACGGATTTTCTGCGGAGGAATGTCGTCGGAACGCCATTCATGGGCAGACCGCGCGCCAGGTGGAGGACACCTACCGCCAGATCCTGAATCTGGCCGGGCGCGAAGGGTGGGTTTCCGGGATCGCCGCCTCCTCGGAGGCGCCCTCGCCGGAAGCGCTGGAGCGATGTCTGGTGGCGGGGTTCATCGATCAACTCTGCATCCGGAAGGATTCGGGAACGCTGGACTGCGAACTGACGGAAGGCCGGACCGGAACGTTGGTGCGCGAGAGTGTCGTCCAGAAGGCCAAGATGCTGGTGGCGGCTTCCGTGCGTGACGTGAGCGGGCGGGGCGGGACGCTGACGTTGTTGTCGCAGTGCACCGCGGTGAAGTTGGAGTGGCTGCGGGAGATGTTTCCCCAACATTTTAGTTCGCGGTTGGAACATCTTTACGACCGGACCCACAAACGCGTGGCGGCGATCGACGTGATCCGGTTCCTGGATCTGGTGGTGGAGCAGCAACATCGGCGCGACGTGGATCCGGTCGCCTCCGGCCGGTGCCTCGCCGACGCCGTCGCTCAGGGTTGGCTCGACCTGCCCAACCTCGATCACGCCGTGCAGCAATGGATCGGTCGGGTGGAATGCCTGCGTGTGGCGGTTCCGGAACTGGAGCTGCCCCCCCTGCGGACCGACGGACGGCGTCGGGCTTTGGAGACGGCGTTTCGCGGCCTGACGCTGGGGCGCGATGCCCAGTCCGCCGCGTTGCTGCCGGCGTTTCGCGGCGTGTTGTCGAAGGATCAACAGGCGTTCGTGGACGAATTGGCCCCGTTGCAGATCGCCGTCCCGGAGGGCAAGCCCTGGAAGTTGACCTACACCACGGAACGCGACGAGCCGGAGGCGCCACCGGTCCCGGAGGTGCAGGTCAAACTGCTGGATTGCCTGCCGATCCAGGAACATCCGCGGATTGCGGAGGGACGCGTGCCGATCCGCATCTGGATCCAGGACCCGGCTGGCAAGCGTCTGGCATCGACGCGGGACTGGCCCGCGTGGCGGAAAGCGGAATACCCGAAACTCCGGGCGGCGTTAAAGTCGAAGCACCCGGGGTTTCTCTGGCCCTGACTCCTGCGACCGCCCGATCCGGTGGCCTGTCAACGGGCCGCGCTGTTCTTCTCGTTCGCGCTTCCCGCCATCAGGGGATAGACGACTCCCGCGAGGACAGCCCCGAGGATGGGCGCCACCCAGAACAGCCACAACTGTTGGAGGGCCCAACCGCCGACGAAGAAGGCCGGTCCGGTGCTTCTCGCGGGATTCACGGAAAGGTTGGTGACGGGAATGCCGATGAGGTGGATCAGCGTGAGTCCCAATCCGATGGCGATCGGGGCGAACCCTTGGGGGGCGCGTTTGTCCGTCGCTCCGAGGATGATGATCAGGAAGAAGAACGTGAGCACGACCTCGGCCACGAAGGCCGACATCATGGAGTAGTTGCCGGGTGAGTGTTCGCCGTAGCCGTTGGAGGCGAATCCGGCGGCGGTTGTAAAGCCCGCCTGGCCGCCAGCGATGATCGAAAGGACCCAGGCGCCTGCCAACGCGCCCACCACCTGCGCCACGATGTACGGCAGCAGTTCACCGGCCTTGAAGCGTCCACCGACGCACAGCCCTATCGAGACCGCCGGATTGAGGTGGCAGCCCGAGATGTGTCCGATGGCGAACGCCATCGTGAGGACCGTTAACCCGAAGGCGAGGGACACACCGACCAGGCCGATGCCCAGATTGATCGGAGTGGCGCCTTCGGTGGCGATGAACTTGGCGGCCAGCACGGCACTACCGCACCCGCCAAAGACGAGCCAGAAGGTGCCCAGGATTTCTGCGATGAGTTTGTTTTTCATGGTTGTTGGGTGTGAGTCGAGTGGTGAGACCTGCTACTTCAACGCCACCTTCAGGTTGCCAATCGTTCCGCTGAACCGGAAGGGCCGCCGCTCGAAGTAATCGCGCGAGACCGGCGACCCCAGGTCGGTGCCGACGTCAAAGCTTTCGCTGGCGGTGAAGGCGGCGGGAACGGTCATCCTGACCGTTGTTCGGGCAACCTCGGTTCCATCGACGCTGAGCACGATGTCGGCCGGCGCGCCCGGTTTCGGTGCCTTGAGCAGAGTCTCGACCACGATGGTGTGCTTCCCGGGTTCGAGCTTCGTTGGCGCCTTGGCGATGGAACGGTCGATGATCATCAGGTTGTACTCGAAGACGAGTTGGCCCTGGTCCAGGTAGCAGGTGAGACCTCCGCCCGCGCCTCCAAGGGCGTACAGCACGCCGTTGGCTTCGGCACCGCACTCGAGGTCGATGGTCACCGTGTTGTTGTGGTTGCCCAGGCCGGGCGCGGTGAACTCGGGCATGCGGGTGGTGGTGCTGTCGAAGGTCCAGTTCGTGTAAGGCGTCTTGATTCGGTCCTCGGGATGCAGCCGCAGCCAGATGCCGGCACCGATGGGGAAGACCTTGTTTTCCCTGGCCTGCGCGAGAAAGAGCTTCTTCAACTCCTCCACCTTTTCGGGTCGCTGCCCGGCGAGGTCGTGCATCTGGGAGAAATCCCGGGTGAGATCGTAAAGCTCCCAGACGGCCTTGGATGAATCCCAGTCGGCGAGTCCCTTCTGTGCGTTCAACCAGGGAACGAGCGGGCCGAACGTGCAGGCGTACCAGCCATCATGGTAGATGCCGTCGCTGCCGTTGTTGTCGAAGTATTGAATGACCTTGCGTTCCGGTGCCTGCGGATCACGGAAGCTGGCGGCCATGCTCACGCCGTCGATGGGGTCCTGCGGGAATCCGTTCACCACGCTGGGTGCCTCGATGCCGAGGATTTCGTAGACGGTCGGGGCGACATCGTTGACGTGGTGGAATTGAGGCCGCGGGGTCCGGTCCGGCTGGATGCTCTTGGGCCACGAGACCACGAGGGGGTTGCGGGTGCCGCCGAAGTGGGAGGCAACGAGCTTGGTATGGCGAAAGGGTGTGCTTCCGGCCCAGGCCCAACCGGCGTGGTAGATGTTGTCTGTGAGAGAACCACCGAGGGCCTTCAAGCCGCCGAGTTCCTCGAGGGCTTGGATCTGCTGACGGATGGTGTTGGGAATCTGGTTCTGAGCGAGGAGTTCGCTGATCGAACCGTTTTGTCCCTCGGCTGAGGAACCATTGTCTCCCCAGATGTAGAAGATGAGGGTGTTGTCCCGCTGGCCGGTCTTGTCGAGATGGTCGATCAATCGGCCGACTTGCGCGTCGGTGTGTTCGCAGAAGCCGGCGTAAAGCTCCATCAGCCGCGTCTGGAAGGCACGTTCCGCTTCAGGAATGTCCGCCCAAGCCGGCATGGTCGGGTCGCGTGGAGTCAGTTGGGTGTTGGGGGGAACCCAGCCAAGCGCTTTCTGGCGTGCGAAGATCTCCTCCCGAAGTTGGTCCCAGCCCTGATCGAACCTGCCCTTGTACTTGTCGGCCCACTCTTGCGCCACGTGGTGGGGGCCGTGCACCCCGCCGGGCGCCCAGTACATGAAGAACGGCTTGTCCGGCGAGAAGGAGCGATGCTTCTTCAACCAGACGATGCCCTGGTCCGCCAGGTCTTCGGTGAGATGGTACTTCTCGTCGTGCGGCGGCTCGATGGCGGTGGTGTTCTCGACCAGGCGCGGTTCCCACTGAGAGGTTTCTCCCGCCAGGAACCCGTAGAAGTATTCGAAGCCGTACCCGGTCGGCCAATACGTGAACGGGCCCATGGCCGTGGTTTGGTCGGCCGGTGTGTTGTGCCACTTGCCGAAGGCGGAGGTCTTGTAGCCGTAGTTTTTGAGAACCTCGGCGATGGTGGCCGAAGTCCTGGGAATGACTCCCGTGTAGCCGTCCCAGTCCACCGCACGCTCCGCGATCGTGCCGCTGCCGACGCGCTGGTGGTTTCTTCCGGTCAGCAGCGAAGCCCGGGTGGGTGAACAGATCGAGGTGGTGTGAAATCGGTTGTAGCTGATGCCCTCGTTGCGCAGGCGCGAAAGGGTCGGGGTGTGCGCGAATCCACCAAACGTGTCCGGCACTCCGAAGCCGGCATCGTCAATGAGCACCATGAGCACGTTCGGCGCCCCCTTCGGCAGGCGGTTGGGTTCGACCCGTCGTTGGTGCCTGGATTCCTGAAGGGTTGGCCCGGCGACACTCGCGGAGTGGGCGGACGGGAACGGCAGGACGGAACCGTCGTCACCAGCATCGATGGCACCGGTCCCGGGAGCCGCGAGGCAGGCACCCAGGTAAGCGAGCAGGATGCGGGATCTGGTCTTCATGGGATTCGGTTTCCGGCCGTCATTCGCCCCGGGACTTGGCTACCGGCAAATAGGCGATTCTTGTGGTGCCGAGGGTGCCGTTGAAGGGGAACGGTGCCTGGTCGAAGTAGTCGAGTGACACGGGGGAATCCTGGTCGCTTCCGATGTCCAAGGTGGCGTTGCTGGTGAAGTGAAGTGACATGGCAGCCGGCACCTGCCCGGTGGCCACCGGGGTGCCGTTCACCGACAGCAGGATGTCCATGGGTCCGCCGATCCTGCCGACGAGTTTCGATTCCACCTCAATCGTCACCTTGCCGGTCGGAAGCTTGTCCTTGGACTTGAGTTTCGTGCGTGTGATCTCGAACAGGTTGAACTCGTAGCAGAGGAAGCCGTCTTTCACGTAGCAGGTGATCCCTCCGGAAAATCCAGCCAGAGCGTAGAGCACCCCGTTGGCATTCGTCGGCACGACCACTTCCATGCGGACCAGGCTACCCACTTTCCCGAGTTTCGGGGCCGCCGATTCGGGCATTCCAGCCATGGCTCCTTCGAAGATCCAATCGGTGAGCGGCGTGGAGGGAGCGTCCTCGGGGTGGAACAGCGCGGTGGACCACAAACCTCCTCCGATGGGCAGGTTTCCATTCCTGGTGGATTCGATCAGGAACAGTTCCTTCATGCGCGCGAGCCGTTCCGGCATCTGTGCGGCGAGGTCCCTGGCCTGGCTCCAGTCCTCCTCGAGGTTGTAGAGTTCCCAGACATCCTTCTCCGGGGACCAGTCGCGCGCGCCCTTGGGGATGCCGCCCACCCAGGGTTCGCGGGGGCCCATGGCGCTGGCGAACCAGCCTTCATGGTAGATGCCCCGGCTGGCCATGATGTCGAAGAACCGGGTGGTCTTCCGGCCCTTGGCCGTCGCATCGGCAAAGGTGTAGGCCATGCTGATGCCATCGATCGAGTCCTGCGGAACGCCATGGACCACCCGCGGCGGGGAGATCTTCATGACTTCGTAAATGGTGGGTACGATGTCGTTGACGTGATGAAACTGCGCCCGCGGGGTCGCATCGTGACGGATGCCTTTTGGCCAGGCGACGGCCATGGGCTGCCGAGTGCCGCCGAAATGGGCGCCGACAAGTTTGGTGGACTTGTACGGTGTGCTGCCTGCCCAGGCCCAGGCGGCGTGGTACATATTGTCGGTCTTTGGGCCGCCCAGCGCATCCAGGCCACCGAGTTCTTCGAGTGCTTCGAGGTGCTGCGAGATGCGGGTGGGAATCCCATTTTGGGCGAGTTGCTCACTGATCGTGCCATTCAGCCCTTCGGCGGAGGACCCGTTGTCGCCCCAGATATAGAAGATGAGGGTGTTCTCGAGTCTTCCCTGTCGCTCGATCTCGTCGATCACCCGGCCGGCGTTGTGGTCGGCGTGCTCGGTGAAGCCGGCGAAAACCTCCATGAGTCGACGTTGGAAAGGCTTTTCGTCCTCGGGAATCGAGTCCCAGGAAGCCATTGAGGCGGGGCGGGGAGTGAGTTGGGTGTTGGGCGGTATCCAGCCCAGCTGCTTCTGGCGGGCAAAGACGCGTTCCCTGTATTTGTCCCAGCCGTCGTCGAACTTTCCCTTGTACTTGTCGGCCCAGGATTTCATGACCTGGTGCGGCCCATGGGAGGCACCCGGAGCCCAGTACATGAAGAAGGGTTTGTCCTTGGAATAGGCCCGCTGCTCGCGCAGCCACTGGATCGCGTCCGTCGCGATGTCATCACTCAGGTGGTAGCCTGTTCCACGGTGGCCGGTCACCTGCGTGGTGTTGCGGACCATGGTTGGCTCGTACTGCGAGGCCTCTCCGGCCAGGAAGCCGTAGAAATACTCAAAGCCGTAGCCGGTCGGCCAATAGTCGAACGGGCCTTTGGAGGTGATCTGTTCCTCGGGGGTGTTGTGCCATTTGCCCCAGGCTCCGGTGTTGTAGCCGTAATTTTTGAGCACCTCGGCGACGGTGGCCGAGGATTTGGGAATCGTCCCGCTGAAGCCATCGAAGTCGTTGGCCAGGGCGGCGATCTGGCCATTGCCGACACGGGTATGATTTCGTCCGGTCAGGAGCGAGGCCCGGGTTGGGGAACACATCGCGGTGGAATGAAAGCGATTGTAAGAGATGCCCATCCCTGCGACGCGATCGAGCGTCGGCGTGTGGATCTCGCCGCCGTACGTTGATGGAGTGGCCGGACCCAAGTCGTCCATCAGGAGGATGAGGATGTTGGGCGCGCCCTCGGGCAGGCGCTTGGGATCGAAGCGCTTCCTGTAGGTGGATTCCTGCATCGTCAGACCCGCCGTGGAGGCGGACGGCGTGGGCGGGAAGGGCAGGACCTCTTGCGCGAATGCGGTGCGCACCAGCGCCGCGGCCATGATGGAGCCGTAAATGGCTCGGAGGATGATGGTCTTCACTGCCGTTGTTGGATTTTCAGGATCTGGGACTGGATGGTCTCGATGGTTTTGCCCATCTGGGCGCTCAAGCCCAATTGGCGGACGGGGAAGTCACGAAAGGTCATGAGGTGCTTCTCGGTGATGCCGACCAGAGGCGTGAGGACCCAGGTCTTGTGCTCCTCGTACTGGCGGGCCACGTCTCCATCCTGGCGCTCGAAAGGATCCATTCGGAGATTCGAAATCAGGGGGCGCCCAAGGCCGAGGAGCGGGTTGTCCCAGCGTCCGCCATCCTTGACAGAAAAGCTCACCTTGAAGGCCCCGTAGCGGATCGCGGTGAGGATGGTTTCGTCGTAATAGAAGATGAGATTTCGTGCCGATTTCTCACTCTTTCCCGTGAAGAGCGCGGTCTGGTCATAGCCATCCAGATGGACCTTGTAACTCTTGCCGCCATACTCGGCGCCCTTGGCCAGTTTCTCGACGACGTCGGCTTCTCCGGCCGCAGCCGCGAGAGTGGGGAAGAAGTCCATGCTGTCGACAATCTCGCTCGTCACGCGGCCGGCAGGGGCGCCAGGCCAACGAACCATGGCGGGCACGCGGACCCCGCCTTCCCAGGTCGTGCCTTTGTCCCCGCGAAACGGACTCGTGCCACCTTGGGGCCACATGTACTGGTAAGCGCCGTTATCGGTCGTCCAAACGACGATGGTGTTCGTGGCCAAGCCGGTTTGATCGAGTTTGGCCAGCAATTGACCCACGTGCGCATCGTGCTCCGCGAGGGCATCGCCATAGACGTCCTCATGTCCTCCGCGGGATTGACCCTGGGATGCCTGCTTCAAGTGAAGGAAGACGTGCAGACGCGAGGGGCAATGCCAGAGAAAGAAGGGCTTGTTGTCGGCTGCCCGACGGTCGAGGAACCCTAGGGATTTGCTGACGAGTTCGTCGTCGAACGTCTCCATGCGCTTCACGGTCAAGGCACCTTCCTCCCTGGTCGGCCCGCTCGCGGTGCCGGAAATGATCCCGCGGGGATCGAATTTCTTGCGGAACTCCGGGTCTGAGGGGCGATCAGGATCCTCGAGGTCCTCGTTGGCGTTGAGGTGGTAGAGGTTACCCCAGTATTCGTCGAATCCATGGCGGTGGGGAAGGTGTTCCTCCCGGTCGCCGAGGTGGTTCTTGCCGAACTGAGCCGTGACGTAGCCGCGTGCCTTGAGCACCTCGGCCAGGGTGATGTCCTCCTTCTGCAGGCCTGCGGGCGATCCGGGCGTTCCGACCGTCGTCAGCCCGGTGCGGACGGGGAGTTGGCCGGTCAGGAAGGCGGCGCGTCCTGCGGTGCAGCTTGGTTGGGCGTAGTACGAGGTAAGGCGAAGACCCTCGCGGCCGATACGGTCGATGTTAGGGGTCTTGACACCCATCACATCCCCTCCATAGGCGGAGACATTCATCCAGCCGACGTCATCGGCCATGATGACCAGGATGTTCGGCGGGTCGGCGGCGCGCCCGGATGCCACGGCGAGCAGACCGAGGAGCGCGGCAAGAAGCAGGGACTTGGATTGCATGATGGGTGGCGTCGGACTCGAGATTGTGAGTTCGGGAACGGATCAGAGTTTCGGGAAAAGGAATTTCAGGGCGAACCGAATCGTATCCTCCGGGTCACCGCGTCCGGCGGCAAAGTCGTGCTCGTATTGGAGGCTCAACTGAGTGGGCACCTTGCCCAGCTTGGAGACCTTTCCGCCGACTGGCATGCTGCTCCAACCGCCCTCATCAAAATCGTAGGTGCAGGTCATCTCCGGGCAACCCACGGACCATCCCTGGCCGAGGGGGTAGTTGAGGATCGGGCCCAATGAAAACCCGAAGGCCAAGTTGAGACTTCATGAAAGCATCTGTGCACGACCGCGCCGGTTTACCTCGGCGCCCCTCGCCTCACCGGAGGATGGAATGAGGGGCGAATCCTGGTGTCGTCACCGTTCCCCGACCGCACGGATAAAGCCACGAGCTGGCCTGATTCACTGCATCAGGCGGGCTTCATTAAGAAATCTTGGCACAGCATAATCGATCTGCTAGCAGAAACCCTATGCATTTTCGGCAGGACGACGCCGTGAATCCCGCGGCGCCCTGCTTCCCTGGGGTTGTCGACGTGTCGTTCACCGAATGCGACCAGTTTGCCGAGGCCATTCGGCATGAGGGAGTGGAGGTGGTGCAGACGGTGGGAGGCCGGTTCTCGAACCGAATCCAATTGATCCCTCTGGGGGAGACCCTCGTTCGCTATGGATTCCATGAGGCGTCGTGGCTGTGCTCGGGAACGGCGTTACGGCAACACGTCTCGGTCGTACTCGATACCGCCAGTCGTGGGCCGACGCTGCAAAACGGGCAGCGGATCTTCGAGGAGCAGGCGCTGGGGTTGCACGGTTCCGGGGCAGAGCACTTCTCGCGATCCTCGCCAGGCGAGTATTTCTATGCGCCGATCCCTGAGGCGCGCTTCCAGGAGGCCATGCGCGCCGCCACGGGTGATGACGCCGGGATTGCACCTGGTGAGTTCCGGCGGGTGCGACCACAGGCTGCGCCATGGCAGGCGTTGCTCGGCACGATCGACGGAATACGGCGCCAGGCCGAACACACGCCGATGGCCTGGGCCAACCCGATGTGGCGGGCCGCGATGGAACGGTCGCTCCTGGGCGCAGTCGTGCTGGCGGTCGTGGCGGACCGAGGGACAGACCGCCCGAAGTCCACGAGCGCTTCCCTAGGCGAGCGATCCGCCATCCTGCGGCGGGCCCAGGATCATCTGCGGGAGCACGCCCACCAACCGGTGTACCTGCTCGACCTCTGCGCCGTGACCGGCGTCAGCGAGCGGACACTGCGCGATGCGTTCGTCCGGCACTACGGCATGGGGCCGATCCGATACCTGAAATTGCGCCGGCTCCATCAGGTCCGCCAGACTCTGCGCACCGCGATCCCGGGGACGAACAGCGTCAAAGCGGTCGCCCTATCGAACGGGTTCTGGGATTTCGGCCGGCTCGCCGTCGACTACCGGCAACTCTTCGGCGAGAGCCCATCGGCGACCCTTCAAGGATGTCCTCGGCGCGTGGAATGAGTCGTAACCGGTTCAGTCCTTACTCATGACACTGAGCTCGGTCCCCCCGCCTTGCTCCGGGTCCACCGATGACCTTCCACCCCCACGCCATCCACTGCGCAGTGGTACCCGGGGAGGACTCTGAATAGGTTCCCAGCCGCTTGATGACTCTTCGACGCCAAGGGTTGGATTTTCCGATCCGATCCAACCCCCGGGGAAACCCTCATCTTCGAGTGTTCGCCTTTTCCGGGTTTCTCCAGCTCGCGATCGCGCTCTCGGTCTGGGGCCAGCTGCCTGTTTGGGCTGCGGGGATGAACGTATCGATTTCCTGGGTTGCCCCCGCCCGCGGGCCAACCTTGGTACTGTCCGGACTCGAGCCAGGCCGGTATGCGGTTCAGGCTTGTTCCGATCTTTTGACTTGGACAGAGCTCTCCTCCGGTGCGGCGGTGGATGGAATATTCCGTCACCAGTACCTCGGGATACCCGGCGACACGGCAATGTTTTTCCGGGGCATGAAGCTGCCGGACGCGGCCGGCCCGGAGGTCGTCGCGGTGTTGGAACCGGGTGCGGTGGCCGCGGGCCTCATAACGCCCGCGGCCGGAGGAAGCCTGACGCTGACAAATCGGGACGGCACTCGGTTCGTTTTCACGGTGGCACCGAGCAACGTGGTGGAGACCGTTCCTATCACCATGAGCGTGGTGTCCGAATTCACCACCTTCCCGTCTGGAAACTCGGAACGCTCCGCCGTGGTCTTCGCGCCCGACGGTTTCGCTTTCCATGGTGCGGGGCGTTTGGAGATCCAATTCCCCGTGGACAAGCCCCCGCTGAAGCTCTCGAGTTTCGCGTTCGACGGGAACGGCAAGGATTTCCACCTGGTCCCGGATCTTACAGCGAGCAACCGGGTTGTCATTCCGGTCACCCACTTCAGTGGCGTAGGCACGGCGGTGTGGGAACCCGCGGGCCGCGCGGCGGTGACGATCGCGTCGATTCAGGATGTCCGTGACCGTTACCAGGCCGAGCTCGGCGGGATTCTGAGCCGTGAACGCCAGAATGCCCTCCTTGGAGCCAACCCGCAGACCAATGTCGGGGCCGAAATTCTGTTGCGCGCGGAAGATTATTTCCGAAACCACCTGGAGCCTTCCTTTGCAGAGGCGGAGCGGGATTGCGTGCTGGCCAAGTTCCTGATCCGAGAAATTCTTGGACTTGCGCGGGAGGGCGAACTGCTGGGTTGGCCGGACGGACCGGCAGCCGGCTTCTTTTCGTCCGGTGCCTGGGAGAAGTGGCAGTGCAACTGCCTCACCGAGGCGTTCGACGCCTGCGCAAAGGGAACCAGCTCCAACCGGAACCTCGCGAGGACCGTGCTGGGCTTTGCGCGGGAGTCCCAGCTCACGGGCAACGAGGATATCCTCGCCACGTGTGGACTGGGAACCGTGCCTGAGTTTCTGGACCAGATGGTGGCCCAGAAGCTGCCCTGTTTGTTGGACTGGGTTGGGGTCGCGAGCTATGCCGACATCGGCAACCGGAGGCAGGATTGTTCCCGTCCCGAAACGTCGTATGCCTGTTCCGAGGGGGATGCTTCCGCCGAGCAGTTCGAAGTGGAGGTGGATGAGGCGGAGATCGACGAAATCGTCACCCCTTTTTTCACCCAGCAGGTCGTCACGCTCACCCTGCGGGGTGACGCGATGGCGGCAATCACCTCGGACAAGGACGAGGACCAGTGGTTCGAGTGCGGCGCGACCACTTCCACCCGGTGGCGCACCGTGGGGACGGCCTCCCAGTCGGTGGAGGTCCGCGTTCAGTTCAGTTTTCTCAATGGGAACCTGACAACGTTCACCGCGGCGCAGATGAGCGCCCTGCCGGTGGAACTTCGGACGGTCCATTCGATCAGCAAGACCTTCTGCGGAGGACAACCGGATGCCGGTGGTACCCAGGTTTCCGAGTCGAGCCTCATCCACGATGTTTTCGCTCGGGAGATCAACCTCCAGGATGTCAGCTTCACGCAGCAGAGCCCCGGCGAGATTGAGGGAAACGCCAAGGGCACAAAGATCGGCGCGAACGGAGTGCCCCAGAGCTTTTTCTGGACGTTTCACCTTCGCCGCAAAATGTGAGGGGGTGAAGGCTTGCCGCCCCGGTGGTGCGGGTATTGGAGGCGGGGCAACGGGGTTGCGTTCCGGAGGCAGCGCTGTGCGCGGGGCTGGTGAGTGGTCGTGATCTGCTGATTCGCATCGGTCGCGACGTGGGACATCTTCAAGATCGGCGGGATGCGTTCGAGGATGGAGGGACGAGCGACTTCCACACGCTGCTGCGGGCGCAGCAGTTCGCCCGGGACCATGGGTTCTCGGCCCCTTCCGGAGCACCCGCGGATCGCCGAAGGACGCGTGCCGATCCGCATCTGGATTCAGGACCCAAGTGGCAAGCGTCTCGCATCGACGCGGGACTGGTCCGCGTGGCGGAAGGCGGAGTATCCAAAGATCCGTGCGACGCTGAAGTCGAAGCACCCGGGGTTTCTCTGGCCGTAACCCGCGGAGCGCGCCTTTGGCTGGGCGCATCGCGACGTGAAGTCCTCACCGTAACGTTGGGCGGCCAGTAACACCGCCAACAACTCCCGGATGCACGGACCGGATGGGGCGGATCTCCGAGTTGTGGAAGGGCGATCCAAGCATCGGAGGGTTTTGGACAGGATTCATAGGATGAACAGGATGCTCAGGATCCCAAGCGGAACGGCATTTCATCCTGTTCATCGTGTTCATCCTGTCAAAAAGAGGGCCGTGTCCTCCGATAACACGGAGATGCACCGACTGGATGGGGCCTCGGAGATTCTTCCTTGTCCGGGCTTCACCCGCAGGTGCACGGTCCCACGTCACCCCGCGCATGAAAGCCACCTCTCCGATCAACCGTCGCCATTTCCTGAAAGCCGCATCCACCCTCGGCGCGGGCGTTCCCTTTCTTTTGCCAGGCCGCCTTTGGAGTGCGGAGACACCGGCGAATTCCCGGCTCGGGATGGGGTTTATCGGCATGGGAACCCAATCGCGCGGTTTGCTGGGCGGTTTTCTTTCCCGGGGAACCCAGGTGCTGGCGGTGTGCGACGTGGACTCTAACCGACGCGACGACGCCAAGCGTCGGGTGGACAAGCACTACGGCAACACCGCCTGCACGGCGTACAATGATTTTCGCGAGCTCATCGAGCGGAAGGACATCGACGCCGTCTGCATCGCCACCCCGGACCATTGGCACGCGATCCCCATGCTGGCCGCGCTCCGGGCCGGCAAGGATGTGTATTGTGAGAAGCCGCTGACGCACAACATCCGGGAGGCCGTGGAGGTGCTGAAGGCGGTGGACGCCAACGGGCGCGTGCTACAGACCGGCTCGATGCAGCGCTCGAGCAATGAATTCCGGGTGGCCTGTGAACTCGTGCGCAATGGGGTCATCGGCAAGATAAACCGGGTCGCCTGCAGCTTTGGGGATCCGGGCCTCACCTGCGACTTGGCGGAAGAGGCGGCGGAACCGGGACTGGACTGGGACCGTTGGTGTGGTCCGGGCCCCTTGCGGGCGTACAGTTCGGTGCTCAGCCCACGCGGCATTCATCAGGGATTTCCCGCGTGGCGCAACTACCGCGAATACGGCAGCGGGGGCGTGGGCGACTGGGGTGCGCATCATCTGGACATCGCTCAATGGGGGCTCGGCATGGACGCCAGCGGGCCGGTGGAGGTCAAGGCGGCCGGCGATGCCACCGCCAAACGCGGCGCGAAACTGATCTTCCCCGGTGGCATTCCCGTGGAGCATGGCGACGGGTTTGGCATCGAGTTCTTCGGCGAGGGCGGCGTGGTGAGCGTCAACCGCGGCCGGTTCGTCGTCGTCGTCGATGGCAAGACGGTGGCGTCCTACAAGGGCAAGGAGACCGAGACGTCCGTCACGGCGGAGGTTCGGAAGGCCGAGGCTCTCTTTCTCAAGGAAGCCAAAGTGCGGCTCTACGTCAGCGCGAATCACATCGCGGACTTCCTCGACTGCGTGAAGAGCCGCACGAAGCCCATCACCAGTGAACAGGTGGGTGCGCGCTCCGCGATCTGCTGTCACCTGTTGAACCAGAGCTACTATCACCACGCGTCGTTCGGGTGGGACCCGGTCCGCTTCGAATTCACCGGGGGAACCGGCGATCCCAAGTGGCTCACGCGCGACTATCGGGCTCCTTGGTCGGTTTGAGCAGGATCGAGTTGGAGGCGCCCGTCCGGTGTGAGCGCCGCGGGGACTCATCGGCTGGTGTGTTCCATCGGGTTGGGATGTGGCGGCACCGGAGGCACTCCTCCCGACGGCACGCCGTCGCATTCCACACTGACTTTGGAGAATTGATCCTGTTCGTCAGAAGAGCGGCCTTGAGGCGCCTGTACCGAAAAGCCAACGAAACCATGCCGTCGGCCATCGCACCGAGTCCCACCGAGAAGGACACACCCTAGTCGCAGCGTCGATGTCCTCGGCATGTTCCCCATGAACACCTTCCACTGTCTCACCAGCCGATGTCTCGGTTGGCTTGTCGTCGGCATGCTCGGCTGGATCCCGCTGCGCGCGGAAGTTGCCTGGCTCACCGCCGACTTCTCCGTTCACACCGGAACCCTCCGAGCCCTCCATGGCGTCAACAAAGGGCCCCTGGCCCCCGGCGGAATCTTCGATGTGATCGCGGAACAGAAGGAGCTGGGGATTCCCTTCACGCGGCTGCACGACTGCGGTTGGCCCAATCCGTACGTGGTGGATCACCATGCGGTGTTTCCGAACCCCGACGCCGACCCTGAGCTTCCCGAGAGCTACGACTTCCGGCTGACCGACGAGTACCTGGAAGCGGTGCGGAAGACCGGAGCGGAACCCATCTACCGTTTGGGCGAGAGCATCGAGCACACGAGCGTGAAGCGGTTCGTTCATCCGCCCGCGGATCCGGAGAAATGGGCGGCAATCTGCCTCGGCATCATCCGTCACTACAACGAGGGATGGGCGAATGGCTTTCATCACAACATCCGCTACTGGGAGATCTGGAACGAACCGGAGAACCGTCCGGTGATGTGGAGCGGCACCGACGACGACTACCTTCGGCTCTATCGCGTCACCGCAACCGCCATCAAGAAGCGCTTCCCCGCGCTAAAGGTCGGCGGCCCGTCGCTCGGCGCCAGTGGCAATCTGGTGCGAGGCGAGTTCGTTCCCACCGACTTCGCCGTGCGCTTTCTGGAAATGTGCCGCCAGGACAACGTACCGTTGAACTTCTTCTCCTGGCATTGTTACACAGCGGACCCCACGGAACTCACCGCGCGTTCCCGGGCCATTCGGGGTTTCCTGGATTCCAAGGGTTACACCGAGACCGAGAACCACCTGAACGAATGGAACTTCCTTCCCGGCAACACTTGGGAACCCATCACCAGGTCGGGGACCGCCGCGGGGCGACAGCGGTACTATCAGGAGATGGCGGGAGCCCCCGGGGCCGCGTTCATCGCCGCGTCGCTGATCGAACTTCAGGATACGCCGATCGATGTCTGCAATCTCTTCCACGGCGAAGTCGGTGCGTTTGGCATTTTCACAGAGCAGGGTGTTCCGCAGAAGTCCTACCAGGCCTTGAGGGCGTTTCGTGGATTGCTTGAAACCCCGAGGCGGGTGGAGACGCGCGGCGCTGTTGCGGGCAAACTGGCCTTCGCCGCCGGCCGAAGTGCGGATGGACGGGAAGCAACAATGCTGGTTGTGAACTTCGCTGACCCGCGTTCCGACATCGTGCTGAAGTGGAAAGGATTCGCCTGGACCGGCGGCGTGACAGCCGAGATCCGAACCGTCGATGCAGGGCGCGATTTTTCAGTGCCTCGGACCGAATCGGTCGAGAACGAAGGCGAGGTCGGTTCCATGCGACTGACGCTGAAGGCGCCGTCGATCACCTGGGTTCGGCTGCGCCCGACCGATGGTGCGCCAGCGAAGGCGATGCTCTCCATCACTGCGCCCGCGAACCGTTTGGTCTTCCAGCGAAGCCAAGCCGGAGAAGCAACGATTCCGGTCGCCGGGAATTGTGCGTGGCCGGGTGTGAGCATCGAGGCACGGCTCGTGGAGGTTGACACGGGGAAGGTTGGAGAGTGGAAGGCGATCGGGACGGTACAGTCGGATTTCAGCTATCGGGGAGAACTGAGGGCCGTGGCTGGCTGGTATTCGCTGGAGATCCGTGCGGGTGGGCCGGGGAACTTGGGTCTCACCAGCGCCACCGTGGAGCGTGTGGGTATTGGTGAAGTGTTCGTGGTCGTGGGCCATTCGGTCGCGCACGGAGGGGGAATCAACCTTGCCGGAGCAGCCGACGACCGAGTCAGCACCATCGCGCTGCCTGCGGGGGATCGGGAAGCCCAGCGACGTTATCAGTCGACCGGCGACCCGGGATTTCTGCCGGACGCCGTCGGACGACATTTCGAATCCGACGTTCGACCCGCTCCGGCTGGAAACGGAACCTATTTCTGGGCGGCCTTTGCGGAACATGTCGCGAAGGCGCACAACGTGCCGGTGTTGCTGCTGAACGCGGCCTTTGGTGGCACCAGTCTCGAGCACTGGGCCAAGTCCGCTCGTGGTGAATTGTTTGAGCATCCCTTTGTCATCTCTTCGATTCGCATGCCCTACATACGACTGGAACATGCGCTGACGAAGTACTGTGCCGTCACTGGTCTCCGCGCGATTCTCGCCGACCAAGGCCAAAACGATTGGCCCGAGAAGGACGAGGACAAGGTCTTCGCGAACTACAAGGCGTGGATCGATCATGTCCGCAGAAGCCCGGGACTCGCCCGTCTGGCGGTGGTCATCAATCGTCAGTCACCCCCAGGTGGGTTTGGCCAAATCCGCCGGGTGCAGGAACGCATGATTGCGCAACACCCCGACTGCTTCCCCGGGCCGGACTACGACACGCTGGCGAAGGAAGACACGACCGACCGAATTCACCTGAGCGAATCCGGCGCCGCGAAGGCCGCCCGCCTCTGGGCGAACGCGCTGGATGCGGAATTCTTCAGGGCTGCGGTGCCTTGGCTGCCCAAGTGAACAGCCGCCGGCCCGCTTGCCCGATCGTCGTCCACATGGTTCGCTCGCATGTCCATGTCCGTTCGAACTCCGCGCACCACCTGCGAACGGTGCCGTCGTCCCACCAGCGCCTGCTGGTGCGCGGACTTGCAGCCGGTCGACACGACGACCCGCATCGTCTTCCTTCAGCACCCGCGCGAAGCCAAGGTCGCCATCGGCACCGCGCGCATTGCCCACCTCGGACTTTCCCGAAGTGAACTCCACAAGGGCATCGATTTCTCCCAACACGCCCGTGTTGCAGAGATCGTGGCCCGGCCGGGAACCGCGCTCCTTTTCCCAGGCGAAGGCGCGGTGGCTCCCGGTTCCCTCCTGCGTCCACCGGACGTCCTGCTGGTGATCGACGGCACCTGGCCGCAAGCGCGGCAGATCATGGCCCTGAATCCGGCCCTGCGCGCGCTGCCACGGATCGGATTTGTCCCGCGACAGCCGGGGAACTACCGCATCCGCCGGGAACCCGCCCCCCACTGTGTCGCGACGGTCGAAGCCGTGGTGGAGGTACTGGCATCCTTTGAACGCGACGACTCCCGGTTCGCGCATCTGCTGCGGGCGTTCGACCGGATGGTGGACCGGCAATTGGCCGGAATCGCCGCCCGGACCGAACCGCCGCGTCGGCGTCACAAACCCGGTGATCCGTGGTGGACGGTGCGGAGCATGCCGGACCTCGATGGGTTATGGCCGCAACTGGTGGCGATCGCGGGCGAAGCGAACGCCCACCGTCAGGGCAGCGGCGTGGAGGGCGATCCCGAGATCATTCAGCTGGCCGCGAAACGCCTGGCCACCGGCGAGGTCTTCCAAGCCTTTATTGCGCCGCGTCGACCGCTGGCGCCGTGTGCGGCGCATCACCTGGATGTCCCGATTGAATCGCTGCTGGGCGGCCGAGGCCTTCCCGAGGTGCTTGAGGAGTGGAAGCGGTTCCTTCGACCGGGAGACCGGGTCGTGGGTTGGGGACCCTTCGGTTGGGACCTGCTGGTGAGGGAGGGTTGGCAACCGGAATACCGACCGATCGATCTACGTCTCGTGGCGGCCCAGCGCATGAAACGGCGACCTGGCCGTGCGGAAGCGGCGACGCGCGCGATTGGGGGCACGCTTGGCCAGGAATCGCTGGCACCAGGCCGAGCCGGCCGCACCCTCCAAGCGATCGGCGCGTTCGTGGAGCGGTTGCTCGAGGAGAAGCGAGCCGCGAAAGACAGCAAGCCATCGACACCCTGTTCCAAACCATGAAAGCCCTGTTTGCCCTGTTGCTGCTCGGCGCGCTCGCGTGTCCTTTTTCTTCAGCCGCCGAGAAGCCGAACATTGTTTTCATCCTGGCGGATGACATGGGGTGGTCGGACCTGGGCTGTTACGGGGGCGAGATTCAGACGCCACAGCTGGATTCCCTCGCGGCGGGCGGTCTGCGCTTCACGCAGTTCTACAACACCGCGCGCTGCTGGCCCACCCGGGCTGCGCTGCTCACCGGCTACTATGCCCAGCAGGTCCAGCGCGATGCGCTACCGGAGGTCGGGGGCGGTGCGCAGGGCCGACGACCCGGCTGGGCGCGGTTGCTTCCGGACTTTCTCAAGCCGGCCGGGTATCGCTGCTACCACAGCGGGAAATGGCACATCGACGGCGACGTGCTGGCGGGGGGATTTGATCGCTCCCTGCATGTCCGGAATGACGGCAATTATTTCACCGCCAAGGGGAACCTGCTCGACGATCGCCCCATCACGCCGGCTGCCGATGAATCCGGCTATTACGTCACCGTTGCGACCGCCCAGCACGCCATCGACTGCCTCAAGGACCACGCCGCCCACCATTCCTCCCAACCCTTCTTCCACTTCATTCCCTTCATCGCGCCGCATTTCCCGCTCCACGCGCTGCCCGGGGACATCGCCAAGTATCGCGATCGGTATCTCGCCGGCTGGGAGGCCATGCGCGAGGCGCGTTTCCAACGTCAAAAGAAGGCCGGGTTGACCGCGACGACGCTGTCGCCGCTGGAGCGCGAGGTCGGTCCCCCGTATGCGTTTCCGGAGGCGCTGCAGAAACTGGGGCCTGGCGAAGTCAACCGCCCACTGCCTTGGGACGAGTTGAGCGAGGCACAGCGTCGGTTTCAGGCGACAAAAATGGCCATCCACGCCGCGATGATCGACCGCATGGACCACGAGATCGGTCGCGTGATCGCCCAGCTCAAGGCTATGGGAGCCTTCGACAACACGTTGATCTTCTTCGCCTCCGACAACGGTGCGAGCGCGGAGATCATGGTTCGCCATGGCGGTCACGATCCCCAGGCTGCGCCTGGAAGTTCGGCCACCTATCTTTGCCTCGGGCCGGGGTTCTCCAGTGCTTGCAACACGCCGCACCGCCGCCACAAGACCTGGGTGCACGAAGGCGGCATCGCCACGCCCCTGATCGTGCATTGGCCGAAAGGCATCCCCGCCACGAACGAACTCCGGCACACCCCGGCCCATATGATCGACATCGTGCCGACGGTGCTGGCCCTCGCCGGCATCGAAAAGCCAGCGCAGTGGAACGGCGAACCCATCCCCGCGGCGCCAGGCCGGAGTCTGGTGCCGGCGTTCGTCCGCGACGAAACCATCGCACGCGACAGCCTCTGGTGGTTGCACGAGGGCAACCGTGCCCTGCGCGTCGGCGATTGGAAGATTGTGGCGGCCAAGGGCGCACCCTGGGCGTTGTACGACCTCCGGACCGACCGTGCAGAGCAACAGGATCTCGCGGAAGGCATGCCGGAACGGGTGAGGGAGATGGATGCGGTCTGGCAAGCACAGACCGATGCGTTCCTGGACTTGGCCCGGCGTTCGGGTGCCGCCAAGCCGGCAGGGAACATCGACGCACGCCCCTCTCGATGAACCGTGCGTCCGTAGCGGCGGGCGTCCCGCCTGCCGTAGAGGGGGGCGTCCCGCCCCCCGGAGTCCATCCTGGTTCATGGTCTGTGAGCATGGCGCCTGCGCCAACGCCGCTTCCCATGAACCTCCCTTCCCCTCGTCATCGTACTCCTACTCCTCATCGTAATCCCCCCGCCTCCCCAGGTTCATGGCCCGTGAGCATGGCGCCCGCGCCAACGCCGCTTCCCATGAACCTTCCCATGAAAGCCATCGCGAGGGTTGATACAGGCCCCCTCACCCCAACCCTCTCCCGGGGGGAGAGGGTGTCGCGTCCTGCCCTCGGGGACATGCCTGTACCCGGTTCTTCCGAGCCGTCTCAACTCGTTCCAGCGAACGCCTGCCTCAACCCTGCAAACCTCGAGGAGCCGATTCTCCTTCTCCCTCCGGGAGAAGGCCGGGATGAGGGCCGCCCGCTCCACTCCTCGCGCCTCGGTTCATGGTCCCAAGGCGCGATTCCCGAACCGCTGCGACTACCCATGAGGCACTCAGGCACATCGGCCAACCGGCTCGCGATCGTCATCGCCCTTCTTGCGCTCCTGGCCGTCGGCGCGCGTGGCGACCTGCCGCGGGCTTCCCGGCCAAATTTCCTGCTGATTCTCACGGATGACCATGGCTGTGGCGATGTTTCGGCCTACCACGGCTCGGATGTGCAGACACCCCACATCGACCGGCTTGCCCGGGAAGGGATGCTGTTCACCGCCATGCGGGCGAATGCCACGGTCTGTTCGCCCTCGCGTGCGGCGCTGCTTACGGGCCACTACGCGGACCGCGTGGGTGTTCCGGGCGTGATTCGGACCGACCCCAAGGATTCGTGGGGCTTCCTCGCTCCGGGTGTGCCGACGCTGGCGGATGAACTGAAGAAGGCCGGCTACCACACTGGCATCATTGGCAAGTGGCACCTTGGCCTGGAGTCCCCCAACACGCCCAAAGAGCGTGGGTTCGACCATTTCGAGGGATTCCTTGGCGACATGATGGACAGCTACACCACACACCGGCGCCACGGGATGAACTACATGCGTCGCAACGCCGAGGTCATTGACCCGGACGGGCACGCCACGGATCTGTTCTCGGATTGGGCAGTGGACCATCTCCGACAACGTGCGCGGACAAAGGAGCAGCCGTTCTTTCTATACCTGGCCTACAACGCGCCCCATTTCCCGATCGAACCTCCTCCAGAAGAACTGGCGCGTGTGCAGCAACGCTCGCCCGGGCTCGACGCGAAACGGGCAAGGAACGTCGCCCTGGTCGAGCATCTGGATTCGGGCATCGGTCGTGTGCTCGCGGCGCTGAAGGATTTGGGTTTGGAGCAGGACACGGTTGTGGTGTTTACCGCGGACAATGGGGGCTCGCTGCCACACGCCCAAAGCAACGGTCCCTGGCGGGGTGGCAAACAGGACCACTACGACGGTGGGCTGCGCGTGCCGTTCCTGGTGCGCTGGCCCGGGCATATCAGGCCGGGATCCCGCAGTGATCTGGCTGGATTGAGCTTTGACCTGTTTCCCACGTTTCTGGAATTGGCGGGAGCGACTCCTGGATCGGCTCTCGATGCCGTGAGCCTTCGCTCCGAACTGGAGGATGTGCGTCGCGCCGAGGTGCGTGACCTGTATTTCGTGCGACGCGAAGGCGGGAAGGCTTACGGCGGCAAGAGCTACGAAGCTCTGATTCGAGGCGAATGGAAGTTGCTTCAGAACGATCCCTTCAGCCCCCTGGAGCTCTACCACCTTGCGGACGACCCTCAGGAAAAAAACAACCTCGCCCTGGCCCGGCCGCAGGTCTTCCATTCACTCGCCGCCGCGCTTCGCCAACACATCCAGCGGGGTGGCGCCTGGCCATGGCAACCACCTGGACATCGCTCCCGATGAGCACTGAACGCTCTGTTCCGCTGTCGCCTTTCAAACCTACTCCCATGAAGCACTTCCTCCTGCTCGCGATCCTCCTGATCGGCTTCGCCCCGCAACCCTCCGTCCGGGCTGCCGAATCGAAACCCAACATTCTGTTCATCTTTTCCGACGACCACGCCCAGCACGCGGTTTCGGCCTACGGCTCGAAGGTCAACCAGACCCCGCACATTGACCGACTGGCCAAGGAAGGTGTCCGGTTCAAGAACTCGTTTGTCCTGAACTCCATTTGTACCCCCAGCCGGGCCACGTTGCTCACCGGGCAATACTCGCATCTCAATGATGTGCCGGTGTTCAACCGGTTCGACGGCTCCCGGGACAATGTGGCCAAGCGCATGCAGGCTGGTGGTTATCACACCGGCATGATCGGCAAGTGGCATCTGGGTTCGGACCCCACCGGCTTCGACCGCTGGATCGTTCTTCCAGGGCAGGGTGTGTACTGGAACCCGTCCTTCCTGGTCTCCGGTCGCAAACTCACCATCGAGGGGCATTGCACGGATATCACCACCGACCTTGGCATCGAGTTCCTCAAGACGCGCCCGAAGGACAAGCCGTTCTTCCTGATGCTGCACCAGAAGGCCCCGCATCGTGCGTGGGAACCGGACGAGCGCAACAAGGCCATCTTCAAGGACAAGATCATTCCCGAACCGGAAACGCTGTGGGACGACTACGCCACCCGACCGGGCGCGTTACCAGCGAATCGGCAAACCGTCGCCCGCGATCTGACCCGCCGCGATCTGAAGCTCGTTCCGCCCTCCGACTTGAAGGGACCGGCTCTGAACCAGTGGCTCAACGCCGTGCCCATGGAAGTGGTGGTGGATGGGCAGACCCTCACCGGCAAGGACCTGGTGAAGTGGAAGTATCAACGCTACATGCAGGATTACCTGGCCTGCGTGCAGGGCGTGGATGATGGGGTTGGCAAGGTGCTGGATTACCTGGACCAGGCCGGTTTGGCGAAGAACACCATCGTGATCTACTCGGCGGACAACGGATGGTATCTCGGTGACCTGGGTCTGTACGACAAGCGGTTCATGTACGAACCCGGCCTCCAGGTGCCTTTGCTGGCGCGTGGTCCCGGCATACGGGCAGGGCACGTTCCTGTTGAGTTCGTTTCCAACCTGGATCTTGCCCCCACGTTTCTGGACCTGGCGGGACTGCAGGTTCCGGCCTCCATGCAGGGCCGATCCCTGGCTCCCCTCCTGCGCGGCGAAACTCCCGCCGGTTGGCGCACGAGCATTTACTACCGCTACTATCACGATCCCGGCCATCACAACACGGCCGCACACCTGGGCGTCCGCACGGCCACCCACAAGCTCATCCACTATTGGAAAACCGGGGTTTACGAGATGTACGACCTCACCCGCGACCCAACCGAACAGCGCAACCTGCTCTACTCCGCCGCAGACGCCAGCCAACCCGAGGTCGCGGCCAAATTCGCCGAACTGAAGGCCGAAATCGCGAGGCTTCAGAAGGAGTACAAGGACGATGGTCAGTACGCCGACCCATCCACGTGGCCCAAGACGGGGTCCGACGGTCCCTTTGACGACAAGCAACCCATGGGCACCAAGACCGTGGCCGAGGCCATTCAGGCTAGCGGCAATCTTTGAGAAAGGGGGAGCGGGACGAAAGTCCTTGCCTCGACCGATCCATGCGTGACTCCGGAGAGTCGATCCGCGACATTTCAGCGTCTTTTCGCTGAACGCCATGAACTCCAACCATCGTCCGAATCTCGGCCCATCTATGACGCAACTGACGTCGGTCTCGAACCTCCCCCGTCGTGTCTTCCTTCGTGCCTCCGCTCTCGCTGTGGCTTCCGCGGGCATCGGACTGGTGACCGGTTGTGGCAGCACCAAAATCCAGAATCAGGATTCGGTGGGCCAGCAGTTGCTCGACCTGGAGAAGTCCTACAAGGATGGGGTCATCACCGAACGCGAGTACAACCGGCTCAAGAAGGCCATCATCAACAAGAACGACTGACCTTGTTCCTGTTCGGTGGAGGCGGCGGACCTGCCTCCTGGGTTTCCGTGAGACTCGCCGGGGTGGGCCCACCTGCCTGAACCGGCGGGTGTATCCATCCGGTGCTGCGTCCTGGCGGATTCAGCGCGGGTTGCTGCGGACGTCGTAACACCACAGTTGGTCGTGATCCCGAAGGTAGAGCCGGCCGTCCGCCACCACCGGATACGCCCAGCCTTTCTCCATCGGTTGACTCCTGGCAGGACGGCCCGGCGGGGTGAAGCGCCCCTTTTCGCGGTACGCATCCCCGGAAGGCTCCACGAGGCCAACCTCTCCATTCTCGGCGTTGAGGTACAACCGACCGTCGGCCAGGCAGATGGAAGCGGCGCCCAACGCTCGTTCCTCCCACCGGAGGGTTCCCGTGCCGAACTCCGCGCAGAGCATGCCCTGGCCGGTGGTGCCGAACAGAAGTTCGCCGACGCGCACGGCTCCGCCAATGGCGGTCGGGAGTTTGGCGGAGAAATAAACCGGCTCCGCATCGACGCCGGAGGACGTGGATTTCAGTTGGACCAACCCGCCACCCGTGCCGGCGCCTGCGCTATAGACCTGAGCGCCGTGAACCACCGGGGTGGGGATGTTCGCGTTGTACCGGCTGGTCGTCTTGTCGTGCCGCCACAGCAGGCGCCCCGACTTGGCGTCGACCCCGACCAGTCCCTTGTGAAGCATCTGAACGTACTGGCGGACACCGCCCACCTCCGCGGTCACCACGGAGGAGTAGGCCGCATCTTCGCCACCCGGTACTGCCAGCTTCCACACCACGCCGCCCGTTCGCTTGTCCAGAGCCAGCATCGTGGCGTCCGCACCGCCGGGCGTGACGATCAGTCGGTCGCCGTCCACCAGCGGGGACTCGGAATAGGCCCAGATGCCCGGCTTTCCGCCGAAATCCGCACGCAGACTCTTTTGCCACCGCACCTTGCCCGTGGCGGACTCGAGACAGGCGAGATCGCCGTCGGAACCCAATGCGTAGAGAACCTCGCCCTCGACGGTGGGTGTCGATCGTGCGGCGGGGAACTTCGGTTGCTGGTTGGGGTTTCCGACCTTCCCAAGCCGCGTGCTCCAGATCTGTTTGCCATCGCGGGCGGCCAAGGATCGGACGAATTCATCGTCGAGCCCGTCATTGCCCAGGAGGAAGATCCGATCGCCGACAACCGCAGGTGTGGAGTAGCCCGATCCCGCATGGTTGATTTGCCACACCAGCGGTGGTCCACCGGCAGGCCATTCCTTCAAGAGCCCCGTCTCCGCGGAGACTCCGTCGCGTGCTGGTCCCCGCCATTGGGGCCAGTCACCGGCGTCTGCCGACCCTGTCATCCAAGCGATGGTGAGGGCACCGAGGGTTCGGAGCGGACGTTGGAAGAGACGTAGGAGGGGAGGATGCATGGGGGGAGAATGGGTTGTCGGGTTGAGGCTGAATGCCCTGCCAGTCTGGGAATCGGGATGGGACACTACGTGGCTGCCCGGCGACGTCAATGGGTGGAAGAAGTTGCTCTCACTCACTTGGACGTTGGAGTCGATGAGATGGGGTGCAGCGTCTTCTCAGTCTCAAGAACCTGTCGGAGCAGCCTTCCCAAGGGGTGCAACAGGGTTTGGAAACGATCCGCATCCTCAGTGGAGAATGCGGCCCCGCCTTGCTTGTTGAGGGCCTGGGCCACGGCGAAGACCCGGTGCGTTTCGTCGCGCAGCGGGACGCAAAGAACGCTCCGGGTGCGATACCCGGTGCGCTGGTCCACTTCGGGGTTGAAGAGGGGAGAGGTGTAGGCGTCGGAGAGGTTGAGAATCTCCCCGTGCCGAGCCACGTGACCGGCGATGCCAGCGTCCAGACTCACTTCGATGCTGAGCATGCCGAGCCCATCCGTCTGGGCCACGCGTGACCGGAGTTTGCGCGCGGGCTGGTCGACCAGGAACAGGGTGACACGCTCCGCTTCCAGCCATTGCCCAGCCTTGACGGTGGCGGCGACCAACAGGCGGTCCAGCAGCGAGGTCGCCAGGTGTTGGCGGGCGGCATCGATGCCCCGACCCAACTGCGCAAGTTCCTCCGTGGATTCTGCGAGGAATTGGAACAGCTGCGGTTCGTCGAGGGACGCAATTTCCCGGGTCAAATCCTTGGCTCGACTGGCACGTGCCAGTCCGTCGAGCACCTGATGGGTTTGGAGGGAGGCTTCCCGGGCCAGGGAAACCAGCCGTCCGTCCTCGAGCGCAAGGTGGCGGTCGGCGATGTCGAGGATCCGGTGATCGTGGGTGACCAGGAGGATCGCGCATTGCTCGCGACGGGCGAGGTGCTGAAGCAGGTCGACGATCTCCCTGCCGGTGGTGCGGTCGAGAGCGCTGGTGGGTTCATCCGCCAGGATCAGCTTCGGTTGGACGACCAAAGCTCGAGCAATGGCGACCCGCTGGCGTTGGCCGCCGGAAAGCTGGGAAGGTTGGCGTTCAGCGAAATCCCCAAGGCCGACGGCGCGGAGCTGATCGAGTGCGAGGCGGCGTGCTTCCTGGGGTGGGACCGGGCCCTTCCAGGCGAGGGCGAGTTGGACGTTTTGAGCCGCTGTCAGCGACTCGAGCAAATTGGGTTGTTGGAAGATGAATCCAATCCGACGGCGCACCTCGAGCTGCGTCGATGGCGAGGCGCCTGCCAGTTCGAATCCGAAGGCGGAAACCTGGCCGGCCTGGACGGTGCGCAAGGCGCCTCCGAGCGTCAGCAGGGTGGTTTTTCCGCTCCCCGACGGTCCGGTGAGGATGACGATCTCGCCGGGGTAAAGGTCCATGTCGATGCCATGCAGCACCTGCTTGTGGGCGGAGCCCGTTCCGAATCCATGGCGCACGTCGCGCAAGGTCAGGAGGGGGGCAGGCTTCATGGGACGGCGCCGGTCTAGAAGACCTCGGCGGGGTCGGCTTGCCGAAGGACGCGAAGGGCAAAGGTCCCCGCCACCACACACATGCCGGTGGTGAGGGTGAGGACCAGGGCGGATTTTCCCAGGCTCAGGCCGGCGGGAAGCGACGTCGCGGCCCGCGTGAGGGCGAGAACGGCCCAGGCGAGAAGCGTGGCGGGCAGGAAACCGCCGACGGCGAGGATGACGGATTGTTGCCAGACGATGCCATGCAGGAAGGCGTCGGAGCAGCCGGTCGCCTTGAGCACGGCGTATTCCCGGAGGTGATCGGTGAGGTCGGTGTAAAGGATCTGGTACACGATGACCGCGCCCACGATGAAACCCACGACAAGCCCTGCCGTGATGACGAACCCGATGGGTGTCCGGCGTGCCCAGTAATCGACTTCCTCACGCATGAGTTCCGCGCGGGTCAGGACCCGGGTGTCGTCGGGCAGGGTTTGGCGCAGTTTCACCTGGACCGCCTTGGGATCCGCGCCCGGTTCAAGCTGCAGGAGGACCAGGTTCACGCTGCCCGGCGGGCGTTCCGGGAACAGTCGACGGTAGGCGGGCATGCCCATGACCAGATTCCCGTCCGCGGCGAAGGACGTTCCCATCCGGACCGCGCCAGCGACCTGGACTCGGCGTCTGGCGAGTTCGGTGCTCAGGTCCTCACCCCGGCCCAGTCGGTCCATGACGCTGCCGAACTCGGGTCTGGACGCGCTGTCAAAGAGGACGCGGTTTTCCAGCTTCAGCGCATCGCGAAGAGGTTCCAGTCCTTCCAACTTCAACCCAGGCCCGTCCGGTTCGAAGGCGATGACGAAAATGGTGCGGTCATGGAGCGTGTCGGGGTTTTTCCAGGGGGCCAGTGCCAGGGCGAAGGCTCCGGCGTCCTGGACGCCAGGCACCGCGAGGGCCTGGGTCAGTCGTCGGCGTGGAAGCGTGCGTGGATCGGCGAGGTAATCGTAGTCGCGGCTGATCAGGACGAGGTCGCCATCGAGGGCTTGATGGAAGAGGCAAACGCTGTCGTAGAGGGCATCGCGGAAGCCGAGTTGCATCAGCATCATGAGCGAGGCAAACGCGATTCCGGAGACGGCGGCCGCGAAGCGGAGCGGTCGCGCCAGCAACTGACGCCAGGCCAGCGGAACGCCGGAAGGGCGGATGCCGTGAAGCACCTGGGAGACGGATGGAAGGATCACGGTAGGAATCGAACGTTCACCAAAGCTCCCGAAAGCCCGGCGGCCAGGTCGGAGTCCGTCAGCTCCAAGGTGACTTCGATGACCCGGTTGTCGGCGAACGCGGCGGGATCCGGGTTCATCAGCCGGTTGGGTTTCACCTGGCGTCCGATGGCGATGACCCGGGCTTGCATTGGATGGACCAGGGCGTCACCGCGGACCTCCGCCTTCTGCTGGAGCTTCACCTTTCGGATGTCCGATTCGTAAACCTCGGCCAGCACTTCCATCGTGCGGGTACGTCCAAGATCGAGAAGCCCGGCGGAGGCGACCTCTCCGGGGAAGGCGTGGATGTCGATGACCTCACCGTCGAACGGTGCGCGAATCTCGGTTTGTTCCAGTTCCCGACGCGCGCGTTCCGTCAGGGCTTCCGCGGCGGCGACCTCCGCCCGGGCGAGGTCGACATCCACGGCCCGCACTTCCGCGCCTGCCGCGAGCCGCTGGGTTGCGGCGGAGACGCGGTTGGAGGCCGATTGCCAGCGGGTTTGGGCGTTTTCAAGTTCCTGGGCGGAAATGGTGTTCTCCGCGCGCAGACGCTGGGCGCGGCCCAAGAGCAGAGCCGCTTCCGCCATGTCCGAGCGCTCGCGAGCCGCCTCGGCGGCGAGGGCAGCGACTTCGGCGGGCTTGAGGCCGCTTTCCACGATGGCCAGCCGAGCTTGACTGACGGCGACCGCCGAAGCGGCTTGGTTCACCGCGGCCTCGGCGGCTCGATGCATGTGGGTGCGGGCGAGAAGTTGGCCGCGTTCGACCTGGTCTCCGGCCTCGACACCCAGTTCGGCGACGAGCGAAGGGCCTTGGAGCGAGAACGGGGCGGCGACTCGAACCACCCCTCCCTGAGGCCGGATCTTCCCCAGGGCCATCGCGACAGAATCGTTGGCGGCTGCGGTTGCCGAGGCGAACAGACACAACAGAAGTCCGGTCGCCATCCGCCGCCGCGTAGCATGAAAACGGGTTGTGTTCATGGGGACGCCCGGGATCGAGGGCCGGGTATGATTACGGGTCGCAACACCGGGGCGTCCAGTCGCAGATGGATCCGCTTTGGGTTGGCGATTCGAGGTCCTGGCGTCTTGGCGTGAACTCCATGGATTTCATCTGAATCGTTCCGCTCAGCATCCTGTTCATCCTGTGAATCCTGTGAATCCTGTGAATCCTGTGAATCCTGTGAATCCTGTGAATCCTGTGAATCCTGTGAATCCTGTTCATCCTGTGAATCCTGTCCAAAACCCTCCGATGCTTGGATCTCCCATTCTCAAGACGGAGATAAGCCCCGCGGCCCACGAGCTTGAAATGGCGGCATGACAAAGTCGCGGCGATGCCTCACCCTCCGTCGCACGATTAGCGAATCCCGAGGATGCTTCTTCGGGCCCATCGCTTGATTCTCGGCACTGCCTCAACTGCCCATTCACGTTGCCACGAGGGTCCCAGGATTTGGGGCTACAGAACCATTATGAACACGATGATCTTCCGGCTTTTGATGGTCGCACTGGGCCTCACCCTTGGGTTGGGTGTCCGCGCTCAGTCGACCGGAGCGGCCCCGCCTCCTTCGGCTCCCCCCCAGGCCAGCGCCGCGGACCTGGAAAAGCTGGTGGCGCCCATCGCCCTTCATCCAGATCCCTTGATCGCCATTGTTTTGCCGGCGTCGGTGTATCCCCTGGAGATCGTGCAGGCGGCCCGGTTCATCCAGGACACGAACAATATCGCCAAAGTCGATGAGCAGCCCTGGGACGAGAACGTGAAGGCCGTGGCCAAGTTTCCGGACATGATCCGGAAGATGAACGAGGACCTCACCTGGACGATGAGTCTGGGGCAGGCGTTCGTACAGCAGCCCAAGGAGTTGATGGACACCATCCAGATGCTGCGTGCCAAGGCCAACTCAGCCGGGGTTCTCAAGACCACCCCGCAGCAGGTGATCGTGGTCACCAACACCATCATCGAAAAGACCATCGAGACGAAGGTTGTCGTGGTGACCAACACGGTCGTCCAGATTCAGCCGGCGAATCCGCAGGTGGTGTACGTCCCGACCTACCCGCCGACCATCTACTACCCTCCGCCGGTTTATGTGGGGCCGCCGCCCGTGATCACGTTCGCCGTCGGCGTGGCGGTGGGGGCGATCATTGCTAACAACACGTGCGACTGGCATGGCGGGGGCATTTACGTGGGACACCATGGTGTTGCCGTGTGGGGTGGCGGGGGAGGGTACCACGGGGATGTCGACATCGACATCAATCGAAACGTCAACATCAACAACAACAACGTAAACGTTAATAACATCAACCGATCGACCACGACGGCCCAGAAGTGGCAGCCGGACTCGAATCGCATGAGCACTTCGGGGGCGATGACCGCCAAGCCCTCCGCCAACACGGCGCAATCGCGAGGGTGGAGTTCTGCGGCAACCAGTGCCGCTCCAGCGGCCAGGCCATCTCCTGTGGCTTCATCCGCCGCCCCGAGACCGGCCACGACGCCGGCGGCCGGTCGGCCGAGTCCCAGTCCCTCCAGCGGTCGCGCGACGGCAGCGCCTGCCTCCGGAGGATCCCATACGAGCGCCTTCGGAAGCGGAGGCGGGGGGGCCGGGGCGAGGCAATCCAGCCATCGCGGAGCGATGAGTCGAGGCGGGGGCGGGGCTGGGGGACGCCGGCGGTAACCACGAGACTTCCACAACCTTCCGACCACTATTTCCCATGAAGATGCGTTATCTGCGACCGTCCCGGAATGTCAGCGGCCTGATGGGCGTCGCCCTGTCCATGCTCTTGGCATGGAACACCGGCGCCGCCGAGACTGGGAGAGCCTTTACCTCGGCGGAGGCTGCGGTGGCCGCCCTCACCAGTGCCTTGGCAACCACCAACCGAACGGAACTACGCGCCATCTTCGGACCGGCGACGGACGTCCTGGTGAATCCGGACGTCGTCCAGGCGGAGAATGAGTTCTCTTCCTTCGTGAATCGTTTTGCCGAAGCGAATCGGTTGGTGCGTGAGTCGGCCAGCCGCCAGACCCTGGAGATTGGGCATGAGGCGTGGCCTTTCCCGGTGCCGATCGTTGAAAAGGACGGCTCCTGGGTTTTTGACACGGCGGCGGGCGCGGACGAACTGCTGAACCGCAGGATTGGCGCCAATGAACTGGAGACCATCGAGGTTCTGCGGGCCTATGTTCTGGCGCAACGGGAGTACGCCAGCCGGGATCGGGACCAGGATGAGGTTTTGGAGTTCGCGCAGAACGTCCTCAGCACTCCGGGCACCAAGGATGGGCTCTACTGGTCCCCTCAAACCGACGGTGAGATCAGTCCGCTGGGTCCTCTGGTGGCCGCGGCGCAGGCTGAAGGATACCGAAAGAGCACCGGGGAAACGTCGGGGCCCAGGCCGCTCCACGGCTATCTGTTCAAGCCGCTATTGCGTCAGGGGCCGAACGCGCCCGGCGGAAAACACGGTTATGTGATCAACGGGAACATGATCGGAGGCTTCGCCATGCTGGCTTGGCCTGCCGGCTACGGTGAAACCGGCATCATGACCTTCATCGTGAATCAACAGGGGCGCGTCTATCAGAAGGATCTGGGTCCCCGAACCACCAAGCTCGCCAGAAGCATCCAGGCCTACAATCCAGACTCCGGTTGGACGGTTTCGCCGGACTGACGCATGGCTCTGGAACATCCATTCCATCGTTCACAACCCACCATCCAACATGACTCCAACCCCATCATTCCATCAACGTGCTCTGTCGCTGCTGGCGGCGGGCCTGGCCCTTTTCGGCGCCGTGGTCCCGTCCCACGCAGCGGACAAAAAACCCAACATCCTCATCATCTGGGGCGACGACATTGGCCAGTTCAATGTCAGCGCCTACAACCACGGGATGATGGGATACAAGACGCCCAACATCGACCGCATCGGCCGCGAAGGCGCGATGTTCACCGACTGGTACGGACAGCAGAGCTGCACCGCCGGGCGGGCTGCCTTCGTGACCGGCCAATCCCCGATCCGCACTGGCCTGACCAAGGTCGGGCTGCCGGGTGCCCCTGAAGGCATGAAGAAGGAAGACCCCACCATCGCCACCCTGCTCAAGCCGCTGGGGTACATGACGGGTCAGTTCGGCAAGAACCACCTCGGCGACCGCGACGAGATGCTGCCGACGGCGCACGGATTCGATGAATTCTTTGGCAATCTTTACCACCTGAATGCCGAGGAGGAACCCGAGCACCCGGACTATCCCAAGGACCCGGCCTTCAAGAAACGGTTCGGACCCCGCGGTGTCATTCACAGCTTCGCGGATGGCCGGATCACCGACACCGGGCCGCTGACCCGGAAGCGCATGGAGACCATTGACGAGGAAGTCACGGTCAAGGCGCTGGACTTCATGGAGCGCGCCAAGAGCGCGGACAAGCCGTTCCTGCTGTGGTGGAACTCCACCCGCATGCACATCTTCACCCATTTGAAGAAGGAGTCCGAAGGCAAGACGGGGTTGGGCATTTACGCGGACGGCATGGTGGAACACGACGGCCACGTCGGGCAGGTGCTCGCCAAGCTCAAGCAGCTCGGTCTCGAAGAGAACACCATCGTGATGTATTCGACCGACAATGGCGCGGAATTCATGAGCTGGCCCGATGGCGGTTCCACGATGTTTCGCGGTGAGAAGAACACCCAATGGGAGGGCGGTTACCGGGTGCCCTGCGTCATTCGTTGGCCGGGCGTGATCAAGCCGGGAACCATCATCAATGACATCGGTGCGCACGAGGACATGGTGCCCACCCTGCTCGCCGCCGCGGGTGACACGACGGTGAAGGAGGATCTGCTCAAGGGCCGCAAGATTGGCAATGCCACCTACAAGGTTCACCTCGACGGCTACAACTTGATGCCCGCTCTGAAAGGCGAAGGCGAATGGCCGCGCAAGGAGTTCATTTACTGGACCGACGACGGCAGCGTGGCGGCCCTGCGCTATGGTCCCTGGAAGGCCACATTTCTGCGCCAGAATGCGCATGGACTGCACGTGTGGATGGAACCCTTCGAAGCCTTGCGCGCGCCGATGCTGACCAACCTGCGCATGGATCCCTTCGAGCGGGCCTTCGAGGAAGGCATGGATTACAACCGCTGGTTTGCCGAGCACATGTTTCTGATCGCACCGGCGGCGGGCTACGTGGGCAACTGGCTCCAGAGTTTCAAGGAATTTCCCCCGCGCCAGAAGCCTGGCAGCTTCAACCTGGATCGCGTGATGGAAATGGTGACCAAGCCGCACGGCGGCGGTAACTGAGGTCCGGCCGATTCCTTGAACGAAACCTAACGCCGGGCCCTCCGCGGGGTCCGGCGATTTTCATCTTCTCTCGAACCCGTCGTTCGTAGCGGCGGGCGTCTCGCCCCCCGGAA